>JBBSPE010000052.1:0-25240 GCA_038259155.1 Gemmatimonadales bacterium
CTTGCGGTACCAGCGGAATCGGTTCTATGATCCCAGCACGGGACAGTTCACGCAGCAGGATCCCATCGGGCTCGCGGGCGGGCGCAACCTGTACGCGTTCGCGGGCGGGGATCCGATCAACTTCCGGGATCCGTTTGGGTTACGCGCATGCGGATCCGCGCCGAATGACACGCCCTGCATTGCTATAGGTGTTGCGTTCGGGGCGACATTGGGTGCGGTGATTGGAGGGGGAGTTAGCACGGGATGCGCCATTGTCTCCATGGGCATCTGCGGGTTTGCCACTCCCGTTATCGTTGGACTCGGTTCCGGCTTCGGCGCGACAATCGGTGGTTTTCTTGGAAAAATTGCGGAACTCATTCCTACCGCCGGAACGTCCCCGACTGCGGGAGAACGACGCGCAGTAAACGGACTCGGCGAACGGGACGGATGTATGACATGCGGTACTCGCGAGTCAGGCGTAAAGTCTGGCAACTGGGTTCCAAATCATGTGCCACCAACTGGAGTAAAGCTGCCGGGGGAGGAACAACAGCTCGGTCCGCACTGCATCGTCTGTAGCAATCGACAGGGCGGCTACATTCGTGGGCAAAAAAAGCAGGTCGAGTCACCAAAGCCAGTGTAGACCGCTTCCTCTCATCACACGGACTATTGCGTGAGGCTCGACTGGGCTGACCCGCATCCCCGTTGGTTATCCGCTGGTGTGGATTCCACGAGACGCTGGAGTTCACCAGCAGAACGTTTCTGGCGAGACATCAGAATGCATATCGGTGAGCCGAATCACAACGCGTGGGTTCAGTCAGGCGGCGGCCCCCTCCTTCTTCTCGCCAAGGACCTTCTCGGTTTCTGGGAGGGTGTGAATCTGCCCCCCGCGTTTCGACATCTGGAGGCCGATTTTCGCTGGCGAGAAGATAAGAGGGTAACGGACTATGATCGTGCGTGCGACTCGACAGATTATATTGCGGAGATTACGGTAGGACCTGGCAGTGGTCTCGTGCTCGGAGATGAACCTGTTCCGACTATGTGGCTGTCCGTTTCAGAGCGGAGTGCAGGCATTCTTGTGCGTGTCATCTACTCACCCGGTGATGCAGAACTCGAATCGACGTTGCGACAGCTGCCGCAGAATCTGGATTGGATGGTTCAACCGTTTTGCTTCAGAGTTGACGATTCGGATCTCATACTCTTTGACTCGGCGGAACCCGGCAACGAAATTCTCGGCTCTCAGGTGACCGTTCGGTTGGAGCGCGGTTCGTACAGTATCTCGACTGCCAAATTCGAACCCGACGCCGACACTTCCCTACTGCTGCACCGGCTTGAGATTGACCGATCTGAGGACTGCAATAGTCGCCCCAATGGTTCGACTTGCCTCCGTAGTTGAAATCCTGAAGGTCCGAGCGCGGATACGAAAGAATGAACAAGAGTCCCTCTCTGCCAATATGAGTGAGACACCGATCCTTCCCTGTACGAGGGTGATCGAGGCTGTTCCCCATCATTCTGATACCGGAGTGTCACCGACCCGGACACGCCGTCAGTTTGCGACGGCCTAGAAGCTCAAGATCCTGGCGGCGGCTGATGCCTGCACCAAGGCCGGCGAGCTCGGGGCGCTGCTGCGCCGCGAAGGCTTGTATTCGTCGCATCTCCCCGTCTGGCGAGCGGCCGAGCGACGCGGCGAGTTGCAGGGCCCCGCGAAACGCCGTGGCCCCAAGCCTGCGATCCCCGATCCCGCGAGCAGGCGCGCGGCGGCCCTCGAGTGTGAGTTGGCCAAAGCGACGGCGAGCGCGGAGCGCGCCGAGCTCATGGTAATCTCCCCGGAAAAGCGAGGTCGACAAAACTGGAAAAACGGCGCGTACGACCATCCAACATGCCTGTGCCACGTTCGCGATCAGCGAGACGTGCTATCGCTTCCATGCCAAGCACTCCGACCAGAACGCGCAGCTCGAGGACCGGCTCCTCCGCCTGACCACGGCGCCTCGCTCGTGGGGGTTCGGGTTCTGCTTTCTGTACCTGCGCAACGTGCAGCAATTCACGTGAGACCACAAACGGGTGTAGCGCGTGTATCGCGCGCTGAGCTGAATCTGCGCATCAAGCCACGCAGACGGGTCGTGCGCGCCGTGCCCGAGCCCCTGGTGGTCCCGGCGGTCAGGAACGACACGTGGTCGACGGATTTCATGCACGGTCAGTTGGCGGACGGACGCAGCGTTCGACTCTTCAACGTGATCCACGACTTCAATCGAGAAGGGTTGGCGATGGAGGTGGATCTGTCGTTGCCGGAGGACCGAGTCTTCCGCGCGCTCGATCAGCGCATCGAATGGCGTGGCATCGCGCTGGACTTCCTTCAGCCAGGGAAGCCACAACAGAACCCGTACATTGAGCGGTCCAATCGCACCGTGCGATACGACTGGATGTCGCAGTCACTTTTCACCACCGTTGCACAGGTGCAAGCAGCGGCCACGGCGTGGCTCTGGACCGGCAACAATCAACGACCGAACATGGCACTGGGTGGGATCACCGCGTCGCGACTGAGCGCTTCTGAGATGAGAAGTGGTCGATTCCTGAGCACGAGCACGTCTCGCGTTTTCGACCAGTCCACCTCGGGCGTCTCCGCGCGAGGCCTGTTCTCCTTTCGCGCGCCAGCTCGCGCTTCGTCCGCGACGGGCGGGCGGGAACCATTGGTCATCGAACACCGGAATGCTACCGACAGTCGTCCGGTTCAGCTTGTCACGGTACCGGTGGAAAACACGGACATGAGCGTTCAAGCGTACCCCGGCGAGCCGCGCAAGCCGCTCGGCGTATTCAGCACGAGGCAACCCGTTCAGCCGCGCGTGCACTATTCCGTTGCAGGCGCTGGTGGATCAGTGGTGCTGGCCATTCCGCCGGGCATCACCACCTCGCAGCCGTTTCGATTTGGCCAGTCAGCATCGCGCGCGTCTGACCTGTCCATCCTGGAGATCGGCATCACGGGCGACACGCTTCGCACGCTGCGCTTTCGACCAGAGACCAAACCCGTCACGCGCGCCGATGTTGCGGCCATCGTGGACTCCCTGGCCTGCGATTGCACAGCTCTACTCAGGCGCCGACGGAAGTCTCTGGCTTCGCCAGCCTGCGCCACCGTCACGTGAGGCGCGGTACTGGCGGATCGGCCCCAACGGTGCTCCCTTGCCGTGCGGTGAGGGTGCACGGTCCGGAACGAGTACGGTCCATCAACCTCGTTCCGCTCTGCTGATTTCATCCCACGCCTCTGCCAGACCCAGCGCGTCCGCCCAATGCGCGACATACGCACGGTCGAGCGCATCGCCAGCCATGGCCACGAGCGCGCGCACGTCCTCCAACTGCCGTGCCGATGCACCGAGCGACGCCCATTCCAGCTTGGACAGAATCAGGTCTTCCGGGGTCGCAATCGCGATCTCCACACCGAGGAGCATGCCGGGCTGGCGTCGCGCAAACTCCGCGTTCGAGAACGGCCTGTCCTTGCGCACGATCAGGTCGGCTTTCCATCCGCTTTCACCGTCGATCACGTTGAACAGCGTGCGATCCGCCATCGCCTCTCGTGCCAATTCACGCGACACCTACAGCCTCGTGCAGGAACTGCACGATCGTCATCGTCCCGGAATCGGACCGCGACGGCAACCCGGCACCATGGGTTCACCCGTCAGTCGTGCCACGAGCGACAGCAACGGCTCATCCGGGTACTGCCGCCGCAACGCGTCCAGGGCCACCTCGCGCAGCTCCTCGCTCAGCTGCAGCATGTCATGCACCCGCTGCATGGGATCGCGGCGCAGGATCGCCGCGCGCTGCACGGCGGCCGCCTCGGCACTCGTGTCGCGCACGCGCTGCTACCGCACTTTCGCCGGCAACACCGGCAGGCAGATCACGAACACCTGGTACCGCGTCTCGCCCGGCTTCACCGTGAGCGCGGCGTTCACCCGCTCCTCGGCATCGGTGAACAGCATCGCTTCCCGATTGATGTTGAACAGGCAATCGGATCGTTCGTGCCGGAAGCGCAGTGACGCCTCCGTTGGCGCATCGCGCGGATCAGGGGTGCGTACCCAACCGGCCGCGCGCACGCGGTCATACAGGCGAATGGCCTCGCGGTTCACGCCAATATCGCTTGCGCCGGCCGCCGTGATGGTGCACGTGGCCACGCGCTGGCCGCTACGCCAGTCGTCAACGGTGTCAGGCGAGATCTCGGCCACCATTCGCGGCTCGCCACGCAGGAACGCCGCGGCGGCCACGCAGTGCGTACTGTCCATCGGAGCGGCGACGAGTTGCAGGGCCAACAGCAGCGCAGGAGACATGTGCGGAGTTTGGGCGATCGGGACGGGAACGGAACCACTCCTTGAAGTTAGCCAGTGACGCCGCGCCCGGCAGCGGTGTGGTAGACGACGCGACAACCAAGCAGGTCCGTGCGAGAATCGCCATTATCCCAATTATGTTTTCGTATACTGCGCCATACCGCCTTGGGCACCACCTTCACCTTCTGACCCCGTGACCCTTCTCGTGACGGGCGGCGCAGGCTTCATCGGCTCGGCGCTCGTGCGGCACCTGGTGCTCGACGCCGGTCGCACCGTGGTGACGGTGGACGCGCTCACTTACGCCGGCACGCTCGATGCGCTGCACCCGGTGCTGGATCATCCGCAGCACCACTTCGCGCAGGTGGACATCACGAACGCGGAGGCGTTGCGTGAGTTGCTGTCGCAGCACCGCCCGCGTGCCGTGCTGCATCTGGCGGCCGAGTCGCATGTGGGCCGGTCCATTCATGGTGCGGCGCCGTTCGTGGCCAGCAATCTGGTGGGCACGTTCACGCTGCTCGAAGAGGTGCGCCGCTACTGGGACGCACTCAGCAGCGATGCGCGTGCACGATTCCGGTTCGTGCAGGTGTCCACCGACGAGGTCTTTGGCGCGCTTGGCGACACGGGGCATTTTGACGAGACATCCGCGTACGATCCGCGTTCGCCGTACGCCGCCACCAAAGCGGGCGCGGATCATCTGGTGCGCGCGTGGCATCACACGTACGGATTGCCCGTGCTGCTTTCGCACAGCGGCAACAACTACGGACCCTATCAGCATCCCGAGAAGCTGATTCCGCGCATGATCTGCAATGCCGTGTGCGGTGAGCCGCTTCCCGTCTACGGCACAGGCAACAACGTGCGTGACTGGCTGCATGTGCACGATCACGTGCACGCGCTCGTGCGGGTGCTCGACGGTGGCTCGCCTCCGGCGCGCTATCTGGTGGGCGGACATGGCGAACATCGCAACATCGGCGTGGTACGCCACATTTGCACGCTGATGGACGAACTGTCGCCGGACGCGCACATCGGGCCGCGCGCGGAGCTGATCACCTTCGTGTCCGATCGCCCCGGACACGACTTTCGCTACGCCGTGGATGCATCCACGATCACGCGCGAATTAGGCTGGGAACCACACGTGACATTTCAGGCGGGGCTTCGCGAGACGGTGCAGTGGTATCTCGAGCATCGCAACTGGTGGGAGCCGCTGCGTACGGCGTAGCGAGTGCCGTCAGTCCGTCCAGGTGGCGTTGCCGCGCGCCTTGGCTTCGAGCGGCACCAGTGCGCCGTACAGCACGTTGAACACCGGCGTGGGCACCCCACCGCTCTTGCCCAGACGCACCACCGCTCCCGACAGCGCCTCGAGCTCGCTGGCACGACCGGCAATCACGTCGCGCTGCGTGGAGCTCGTGGCGCCGTCGGGTAGTCCATCCACGAAAGCCAGTGTTTGCGCCACGCTTTCTTGGCGCAGGGCCACATGGTGGGCGCGCGCCACGGCGTAGACCTCCTGCATCGCGGACTCGAGCAGGGCGCGACTTTGTGCGAGCGACCGGAACAGGCTGACCGGTGCGCGGGTCACCGACCCCACGCTGCTCACCGGCGCGAAGAACAGGAACTTGCGCCAGATCGCGACCTGCACGTCGTCGGAGGCATCGGCACGCACGTACGGCGCGTTAGCGGGGCCTACTGACAGTCGTGCCGCCAGCTGCGCGGTTCGCTCCGATGCACCACCGCCCGGTTCGCCGATGGTGATGGTGGGTTCGATGCCCATGTGTCGAATCACGCCGGGCGCCTCGATCTTGCTCATGATGCGGCACGTCCCGCCAAGCACAATGGCCTGCGGCAGCTGCTCGGTGAGCACGGCCACACTGTCCACGCCATTCTGCAGGCCGAGCACCATGGTACGGTTGGTGACGGCGGACGCGACCTGCGCGATGGCGTCGGGCAGCTGCCAGGTTTTGGTGGCGAACACCACCAGATCGAGGTCACCGGCTTCGCGAGCGTGCTCCACAGCGCGCAGTGGCACGCGCACATCACCAGTCGGCGTGCGCAGATGCATGCCGGAGGCGCGAATGGCGTCCAGCGTGGCGCCGCGCGCCAGCACGGCCACGTCCAGGCCAGCCTCAGCCCAGCGTGCGGCAAAGTAGCCGCCCGCTCCACCTGCTCCCACCACGAGAATCGTCATGGGTGCAAGATAATGCCGGGTTCACCGCTCCGGCTTGATCAAATAGAACTGTTCCTGACGCGGACGAAAGAACCGATAGCCCGTCTCCGTGAGGTGGGCGTCATCCTCGAACATCACGAACAGCTTCTTGTCGTCCCACTCCGGAATGGGGGTGGCGGTGTTGAGCTCCACGGAGATGTAGCTGCCAAGCCGCAGACGCGCGTTGAGAGACAGCGTATCGCTCCGGAGCGGGCTGCGAAAATCGATGGAGCTGCCCAGTCCGTGGCCCTGCGCCCCGATGGGGTGCGAGTAGATCATCGCCTCGATCTGTCGCTCGCGCATTTCCGCCATGGTGGCGTTGAACACCGCACCGCCCGTGAGACCCGGGCGCGCATGGCGCTGGGTGAGTGCATCCTGCAGCGTGTTGCTGTTGGCCATCGCACGCTTGAGGCCGGCCGGTGCATCGGTCTCGCCAGACTTGAGCAGATACGCCATCTTCTGCCAATCGGTATCGAAGCCCATGTAGGTGATGCCGAAATCGATGTGCACCACATCGCCGGGCAGGAGCACCGTCTTCTCCGGCGCCACGGCAAGGAATCCGCGCGAGGTGGCGATGTCGGTACCGGCGCGCTGCACGCGAAGGTCCGGTTGGAACCAGGTGCGCACGCCGGCACCCCAGAGCATGTCGTAGAGCGCAAATCGCACGTCACCCACGGTGGTGCGGCCCGGCGTGATCACGGCGTTGGACAGCGCACGCTTCACGATCGCTTCGGTGACCGCAACGGCCGCCGTATAGTGCGGCATCTCTTCCGGAAGACGCGTGTCGAGATATTCCTCGATGAGTTCACCCGCAGGCATGAACGTCGCTTCAGCCTCCGGCCCCAGCGTCTCGGCCACAAACCGATAGGCGTCGTAGCCGAGCGCGCGTGTTTGTCCGCGGCGACCACGGATTCCCAGTGCGACGGTGGTGGGTGTGAATCGCTGGTAGATCTCGCGCAGCGCCTGGGCAGGCGGACGCGGTTCATCGCTCGGTGCGTCGAAGAAACGGGTGAGATTCTCCTCGGTGTAGCCCGTGATCGCGAACTTGCGCAGACCGTCCGCTCCGGCGTCCACGAACACGAAGATGTCGCGATTCCCCGTGTACGGACGCGGTGGGGCGATGTACTGCACCACCGGGTCGTCGTGAAACTCCTCGTTCACCACGATCCACATGCCAACCCCGTGGCGCCGCATCATGGGCAGCAGCAGGGCATGACGCTGCGTGAGCCACCGCTCGCGCACACGGATCTGCTCGGCCCACGGCAGCAGTCGATCGGCCTCGGGGACGCGGTGCGCCTGGGCGACCTGGAGCGCGGCGGCGCGCGACTCGGCGCCGCCCGACTGGGCCGCTTGTGACTGACCGTGCGCGCCTTGCGGCAACGTGACGCCGATCAGGAGCGCGAGCGCTACGATGATGCTGCACGGCCGCGTTGGCGAGATTGCTCGGCGCGAAGCAGTATGCTCGACGCGTGAGGGGTGGGGAATACGCATAGGCAGTGCCACAGTTGCGGGTGCAGCGGAACGGACGGTTCCTTGCAAGTTATGGAAGGGAGTGCATCCGCGTGAGGGTATACTGGCATGATGATTCGCCGCTCTCGTCCTACCCTCGGCGGATGTTCGCCCCTTGCGCTCTCCCCGTCGCCGAGCCGACCATATGGCTATGCCTGCACTTCCGGGAATTCCTGAGCGAAGCCTCTGGACCGTGGCCGATCTGGAGCAGTTGCCCGACAACGGCGACCGCTACGAGATCCTGCACGGCGAGCTGCTCGTGACGCCGCTCCCGTCGAGCGGACACCAGGGGATCGTGGCTCGGCTGTTGGTCGCACTCGCCATGTGGTGTCGCGCGTACACCGGATGGCGATTCCTTGCTCCGGGCGGCGTCTACGTCAGCGAAACCATCTGGCTTGAACCAGACATCGCGGTGTACCCATCACCCGAGTATCGCGACACACCGTGGCGCGAGCTGCCCGCGCCGATACTCGTGGTCGAGGTACTGAGCGCGTCAACGCGCAAACGGGATCGACATCGCAAGCGACCCGCGTACCTGAGCCACGGCGTGGCCGAGGTGTAGCTCGTCGACGAGGAAACACGAGCCATCGAGCGCTGGACGGCGGCGTCGGAGTTTCCGGAGATCTGTCACGGCTCCATCACCTGGACACCCGTGCCCGCGCTTCCGCCGTTGCACGTGCACGAAGCAGAGCTCTTCGGACCGAAGCAATAGTCGCTGGTCGACGGTGGCGCACCCGCGTACCCGGCAGCTTCTTGAGTAATCCTCTCGACGGTGACGTCGGGACGTCACTTCACGGGATCGCGCATCTGGTCCTTCGCGATGTACGGCACACCATCGGTCAGCCATTTCGGAGCCGGCGCGCCGCGGAGATGATGGTCGAAGAACTGGAAGTAGCGCACGGTGAGGTCGCGGCGATTCGCGAGGCCGCGCAGTCCGTGTCCTTCACCGGGATATGCCAGCATGACCGCATCCTTTCCGTTGAAGCGCAGGGCGTTGTAGAAGTTCATGCCTTCGGAGAACGACACCGTCGGGTCGGCGGTGCCGTGCATGATGAGGAAGGGCACATTCACCTTGTTGGCATGCGTGAGCGCTGACTCGTTGCGATAGCGCGTGGGGTTCTCCCAGGGCGAGACGCCCCACCGGCCCTGACCCAACATGTAGTAGTTGTTGCCATTGGCACCGCTACCGCCCGACACCTGGTAGCTCCAGCCCCAGCTCTGCGAGAAATCCGAGAAGAGGTCGGTCACGCCGGCACCCATGCCGACGGCGGCGAACAGCGTGGACTGCGTCCCGATGAACGCCGCACCCTCGCCGCCATAGCTGTGACCGTGCACGCCGATACGCTTCGGGTCTGCGTAGCCCATGCTGATCACCTTGCGCGTGGCCGCTTCCACCGCGTCAAGCATGTCGCTGTGTGACGAGCCCGTGTGGAAGTGCACGTCGGGCAGCATGGTGGCGTAGCCGCGGCTCACGGCCTCGACGGGCATGCCACCCATGCCGGTGAGGAACGACGGCGTGGGATAGCGGTGCATGGTCTGCGAGTTCTTCTCGTAGAACGTGACGAGCATGGGCAGCTTCGTGCCGGCCACGTAGTCATCAGGCAGCGCGAGGATGCCCTGCAGCTTCACACCGCGACGCGTGGTGTAGTCGAAGAGCAACCGGCGGCCCCAGCGGAACTCACCCTGCTGCGGATTGGCGTCACTGATCTGCACCGGGTTCCTCAAGTCGGCGCTCGCGAGCTGCACATCCGGGAACTGCTCGAAGGTCTGTCGCGTGAACAGCACGACGTTGGCATCGCGCGCCTGCGCTGGCGTGCTGTAGGCCGCGTCTTCGAACACGAGTGCCGTGAGCTCTCCGTCGGCCAAGGTGTAGAAGCCGCTCTTCTTGCTCCAATCCCCGTAGGCTGAGAGTTGTACCGGCTGCGACAGGTCGATCTCCTGCGAGACACGGGCCGCACGCCGAGCCGACGAATCAATGGGCGCGAAGCGAACCTGACGGAACACGATGCGATCACGTGTGCCCACACCATTCGTGAGGTTGCGTGAGGCGCCGCTTGCGCCAAGCGGCAGCGCCCACAAGTCATATCGTGTGCGCATGATCACTTGGTCACCGTCCGGCGTGAAGCCTTCCACACCGTACGGCGGACGCGGACCGGGGTAGTCGTATTCCGTATTGACGAAACTGGGTGCGTTGCCGCCGCCGAGCGCGCGTGATGTCGCATTCGCCAGTTCGATGGCGTGCCAGCGCGCCTCCTTGAAGTACAGGAAATGGCGACCGTCCGGCGAGATGCCGCCCACGTGTTGACCCGAGAGTTGGTTGGTGAGCAGCGGCGTGCGTTCACCGGTGCGCGTGTCCACGCGATAGAAGTCAGCCGACGAGCTCCGGTTGTCGGAGAGGTACGGCTGGGCGTTGCGTCCCACGGCGTACACCCCGTTGATGGGGAGCTCAATGTCGCGCATGGACGAGTCGGTGAGCGCCACGAAGCGGCCCGCCGTCACGTCGAACGATTGGCGGAACGTGCGGTTGCGCTCCTGCTCCGCCTGGATCATTTGTTGCGACTGGATGCGTTCGTCCTGCGTGCGCCACACGTCCACATCGGCGATGGAGTCGGTGCTGCGCCGGCGTGCGGTATCCGGTGCGGCGCGCTGCGGGATGATGCCCAGATAAACGCGGCGCCCGTCATCGCTCCACTCAAGCGATGCGCGTTCGCTGATCACGAAGCCCGATGGGAACGTTTGTGCGGCGGAGGCATCGAGCACCGCGCGGGTGCGTTCTCCGGCGACATCGCTGATCACGAGGAGCTGGTTGCTCAGCTCGCGCATCTTCTCTTTCTCGCGACCCTTGAGCACCGCGACAGCCGAACCACGGTCGTTCCAGGCGAGGCGGCTGTAGCGCAGCGAGTCATTGTCGAGGGCTTCGTTGCGCGAGTCGGCCAGCGTGATGAGAAAGAGGCCATTGCCATCGCGCACCGCGGCGTCCACGGTGTACGCGAGGTGCGTCCCGCTCACACTGAACTCGGCTTCATCGACACTGCCGAGAAACAGTGAGCGACCGCTGCCAAGGTCGTGCAGGATGTGATCAATGCCGCGCGGGGCAATCGGTCCGCGTGACGCGGCGCTGGCCGCGGGACCCGACCCGCCCGCCGGTCCGCCGCCGGCCGGTCCGCCGCCCGTCGCACCGCCGCCCGCCGGTCGGCGGCGCAGCAGCAGGTGTGACGACGACGGCGAGAAGCTGACGGACTGGATGTCCTTCCACGACTGTGTGCGGCCCGTGGCGAGCTCGCGCAGCTCCCAGCGCCGCTGCACCGCGTTGGCACCACGCGCGGCAGGCGTGGGCTGGGCTGGTGTCGGGCCCACGGTGGGCGGCGTGGCTGGCGGGGTAGCCGGCGGCGTGGCTGGCGGCGTGGCTGAGGTCGTATCGGCCACTGCGCTCGAGTCACCCCCGCGCGACGGGCGGGGCGGCTGCACCTCCACCAGATACGTCAACCACTTGCCGTCGGGGGAAAAGCTGGCCTGCGACGCGTCGGCGATCTCGATCTGCGTGCGGGCCGCGACATCGCGCAGCACGAGCACCGGCTTCGCATCGGTGGGCAGCGTGTTGGTGAAGCGCAGCCCATACGCGGCAAACCTGCCGTCAGGCGAGAGCTGTGCACGGTCGATGATCCGCCAGCGGGAGTAGTCGGCCGGCGACAGGACCTTGCGGGCAGCGGACGGTGTCGGTGCCTGCGCGCGAGAGGCGTGCGGCAGGACGAGCACCGACAGTCCGACGGCGAGCGAGAGCGCAGAGACGAGGCGGGTCATGGGCAGGGGAAGGAAGAGGTTGCCGCCAATTTAGCAGGCGTTTGCTCGAACTCCACGCTGTCGGGCTCGTGGGTGCGGGGATCTACCGCACGTAGCGAATCACCGCCCCGGACCGCCGCGCAGCCGGATGTTGCCCTTCCACCACTCGGCGTCCGCCTCGCCAGCTGGTCCCATGCGACCGCGCACGGCGTCGAGCAGTTCGGCCGTGCGGTACACCGTGCCGGCCCGCACCACATACAGACCGCGTCGCGAGTCCGTGATGGTGGTGAGTGGATTCCCCTGCACCACATACAGGTCGGCGTACTTGCCAGTCTCAATGGTGCCCAGACGCTCGCTCACGCCAATGGCGCGGGCCGCGTTGATGGTGCCGGCGCGTAGTGCGGCCAGCGGCGGCAGACCGGCCAGCACCATGGCGTGCAACTCGCGATGCGCACCAAACCCCGACCAGAACTCGCCCCAGCTCGGATGGTCGGTGCCGAGCGTGAGCTGGGCCGCACCACCGGCGTCGTAGAAGGCCTTGAGCGTCTGCTTTTTCACATAGTGGATTTTCTCGAACTGCGGCAGCGGCGGACGGGGCAGCTGCGCCTCCACGACACGACGCGCAAAGGGCGTGAGAAATGCGCGTTCATCTGCCCAGTCGTCATAAAGTCCGGGCTCGCGCACCGTCCAGTACCCGTAGGCGGCCATTGTGGCATCGAAGTAGGTGCCGTGTTCAATGAACAGTCGCGTTTGTGCTTCGATCTGCGCGCGCGTTGTTGGGTTGGTGAGGTCGAGTTTGTCGAGCGAGCTGTAGGCAGGCTTGGTATCGTCAATCGCGTCGCCACCCAGAAAGTGCTCCACGCGATCGATGCCCATGAGGATCGCATCGCGCGGATTCACGCCGCGCAGATTGGAGTCGAGGTGGCCCGTCACGGTGAGGCCGTTCGCGTGCGCGACGTCGATGAGCACCGGCAGCAACCGTGGCGAAATGCCTTTCACCTTGAACCCGCGCACGCCCTGCAGCGCCCACCACGTGGCTTCCTTGCGCAGCGAGTCCGGCGTGATGGCGGCCTCGCGCCAACCGGTGCGCCAACTGCCGAAGTACGGGCCGGAACTGTAAATGCGCGGACCGGGCATCTCACCGCGCGCAATGCGTTCGCGGGCGCTTCGCGCTTCCACCGGGTCCACTTCACCGGCCGGAAACGTGGACGTGACACCGTTGGCGAGAAACAGCGAGGCGTTCACGTTGTATTCGTCAATCCGGCCTTCGCCGAACAGGTCCACAGCGTAGTGTGCGTGCAGGTCGAACAGCCCAGGCATGACAAACGCATCAGACGGCAGCACGAGCGACGTACTGCCGTCCGGGTTTCGGCCGCTCGCAGCACCTGTGGGCGCCGACACGCCAATGGCCATGATGCTGCCATGGCGAATGAGCAGCCCCGGATTGGTGCGGGCGGTGTCCGCCACTCCGTCCCACAGACGTCCGCCGGTGATGAGCAGGTCGCCGGCACGAACGGCGGGCGCGCTCGCTTGCTGCGCGTCGGCTGTGTGGCTGACACAGCACACGAGCAGCGCCGAGGCGGCAAGTCGCAGCGCGCGCACCGTCAGGCCCCCGTCTGCACGGGCGTATCGCTCGCGCCGCCCCATTCGGTCCAGCTGCCGTCATACATGGCGATGTCTTTCACACCGAGCGTGTCGAGTGCCAGGAGCACCGCGCACGCCGTCACGCCCGACCCACAGCTCGCAATGATGGGCTGCGCGAGATCCAGACCAGCCTGCTGCATGATCTCCCGCAACTCGGTAGCCGAACGCAGCGTGCCATCAGCATTCACAAGGCGCGCGTAGTGCACGTTGGTGCTGCCGGGAATGTGCCCGCTGCGCACGCCGGGGCGTGGCTCCGGCTCGGCGCCGGCAAAGCGACCGGGCGACCGGGCGTCTGCGACCTGAGCCGCAGGGGGATTCGCATCGTGCGACGCGAGGTTCGCGCGCATGGCCTCGAGGTCGCGCACGCGCTCCGGTGCGAGCTCGGCATGAAACGCCGCGTGGGTGGGTGACGGGATGTCGGTGCTGATCGCGCGCGCCTCAGCCTGCCACTTGCGAAGCCCGCCGTCGAGTACGGAAACGCGCGCATGACCGAACGTCCGGAACAGCCACCACAGCCGCGGCGCACTGAAGTTCTGCCCGGAGCTGTCGTACACGATCACGGCGTCATCGGACCCGATCCCGAGCGACCCAACGCGCTCGGCAAACAGCTCAGCGGACGGCATCGTGTGCGGCAGCGGTGACGACTCGTCGCTCACATACCCGATGTCGCAGAACACGGCGCTCGGGATGTGACCGGCAACGTACTCGGCACGCGCATCGCGGCCGGCGCCTGGAAGGTACATCGTGGCGTCCACAACCTTCACGTGCGCGTCGCGGAGATGCTCCGCGAGCCAGTGGGTGGAGACCAGCGGTGTGGGGAGGGAAACAGGCGGCATGCGCAGTCCGGTTCTGGAGGTCGGGCGCCTCGGATGGGGTGCCCTCTGTGGAAAGTAGCGCGATCGGCGCAGCGCCCGGGGCGCAACGCTGCGTGCATCGCCCCTACTTGATCACGCGTATGCCATCGTTGATCGGGTAGAACCACTCCACACCGCGCTGCGTGACCATCGCGTCGTCCTCCAGTGGAATGCGTGCCTTGGCGCCGCCCCACTCCGGCACCGGTGTCCACACGAACAGCTCAATGGAGAACGGATTGAACGGCTTGATGGGAAACGGATGTTGCGCCGGATTGAACCACGCGATGGACGGCCCGCTCCCGTGTCCGCGGTCACCAATGGAGTGGCAGCCGATCATGACTTCCACCTTGCCGTCGTCGGACACCTCGTTGAAGGTGCCCTGCATGCGGAAGCCGGCGTCCGTAATTGCCGTGGTCACCGTTTCGAGCATGGCGCCTGCCGTGGGACCAGGGCGGATGGTGCGACGAATGATGTTGCGCACGGCAACGGCATTGTCGAAGGCGGCCTTGAGCCCCGCCGGCACAGCCGTTTCGCCCTCTTTGAGTACGTAGGCGATGCGCTTCACGTCCGTCCACGTGTTGAGATACCCCACACCCCAGTCAATCATGAGCAGATCGCCGCGCTGGATGATGCGATCGTTGGACGTCGCCTCCACACCACGCGGTCCCGTGATGTAGACGGACGGCATCTCGAAGCTCGAGCCGAGTGCGCGCTGCTGGAGCTGGTCCATCATCCACCACGAGACGTCCTCGAGGGTGGTGACACCGGGTGTGATGATCTCGTTGGAGAGCGCGCGATCCGCGATGCGACGCGAGAGTTCACCCGCTTCGCCGAGCGCCACGAGGCGCGACGCCGTGAAGTTGCTGCGGAAGTCGGAGACCACGCGTTCGGCCGACACCACGCGCGAGGCGAGCGTGGGGCCGAGTTCCTTGAGCAGGCGGTCGTGGTTGGTTTTGGAGAGGCCGTCTGCAGCGCCGATGTTCTCGGAGTAGTTGAGCGCGATGCGCTTGGGGTTGCGCTCCTCCACGAAGGCCTTGAGCGGTGCGAATCCGCGCACCAAGTCGTAGCCGCACCGTTCGAGCTGGTAGCCGGACACGCCAAGGGCGGCGCGTTCAATGCGGTCACCCCTGTCGGTGAAAATCCAGTAGCCCACGCTGCCCACGTAGCCGCGCCCCAGGTCGTCGTACATGGGGTCGAACTGGTTCTCCTTCTGCATCACGATCCACATGTCCACGCCCTGGTCGCGCATGGCGCCGGGCAGGATGAGGTCGAACTGGTCGCGGCGAATCTGGCAGAGGCGTTCCCAGCGGGTGCGAGCGGACTCAGCGGGGGCCTGGGCGGGGACGGGGCGGGCGCTGGCCAGAAGGGAGAGCGTTGCAAGCGCTGCAAACGCTGCAAGCGGGATCGAGCGGCGATTCGGAGTTGGCATGAGCGGGAACGTATCCTCGGGGCGGGCGAGGCGCTGGCGCATTGCGGGCGGCGGCCTCGGCGCGGCGGGGCACCAGCATCTGCGTGTCCGACGGGCCGTGCAGTCGGAACAGCTGCTCGGCGGCGGGAAGGGCGCACATGAGCACGACGCGCATGTCGAGGAACTGGAGGGAGGGGCCAAGCCCCTTCACTTTCGCGTTGCGAGGAGAAACGATTGGCCTTGACGCGCTGTCCAATACGCAACGGTCCCCCTCACTCCCGCCGAGCTTCCGCCGTGGACTCCCTCCTGCTCGATCTCCGCTTCGCGCTGCGCTCGCTGCGCCGGAGCCCGGCCTTTGCCTTCGCGGCCGTGCTCACGCTCGCGCTCGGTATCGGCGCCACCGCCGCGATTTTCAGTGTCGTGAACGGAGTGCTCCTGCGGCCGGCGCCGTTTCGCGATCCGGGACGCCTTGCGATGGTGTGGGGCACCGACCGCAGCAGCAACACGGCGCGCGAGCCGTCGGCGATCCCGGATTTTGCGGATTTTCAGACGCGCACGCAGCAGTTCGAGCAGCTCGCCGCGCTCACGCCACGCGAGGTGAACGTCACGCTCGCCAGCGGTGACCCCACGCGGGTGCCGTCACTGGGCGTGAGTGAGGGATTTTTTGCGACCGTCGGCCTCTCCCCGCTGGTGGGGCGGGTGTTCACCGCAGACGAGGATCGTGCAGGGGGTCCGCGGGCGGTGCTGATTGGCGAGGACCTGTGGGATTGGCTGTTCCAGCGCGACCCGGCCGCACTCGGCCAGACGCTTCGGCTCGATGATATGGAGTGGCAGGTGGTGGGTGTGCTGCCGCGCGGCTCCGATTTTGGCACGCTGCAGGTGCTGGGTGCTGCTGCCTATCAGCGTGGCTTTGCTGACCGCGGCGGGCGCCCACGCGTGGACGTGTGGATGCCGCTCCGCGCCTCGCCCGAAGCGTCCCGCGACAACCACCCCATCTTCGTGATTGGACGTCTTGCCGCGGGTGCCACACTGGCGGCGGCGCAGGCGGAGTTCACGCAGATCACTTCCGACCTCGAAGCCGAGTATCCACAATCGAACGATGCGCGCGGCGCGTTCGTGGAATCGCTGGATGCCGTGGTGTTTGGTCCCATCCGCACCACGCTCTATGTGCTGGTGGCGGCGGTTGCGCTTGTGCTGCTGGTGGCCTGCACAAACGTGACCAATCTGCTGCTCGCACGCGCAGCCGGTCGCACGCGCGAGGTCACCGTGCGCACTGCGCTCGGCGCCAGCAGTGGACGGCTCGCCCGGCAGTTCGGCGTGGAAGGCGCGGTACTGGTTGGACTCGGCGCCGTGCTTGGCACTGCGTTTGCGGCCGGTGCGGTGCAGGCACTCCGGGTGCTCGCTCCGGCCACGATTCCGCGCGCCGGCGAGCTACAGCTGGACGCCTTTGCACTCGTCTGCACCGCCGGCGTATCGCTGCTCATTGCCTTCGCGTTTGGACTGCTGCCCACGCTGCACGCGCGTCGCCTCAATCTGCATTCCGCCTTGCAGGCCGACGGACGGGGCAGCGCCGGCAGTCGTCGTCAACGGTTGGTGCGTTCCGGGCTTGTGGTGGCGCAACTCGCCATGGCCACGACGCTCACCGTTGGTGCCTCGCTGCTCATTCGCAGTCTCTGGACGCTCCAGCAGGTGGACCCCGGATTTGACGCCTCGCAGGTGTTCAAGGCTGAATTCGCGCTGCCGGTCTCGCGATACCC
Source organism: Gemmatimonadales bacterium (assembly GCA_038259155.1). Classification (GTDB taxonomy): domain Bacteria; phylum Gemmatimonadota; class Gemmatimonadetes; order Gemmatimonadales; family Gemmatimonadaceae; genus JAABRT01. The sequence continues at coordinate 17,436 of JBBSPE010000052.1, forward strand.
GCAGGACTTTGCCCGCTTTCCCAACTGGCCCGAGCGCCTGCGACTTGAGCAGGAGGTGCGCACGCGCTTGAGCGCACAGCCGGGCGTCCAGTCGGTGGCGCTCGCCGCGGCCAACCCCATGGACGCTGGCTCCACGAGTTCGATTCGCGTGGTCGGGCGTGAGGAAGAAGCCGGCAGTTGGCCCGAGCCCTCGGTGCGTACGGTGAGCAGCAGCTATCTCGAGACGCTGCGTGTGCCGCTGCGCGCAGGCCGTGGCTTTCTGGACACGGACGCCACCGATGCGCCACCCGTGGTGCTCGTCAACGAGTCCGCTGCTGCACGATTCTTTGACGGCCGTGATCCCCTCGGTGCGCAGATCAACCTGTGGGGTTTCAATCGGACGGTGGTGGGCGTGATCGGCAACGAGCGGTTCAAGGGGCTCTCATCCGATGCGCCACCGGCCGTGTACATGCCGTTTCCGCAGTTTCCGTCGCCCAGCGCGGTGCTTGTGCGCATGAACGGCGACGCCATGGCGGCCGCGCCCTTGGTGCGGCAGGTCATGCGCGAGATCGATCCGGAGTTGGCGCTGTTCGGACTCGAGCCACTCGAGCAGACCATCAGCGGCACGTTGGCCGAACGTCGGTTCACCATGTTGGTGCTGGCGCTGTTTGCGCTGTCCGCGCTGGTATTGGCCGCGGTGGGCGTGCACGGCGTCCTGAGCTACACGGTGGCCAAGCGCACGCGCGAGATCGGTATTCGTGTGGCGCTTGGTGCCGACCTCGCGCATGTGCGGCGGCTTGTGCTGTCCGAGGGCGCGCGACTCGCGCTCGTCGGCGTCGCGCTCGGGCTGTTCGGCGCGTTCGCGCTGTCGCGCACCATGCGCTCGCTGCTGTTCGGCGTACAGTCGTGGGACCCGATCAGCTTTCTGGGCGTATCGCTGCTGCTCGGCACCGTCGCGCTCGTGGCGTGCTGGTTGCCGGCTCGCCGCGCGGCGCGGGTTGATCCGTTGGAGGCTGTGCGCGCCGATTGAGGGCGCGCACCGCGGACACGGGTTCAGGCCTGCGCGCTACTCCGACCACACCGCCAGCTCATTCCCGTTGGGGTCGGCAAACTGAAAGCGACGCCCACCGGGAAACGTGAAGATCTCCTTGGTGATCTTGCCGCCGTGCTTGCGCACCGAGGCTTCTGTTGCCTCGAGGTCGGACGCGTACATCACAATCAGCACGCCGTTGGGTTGCACCGCGGTCGAGGTGTCAAATCCACCGTTCATGCGTCCGTCCACGAAGCTCGTATACGACGGCCCGTAGTCGGTGAACTCCCAACCGAACACGCCGGTGTAGAATGCCTTGGTGGCTTCAATGTCGGTGGCGGGAAACTCGATGTAGTCCACGCGCAGGTTGTGTTCTTTCTGGCTCACGATGGTGTCTCCGGTGTGGGTTCAGAGCGTGACGCGGTACTGCGGCGCCTCGCGGGCTTTCGTGGCCTGCTCATAGGCGTACGCGCAAGTCAGCAGCAGCGCCTCGCTCCACGCAGCGCCCGTGAATGTGAGCCCCACGGGCAGGCCGTGTACGTTCCCCATGGGCACCGTGATGGTAGGATAGCCCGCGACCGCAGCAAACGTCGTGTTGCCACCCGTGAAGTGATCACCGTTCAGGTGGTCGGTCGTCCAGGCCGGCGCATTCGACGGATACACAATGGCGTCGAGCCGGTGCTCCGCGAGCGTGGCATCAATGCCTTCGGTGCGCGCCATGCGCACGCACTTGGCGCGCGCTGAGATGTAGGCGCTATCCGTGAGGGAACCCTTGGCGTCCGCCATTTTCAGGATTTCCTGACCGAACCACGGCATCTCGCGCTCGGCCTCGCGCTCGTTGTACGCGATGAGCTCAGTGAGCGTCTTCACCGGCGCGCTGTCGCCCAGCGACGCGAAGTATGTGTTGAGCCCGTCCTTGAACTCGTACAAGAGCACATCGAGCTCTTCCGCGTCAAAGCCGCCCGCACCAGCAATTGGGGCCGGGTCCACCACTGTGGCCCCTGCGGCAACGATAGCGGCAACTGCGGCATCAAGCGCCGCGTCCACGTCCGGGTTGAAGCCGGCGAGATTGCGCGCCACGCCAATGCGCTTGTCCTGCAGACCGTCGGCGGTCAGCGCCGCGGTGTAGTCAGTGGACGCGTCTGCTGGACGTTGCGCGGTGACAGGATCGCGCGGATCGCTGCCCACCAAAGCCGACAGCAACGCCGCCGCGTCGGCCACCGTGCGTGTCATGGGTCCCGCCGTGTCCTGCGACGCCGAAATCGGAATGATCCCCGAGCGGCTCCAGAGACCGATGGTGGGCTTCATGCCCACGAGCCCGTTGATGGACGATGGACAGATCACCGAACCGTCCGTCTCCGTGCCAATGCCCACCGTGGCAAAGTCACTCGCGATGGCGGCCCCCGTTCCGGAGCTCGAGCCGCATGGATTGCGGTCGAGCACGTACGGATTGCGCGTCTGCCCGCCGCGTCCACTCCAACCGCTGCTCGAACGCGTGGACCGGAAGTTGGCCCACTCACTGAGATTGGTCTTGCCCAGCAGCACCGCGCCGGCCGCACGCAGCCGCTCCACAATGAACGCATCCTGCGCCGGCGTGCTGTTGGCGAGCGCCAGCGACCCCGCCGACGTGCGCATCTTGTCGGCGGTGTCGATGTTGTCCTTGATCAGCACGGGGATGCCATGCAACGGACCACGCACGGTCCCCGCCGCGCGCTCGGCATCCAGCGCCTCGGCAATGGCGAGCGCGTCCGGATTGCGCTCGATGACTGCGTTCACGACCGGTCCCTGCTTGTCCATCGCGTCCATGCGCGCGAGGTAGCGTTCGGTGAGCTGTCGCGAGGACAGCGTTCCCGCCTGCATGCGCGACTGCGCGTCGGCCACGGTGAGTTCGAACAAGTCGTCCGGCGCGGGGACGCCGGGTGCGATGCCCGGGGCTGGCGTCGCGTCCACGCCACCGGCCGAAGCTGCTCCGGCGGGCGCCCGCGACTCCGTGGTGCAGGCTGTGGGCGCGGCCAGCGCCACGCCGGCTACCACCGCACGTGTCACAAAGGATCGGCGATTGATGCCCTTGGACAAACACTCGTTCATTTCTGACATTGGACCGTGTGCTGACAGTTGGTGGGGTTGGCAGGCGTCATTTCGCCGGCAGGGTGGCCACGAACATCCGGCAGGATTCCACCCACCGGGCCAGATCCGCATCGCGGGCAAGACCGGGCGCGCTTACGTACACGTATCCACGCAGTGATCGGCCGGTGAAGTCCATTTCGCGTGCGTGCGGCTGTGCAAGGGCCTCGTCGTAGGCCTCCTTGCCCACCCGGGCCATAAGCGAGTCATCCCGGATGCCGACGAACATCTTCCCCTCGTAGAGAAACGCAAGGCCGCCGAACATGCGCTTCTCGGTCACGTGCGGCGTCTCTGCGAGCGCCTCACGCACCCGTTGGGCCAGTCCCTCGTCAAATGCCATCACTCACTCGGCTGAAAGGTGCGCGCCAATAGTGAGGGCCGGAGCGTGGACATCGCAAGGCCGACACCGTTCGCCGGCGTTAGATTGCAGGCTGACTCCCACCATCCGAGCACACGTGTCCGATATCAACGCCAGCGACCCAGCGGGCCGCAACAACTTCATTCGCGACCTGGTGGCCGACGACGTCGCCACCGGCCGCTTCGGTCGACCAACGGCCACGCGCTTCCCGCCGGAGCCCAACGGCTTCCTGCACATGGGCCACGCCAAGTCCATCTGCCTCAACTTCGGCATCGCCCGCGAGTTCGGCGGCACCTGCAACCTCCGTTTTGACGACACGAATCCGTTCACCGAGGACATGAAGTACGTCGCCGCCATCAAGCGGGACGTGGAATGGTTGGGGTTCACGTGGGACAACGAGCACTACGCGTCGGACTATTTCGAACAGCTGTACGAGATCGCCGAGCGGTTGGTGGAGCAGGGGCGTGCCTATGTGGACTCGCAGACGGAGGAGGAGATCCGCACCAACCGCGGCACCGTCACGTCGGCCGGCGTGCCGGGCCCGTTCCGGGATCGCACGCCAGCGGAGAATCTGGACTTACTGCGCCGCATGAAGGCCGGTGAGTTTGCCGACGGTGCACATGTGCTGCGCGCGAAGATCGATCTCGCGCACCCCAACATGATCATGCGCGATCCGCTGCTGCTGCGCATTCGTCGCGACGCGCATCACTATCGGCGCGGCACGGAGTGGAAGATCTACCCGCTCTATGACTTTGCGCACGGTCTCAGCGATGCCATCGAGGGCATTACGCGCTCGCTGTGCACGCTCGAGTTCAAGGACAATCGCGACATCTACGAATGGCTGGTGAATGCCGCCGGCTTCGAGAACCCACCGCGGCAGGTGGAGTTCGCGCGTCTGGAGCTCGACTACACGGTGCTCAGCAAGCGCAAGCTGCTGCGCCTGGTGAACGAGGGACACGTGTCGGGGTGGGATGATCCACGCATGCCCACGATCGCCGGCCTGCGCCGACGCGGCGTGCGTCCCGAGGCCATTCGCACGTTTGCCGACACCATTGGCGTGGCCCGCAAGGATGCGCGGGTGGAGATTGCATCGTTCGAGCACGCCTTGCGCAACGACCTCAACATGGAAGTACCGCGCGTGCTCTGCGTGCTCAACCCGCTCAAGGTGGTGCTCACCAACTACCCCGAGGGGCAGGAGGAGATGCTCGAGGCGCAGAACTACCCGCACGACGTGCCCAAGACCGGCACGCGCGCGCTGCCGTTTTCACGCGAGTTGTGGGTGGACCGCGACGACTTCATGGAAGATCCGCCGCGCAAGTTCTATCGGCTGGCGCCCGGTCGTGAGGTGCGACTTCGCCATGGCTACCTCATCACCTGTCATGCGGTCATCAAGGACGCCGCGGGCAACGTGGTGGAGCTGCACTGCACCTACGACCCGGAAACCAAGAGCGGCAACGCACCGGACGGTCGCAAGGTGCCGGGCACCATTCATTGGGTGTCCGCGGCGCACGCACTGAACTGCGAAGTGCGGTTGTATGACCGGCTGTTTTCGCAGCCCGACCCGGATGACGTGCCCGAGGGCGAGGACTTCCTGTCCACGCTCAACCCCGACTCGCTGGTGGTGATTCCACACGCCAAGGTGGAGAGCACCGTGGCGGCCGACCCCATTGGCACGCGCTACCAGTTCGAGCGCACGGGCTACTTCATGAGCGAGCCCGAGGACAGCACGCCGGACCGGCTGGTGTTCAACCGCATTGTGAGCCTGCGCGACTCCTGGGCCAAGGAAGCGAAGAAGGGCTGAGCACCCATCGCCCGCCCGGTTGAAACCCTTCGGCCAAAACCAACGTCTCACCTAAGAACCTTAGGGAGACTCCCATGACCGGCACTGATCTCGAGCTCGTTCGCGGCACCTTCGACCTGATCCTCCTCAAGACGCTCAGCTGGGGCCCCATGCACGGGCTGGGCGTCTACCGCTGGATCGAGCACAACACGCGGGGGCAGTTGCAGGTGGAGGAGGGCGCCCTGTACCCGGCGCTCCACCGCCTCGAGAAGCGCGGCTGGCTGCGCGCGGAGTGGGGCACCACGGAGAACAACCGGCGGGCCAAGTACTACCAGCTCACCGCCGCCGGACGACGTCAGCTCACCGCCGAAGTATCCCGCTGGACGCGGTACACGGCCGCGATGGGCATGATTCTGTCGGCTGAGGGGGCGCTGTGAGCGCGTCTTCCAAGGGACCAAATCAGCCGCGTCGCGCCTTTGGACTGCCGCGCGCACAAAACCGGCTGGAGCAGGACGTGAGCGCCGAGTTCCGGTTCCATATGGACGAGCGCATTGAACAGTTCGTGGCGCAGGGGATGACGCGCGAGCAGGCCGAGGCCGAGGTGACGCGACGTTTTGGCGACTATCAGGCGCACCTGCAGTCCACGCGCGAGATTGATCGCGGCACGCTGCAGCAGGAGCGCCGCCGCGACATCTGGCGCACGCTGGGCCGCGAGCTGCGACGGGCACCACGCGTGCTGCTGCGCGATCGGGCGTTCACCCTCATTGTGTTCGCCACGCTCGCCCTCGGACTCGGCGCCACCACGGCGATCTTCACGGTGCTTGACGCGGTGGTGCTGCGCGCGCTGCCATACGCGGGCGCGTCCGAGCTCGTGTCGGTGATGCACCCGGCCACTGTGCCGGGCAGCGGGGAGCGCGTGTGGGGGCTCTCGCCCGGCAGCTACTTCAAGTTCCGGGAGTACACGCAAACGCTGTCCGACATCGGTGTGTATGCCTCGTCGGGATTCACGGTCACCAACAATGACAACGCCGAGGCTGTGCAGGTGGCGCGCGTGACGGCGTCGCTGTTCACAACGCTGCGTGCCGTACCGGAGGTTGGTCGCCTGTTGCTCCCCGACGACGACGTGCCCGGCGGACCGCAGGTGGCGGTGATCAGCCACGAACTGTTTGAGCGAAGCTTCGGTGGTGATCCAGCAATCGTTGGGCAGAATCTGGAAACGAGTGTTGGCTCGTTCCAGATCGTGGGTGTAGCCGACGCTGGACTCACGTTGCCCATGCCCGGGCCGTTTGCGTCGTCGGCCAATCTCACCGGCTTTGCCGTGGACGTGTGGACGCCGCTGCAGCTCGATCCAGCCGGTCCGTTCTACAACAATCACCCATACGTTGGTGTCGGGCGCCTGAAGGACGGCGTCACGCTCGACGACGCGCAGCAGGAGTTCACGCAGCTGTTCCGGCGCATCACCGACGAGCTGCCCAACGTGTACTCACTGGGTTTCCTGGAGCAGTACAACTTCCGCGTGGGCGTGTCGGCGCTTCGCGATGCGGTGTTGGGACCCACCGTGCCTCGCACGATGTGGATGTTGTTCGGCGCCGTGATGCTCGTGCTGCTCATTGCCGCCGCCAACGTTGGCAACCTGTTTCTGTTGCGCTTTGAATTGCGTCGACGCGAGTCAGCCATTCGCACGGCGCTCGGTGCGGGACGGGCACACATGGCAGCACACTATCTGGCCGAAACGCTGCTGTTGTGCATGGCGGCGGCCGTTGCCGGCGTTGCACTCGCGGCCGGTGGGTTGCGTGCGCTGCTCGCGATTGCACCCACCAACATTCCGCGATTGGCCGAGGTGAGCCTGAGCGGACGGTCCGTGATGGTGGCGCTCGTGATCGCACTCGTGCTCGCATTGGTGCTGGGCGTGGTCCCCCTGCTGCGCCGCGGCGTGGACATGGGCACGCTGCGTGATGGCGGACGCGGGCTCTCAGCGTCACCGCGCCAGCGAGCGGTGCGACATGCGCTGGTGGTGGGACAGCTCGCGCTTACGCTCGTGCTGCTGGCGGGCGCGGGACTGTTGTTGCGAAGCTTCAACCAGCTGCGGCAGGTGGAGCCCGGCTTCAATGCCACGGGCGTGCTCGCGTTCGATCTGTCGTTGCCGTTTCTCACGTACGACACGCGCGAGAAGGCAGCGACGTTCCATGAGACGCTGCAGCAATCATTGGCCGCGATTCCAGGCTTGACCGTCGTGGGTGGCGGACCGGTGCCGTTTGAAGCGTTTGGCACCGGCTGTTCCGTGGTGTTTCGCGAAAATCGTCCGTACGGGACGGACGAACAGACGCCCTGCGTGTTCACACCCACCGCGCTGCCCGGCTATTTCGAAGCGCTCGGTATGGACGTAGAAGGACGCGTGCCCGAATGGCGCGACGTGACGTCACGTTCGCAGGCCGTGGTGGTGACGCGTGCGCTGGCTGATCGCCTGTGGCCCAACGAGAGTGCCATCGGCAAGGGTATCGGGAGCAACGGCAGCGACTCGCCGGTGTGGTACC
>JBBSPE010000053.1:0-24932 GCA_038259155.1 Gemmatimonadales bacterium
CGCGTAGGATGCACAATGCCCGAGCCGCCAAATCCGTCACGCGATCGCCGTTGTTGGGCAGTGAGCAGTGGGTCATCGTCGAACTCGATCACGTCCACATAGCAGGCCGGCCCGCCGGGCGGCATCACCTCCACGTGAATGTGCGCCGGATCGCGTCGGCCCGGGTACGGCGCCGGCCGCACGGTCTGCAGCGTGTAACGACCGTCCGTATCAGTGCGCGCCCAATCATGCAGTACGCCTGCGGTGCGAAGCGTGGCGCTGGAATCCGCATTGTCGACCGGTCCGCGGCGTGTGTGGGCATGCCGGTTGGATGCCGCGCGTCGCGCGCGTGCTCCAATGCTCGACGCGAAGTCGCCGTCACGAATCCGGCAGGCGCGACCACATCCTTCGCGGCGCGGGCGGGCAAACGCCACAAACTCTAACCGCGGCGCAACAACCCGCGATTCGCGATGAACCTGCGCACCTAGCCGGCCTCCGTCTCGGTGCGTCCGGGAAATGGGGTGATGGGCGAAGGCGAGCTCCGCTGCCCCGCCGTCCCGCCGTCCGGCTCACGGCCGTTCGGCGAACAGCGCGTCGTAAATCGGCAGAGAGCACGCCGCCCGCCGCCGGCAAACGCGTCCACCTGCGCACCGAAAGACCACGCCGAGACGCCAGGTCAGCCCACCAGCACCCCCGCCCCCACCAGCACCCCGCGCACCGCCTCTCGCTCCTCCGCACTGCACGCCAGCAGCGGCGACCGCGGCGCCCCGCCGTCCAATCCCACCAGATCCATCGCCGCCTTGAGCCCCGCCGGACCGTACGCCGCCGCAATGTCGCGCGCGAGCGGCAGGAGCACGGCCTGCTGCTGCGCCGCGTCCTCATGCTTGCCGGCCAGCGCCGCAGTCACCATCGCCCGCGTCGCCGCACCGGCATAGAGCGCAATCGCCAAGATCGCACCCTTCGCCCCGCGCGCAATGGCCCCGTCCGCGTTACCACCGTTACCGGTGAGCACCGTGAACGTGTCACTTTGCGCCTCGAGATACTGCTCCAGCACCGGCAGGTTGCCCGCGGAGTCCTTCATGCCGATCACGTTGTCGTGTTGCGCCATGGTATGCACCAACGCGGGCGAGAGCACCAGGTGCGCGTAGGCCGGCATGTTGTACAGCAGCACCGGCAGCGGGCTCGCATCGGCCACGGCCTGATAGTGCGCCAGCAGCGCCGCCTCGCTCATGCGCTTGAGGAAATAGTGCGGCGCAATCACCAGCACCGTGTCGGCGCCGGCGGCCTTGGCATCGCGGCACCGCGAAATGGTGAGCCGCGTACTTTCGCTGCCGGTCCCCACCATCACCATCTGGTGCGACGGCACCGTCTCCCGTGCCCATTCGGTGAGCTGCAGTCGCTCGGCATCATCGAGCAGCGAGGCTTCACCACTGGAGCCGGCCACGAGTATCCCGTCCAGCCCCGCCGCGAGATGCGCCTGCAGGTTGCGGACGAAGGGCGCCCGGGCGAGATCACCGGTGGCGGAGTCGAACGGAGTCACGGCCGGGGCCAGCAGGCCGCCAAGGGTTGGAGTAGGCATGCCGCAATTTAGCCTTATCCTCGCCACATGTCCGGACCCACCGGACGCGAGATTGTGTAAATTGAGGATTCATGCGCCACCACCTCCGCTTCCCCCGCCTGTCGCGCCTGCTGTGCGTGATCGCGTGCCTCCACGTGCTGGCTCCGGCCATCGCGGCGGTGGCCGACGCGTGGCGCCTGGATGGACGAGAGGCGTACGCGCACATCGAGTCGGAGGGAAGCGACGGCTGCGTCCCGGTCCACGCACACGATTGCATCCTGTGCGAAGTGGCCACGAGCAGCAGCGGCACACCAGAGCACGCCCCGTCGCTTGCCAGCTGCGAGCCCACCGCCGTTCTCGGCGCGGACTCGCAGCGAACGCTTCCCACCTCGCGCTGGCGTTCGGCGCTCGCCGCGCGCGCACCCCCGGAAATCGGCTGACATCGCTCTGACCTGAGCCAGGCCGACGCCCCGCGCGCCCGCCGCCCTCCGGTCAGCTCTGCCTTGCCCTTGCCATCGCCGCACCGTCTCCCGACGGAGTGTGCGCTCACATTTCCGGAGTTTCCATGATTCGAGTTCTTCCGCTCGCCGTAGGGAGCGTGCTCCTGTTCGGAACGCTGGCCGCGCAGTCGGCGCCCTTCAGCAAAGCACCAGTCGCCAGACCGAACACCGCGCTGCCGACAGCGCTGCGTGGTGTTTCGCCATCGATCACGACCGCAGGCTCGCGATCGCCCGCACGAATCCCAGCCGGCGTCGTCACCGGCAGCGTCCAGGACAGCGCCGGATTGCCGCTGGGCAACGTGGACGTGATCGTGAGCGGCACGAACCGCACCGCCCGCACCGGAGACGACGGCCGCTTCGCCATTCGCGGCCTTCCCAACGGCACCCACCATCTGGAGTTCCTGCGCATTGGCTACGTGAGCGCGCACGAGGTCGTCACCGTGGTGGAGGACGGTCCTGACCTCACGCTCTCGGTCACCATGCAGGTGGCCAACGTGCGTCTGTCCAGCGTGAACATCACCGCCACACCCACCGGCACTGACGCGCTCAACGTCACGCAGGCCTCGTCGCAGCTGGCCGGCAAGGAGCTGCAGCGCGCACTGAGCACGTCCCTTGGCCAGACGCTCGCCAAGGAGCCCGGCATGTCCGCGCGCTTCAACGGGCCGATTGCCAGCACGCCCGTGATTCGCGGACTGTCGGGCGAGCGAGTGCTCGTGCTCCAAGACGGCGACCGCGCCGGCGACCTGTCGTCCGCCGCCGCCGACCACCTGAACGCGGTGGACCCGAGTACCGCTGAGCGTATTGAGGTGATCCGCGGACCCGCATCATTGCTCTACGGCAACAACGCGCTCGGTGGTGTGGTGAACGTGATCAGCACCGATATTCCCACCAGCATTCCCGAGCACACCAATGGCTACGTGCTCGGCCAGGGTGAGTCGGCCGCCGCCGGCGGCGTGGGTTCAGTGGGCCTCACAATACCTCTCTCATCCCCGTTCGCACTCACAGCGCGCGGTGGCGCGCGCTCGTTCGATGCCATGCGGATGGGAGGTGGCGACACCCAGCCCAACACCGACGGCCGCACCCAGCAGTTCTCGCTCGGCGGGGGCTTCGTGGGTGAGCACGCGTCCACCGGACTCGTCTACCGCGAAATGGATTTCCAGTATGGCCTGCCGTTTCCGGCCGGAGACGAAGCCGTGCGTCTCGAGGGCGTCCGTCGTTCCGTGACCCTCCAGTCGCAGTTGCACACCGGTTTCGAGCAGCTCGGCACAGTGCGCGTTGACGGCTCCACGCAGTTCTACAACCACAGCGAGATCGAGGAAGACGGCGCCATCGGTACGCGCTTCAAGCTGAACACGCAGACGCTCAACGTGCTCGGTCGCACGCACATTGGTCGCACCACGGGTGCGGTGGGCCTGCAGGGTCTGTTCCGGCAGTATCAGCCCACCGGCGAGGAAGCCTTCACACCGGGCGCCGACAACAACAATCTGGCCGCATTCGTGTTTCAGGAGCTGCCACTCACGCGCGGTGCAGTGGAGGAACGTGTGCCGCGCCTCCAGCTGGGAGCGCGCTACGACCGCTTCACGCTGTCCACGTCACCCGGTGATGCCACCGAGCAATTCGGCACCCCGCAGTCGCGCACGTTCGGCAACCTCGCCGCGTCAATCGGCTTGAGTGTGCCGGTGCGCGAGGATCTGTCGCTCACGGCCAACGCCTCGCGCGGATTTCGTGCCCCATCGGTGGAGGAGCTGTTCGCGAATGGTCTGCACGTCGCAGCCGGCACGTTCGACGTGGGCAATCCGAACCTCAAGCCGGAAGCGAGCACGGGATTCGAGGCCGGACTTCGTGCGCAGTCGGGCAGCACGTTCGCGCAGTTCAACACGTACTACAACCTCATCAATCGGTACATCGTCCCCACCGCGGTCGGCACGCAATCTCAGGACGGTAACGAGGTGCCACTCGTGAATTTCATCCAGCGGGACGCCGTGCTGTACGGCGCCGAGGGGCAGGTGGAGACCACGCTGGTGCCAAACGTCGTGGGCGGTCTCATGGGCGATCTCACGCGCGCACAGATCCGGAACAGCGACGAGTTTCTGCCGTTCATGCCGGCCGGTCGTCTCGGGGCGTCGCTGCGATACGACAACGGTCGCATTTCGGCTGGCGGAGACGTGCGTCGCGTGTTCAGCCAGACACGCGTGAGCGGTGACGCGCTTGACGTACCCACCGACCCCTACACCTTGCTCGACCTGAGTGCTTCGTGGTTGTTCACCACCGGCGGGAGCGAGGTGCACTCCATCACGCTGCGCGTGGACAATGCGCTCGACGAGCAGTATCGCGACGCGACCAGCCGCATCAAGAGCTTCGCGTCCAATCCGGGACGCAATCTGAGCCTGGTGTACCGATTGCTGTACTGACGCGCATCGGGTAGCGGCTTGGCGGCGGAGAGCGCAGAATGTTGGTCATGCGCTCTTCGCCGCACACGATAGTGAACGTGGGCTATCGCTCCACCAACTACTGGGTGGTGAGCGCGGGTTCGTCGCGCCTGCTCGTGGACATTGGCTGGCCGGGGACCATGGGGACGCTCTGTGCCAACCTCGCGCGCATGGACATTCCGCTCTCCGAGCTGAGCTACGCAGTGGCCACGCACTACCACATGGACCACGCCGGCCTGGGCGAGGAAATCAAGCGGGCCGGTGTGCCGCTGCTCGTGCTGGACGTGCAGGTACGCGCGATTCCGAGCATGAAGCAGTGGATGAAGCCCGGCGATGACTACGTGGACATCACGCCGGCCGGCAACGTGGTGATTTCGTGCCACGAAAGCCGCGCGCTACTGGCAGACATGGGGCTCGCAGGCGAACTGGTGCACACGCCGGGGCACTCTGAGCACTGCGTGTCCCTCCTGCTCGACGACGGCTCGGCCTTCACCGGCGATCTGACCTACGAGCCCATGGCATTCGACGAGCCGGCGTCGCTGGCCAGCTGGCAACGGCTCCGGGCAATGGGTGCCACCACCGTGTACCCGGGGCATGGCCCGATCCGCGCGCTGGCCGCTCGGGAGGACTGAGCCAGACCATCAGCCGCAATCAAGGAGGCGTAGCCGAGGGAATTGGTGAGCGGATGTCGAATTCCCCGATTCCGTTCGACCACAGGGCACACCGCTGTTTCTACTTCACACCCCGGAGGATCGCCATGAAGTACCTGTGCCTGATTTACGACAACGAGCAAAACTGGGACCGACTGCCCAAGGCAGAGGTTGACGCGGTCATGGCTGGCTACCACAAGTTCAGCGAGGATCTGGTCACGTCCGGGAAAATGATCTCCGGCGAAGCGCTTGAGCCGGTGCACACCGCCACCACCGTGCGCGTCCGCGATGGCAAGACCATCACCACCGACGGACCGTTCGCGGAAACCAAGGAGCAGCTCGGCGGCTACTATCTCGTCGAGGCTGTCGATCTCAACGACGCCATCCAGATCGCGGCGCGCATTCCTTCCGCAGCGATGGGCTGCGTGGAGGTCCGTCCCATCATGTCATTCGACACGCCGTGACCAAACGGCTCGCGCACGGCGCGCGCTATTGACGAGCGGTAGCGAGCGGCCGCTCCGCGCGCAGATCGACGCGATCTATCGCGACGAGGCGCGCCGTGTCCTGGCCACGCTCATCCGCCTCCTCGGCGACTTCGATGCCGCCGAGGAGGCGATGCACGTGGCGTTCAGCCGTGCGATCGATCGGTGGCCCGCAACGGGCATCCCCGACAATCCACGCGCCTGGCTGGTCTCAGCCGCGCGGTTCGCGCACATCGATCAAGCGCGACGCACGCAGCGCTTCGACGCATCCGCGCACCGCGTTCGCGAATCACTGTACCCAACCCATGGCGAAACACCGGACCAGTCGCCCGACGTGCACGATGCCGTGATCGATGCGGACATCCCCAACGACGACTCCAACATCGTGCAGGAACTGGTCGACGATCAACTGCGCCTCATCTTCACCTGTTGCCACCCGGCGCTCGCGGAATCCGCGCAGGTCGCGCTGACGCTGCGCGAGGTGTGCCGACTCACCACCGAGGACATTGCACGCGCATTCCTCGTGGCACCGCAGACCATTGCCCAGCGCATTGTGCGCGCCAAGTCCAAGATCCGCACCGCGCGCATCCCCTATCAGATTCCCTCGCTCGCAGACGTGCCGGCGCGCCTGGACGCGGTGCTCCACGTGGTGTATCTCGTGTTCAACGAAGGATACCTGGCCAGAACCGGACACAGCCTCACGCGCGCTGACCTCTGCGTGGAGGCAATCCGACTCTGTCGTCTGCTCCGCGATCTCATCGCGGAGCCGGAAGTGGACGGGCTGCTCGCACTCGTGCTGCTGCACGAGTCGCGTCGCAGCACACGCGTCACGCCCGACGGCGACTTGATTCTGCTCGAGGAGCAGGATCGCGCGCGGTGGGACCGGGCGTTGATTTCCGAGGGCATTGCCTTGGTGCGCCGCGCGCTCAGCACTGGACGAGTGGGGCGCTACGCGGTGCAGGCGGCAATCTCCGCTGTGCACGCAGAGGCAACGCAGCCGTCAGATACCGACTGGCAAGAGATCGTCGGACTGTACGACGTCCTGTGTCGGCTGGACGACAGCCCGGTCGTCCGCCTCAATCGTGCCGTCGCACTCGCCATGCGCGACACGCCGGACGTTGGGCTTCGTGCAATCGATGCACTGTTGGAGGCGGGCGTGCTCACGTCCTATCACCTGGCGCACGCCGCTCGAGCGGACCTGCTGCGGCGACTGGGACACTACGCGAATGCGCGAGCCGCGTACAGGCTGGCCCTCTCGCTCACCGAACAACCGTCCGAACAGCGTTTTCTGGAGCAACGGATTGCCGACCTGCCAGCGCGGGACCAACCGGTGACCTGATCGTCGACACCGCCTGCACGTCAGCTGCCGAACAGGCTCTCGAACCCCGAACCAAACACGGTATCGCCACCAATCGGCGAGGGACTCGTCACGGCCTGCACACCGTGCGGCGAAGTGGCCAGTGGTGGCAGAGTGGGTCCGGTGCCCAGCGCGTGCCCACCCGCCCGCGCAGTGGCATGCGCCGCCGCTTCCTTGATGGCCGGCGTCGCCAGTGGCGTGGGCGCCCGCTGTCCGCGGCTGAGCGTGCGGAAGTTGAGTTCGAAGTCGGCGGGACGCGTGGCTGCACCAAGCGCGACCTCGAAGTCGATCTCGCCGTCGTTCACCAGCTGTGTGAGATGCTGGTCGAACGTCTGCATGCCGTACTGCACGTGGCCGTCCGCGATGTAGTCTCGAATCTCGCTGATCCGGTTCTCGATGATGAGATCGCGGATCGTGGGGGTGACGATCATGACCTCACACGCCACCACTCGCCCCTGTCCATTGGGCTTCGGCAACAGGCGCTGCGACACGACCGCATGCAGCGACTCGGCCAGGCGAATGCGCACCACCGTCTGCTCTTCTGGCGGGAACATGGCCACCACGCGCATGATCGTGCTCTGTGCGTCGGGCGTATGCAACGTGGAGATGAGCAGGTGACCCGTCTCCGCCGCCTTCATGGCGGTGTCAATGGTCTCACGGTCGCGCATCTCGCCAATGAGGATCACATCCGGATCCTGGCGCAGCGCCGCGCGCAGTCCCATGCGGAAGTCATCGGTGTCGATGCCCACTTCACGCTGCGTGATCGAGCTCTTGATGTCACCGTGCAGGAACTCAATCGGGTTCTCGAGCGTGACGATGTGCTTTTCGTACACGTCGTTGATCGCGTTCACCACTGCGGCCATGGTGGAGCTCTTGCCCGAGCCCGTGACACCGGTCACCAGCACCATGCCGCGCTCAGCGTGCGAAATGCGCTCGATCACCGGCGGCAACCTGAGCGATTCAATGGTGGGCACGTTCTCCGGGATCACCCGCATCACGATCGAATGAGACCCACGCTGCCGCATGATGTTCACGCGGAACCGGCCCACGCCAGGCTGTGCCCACGAGCAGTCGTGATCGCGCAGAGTGTCAATGCGTTCCCGGTCGGTCTCCGACTCCACCAGCCGCAAGGCAATCGCGCGCGTCTGCTCAGCGGAGAGCGCCTGTTTGGTGAGTGCGACGAGCCGACCGTCGATTCGCGCCCGTACGCAATCTGCGGCCTTGATATGGATGTCGGATGCGCCGCGGTCCACGGCCGCCTTGATGATTCGCTCGATCGCCACGTTCACGTCCCGCCGGTGCAGTGTACAGGGGCCGCTGGTGCGAACGTCACGATCGCATCAATAGCCGGCTGCCGGATCCACAACGTTGCGCATCGGATCGCCCGCTGCGTACCGCTGCCAGTTGTCTTCGAACAGGGCCAACGCCCGCCCCCAATGCTGCGCCGGCGACACCCCCGACACATGTGGCGTGACCAACACACGCGGCTGGGTCCACAGCGGGCTCGTCACCGACAGCGGCTCCCTGTGAAATACGTCGAGATACGCGCCCCGTAGACGACCGGCGTCCAGCATCGCCACAAGCGCATCCTCGTCGAGCAGGGCTCCACGTGCCACGTTTACGACGATTGCACCGGCCGGGAGCAACGCCAGTCGGCGCGCGTCGAGCAGCCCGCGCGACGACTCGGTCAGCGGCGCCGCGAGCACCACGACATCGGCCTGCTGCAGTTCTGTGTCCACTGCGTCTGGCCCCACCACGCGGTGGAATCCCGGTGGGACACCAAGCGCGGGACGACGACGCACGCCGACACACACCGCACCCAGCGCCTGCAGCCGTCGCGCCACCGCTGAGCCGATGCCGCCGGCCCCGATCACGAGCACGCGCTGGTCAGCCACCTCTCGCATCGGGGTCGCGGCATCGTGAAAGTGGGTCTTGCCCCACGCGCCCGCCGCTTGCAGCCGCACCGCGAGGTCGAGCCCGCGCGTGAAGTGCAGGATGCCCGCCATCACGCTGTCTGCCATCGCCTCGGCGTACACGCCCGCGCTGTTGGTGAACACCAAACCGGCGGACAGCAGTTCGGGCGTAATCGACTTGCCCACTCCTGCGGACGCGCTGTGCGCCCAACGGAGCGCCGGCGCCACCGCCACCAGCTCGGCAGGCAACCCGTAGCCGAAGTACGCCTCGGCTGTGGCCACGGCCTGCAGGGTCTCCTCGCTTACCGTGTCGGTCCCGTCACCGCTGGAATCGGTGGCGGAGCCGATCACCACAACCTCCCAGTCGGCGGGCGCCGCCGCGCGCAGCCGCTCGGCCCCCGACGGCGGCAACGCCATCGTGGGGGCAGAGCTCTGCAGGTCCACCACCAGTCGCCGGGTCACCACCGGCTCAGGCGGTCGGCGCTGGCGCGGTCAACGGCCCCAACCCCATGCGGTCCTTCACCTCGCGCATGGTTTCCTGCGCAATGCTGCGCGCGGTGTGCGCTCCGTTTGCCAGCGCTCCCAGCACTGCGTCGGGCTCTGCAGCCAGCGCCTGGGCGCGCGTCCGGATGGGCGTGAGCTCCGTCATCATGTGGCCGAGCAGCACCTTCTTGCAGTCAATGCAGCCCCATGCGGCCGTGCGGCAGTTGGTGTCCACCTCCGCGACCGTGTCGTCCGGCGAGAACGCCTTGTGCAGCGAGAACACGTTGCACACCTCCGGGCGGCCCGGATCGCTTTTGCGCACCCGCTGCGGATCGGTGACGGCCGGCCGCAGCTTCTGCCAGATCTCGTCCTCCGTTTCCATCAGTCCGATGGTGTTGCCAAGCGATTTCGACATCTTGGCCCTGCCATCGAGCCCGAGGATTCGACGAGTGGGCGTAAGCAGTGCCTGCGGCTCGGGGAAGAAGCCCTCGCCAAAGCGCGCGTTCCACCGGCGCGCGATGTCGCGGGAGAGCTCCAGGTGCTGCACCTGGTCCTCGCCCACCGGCACCCGATCGGCGCGGTACAACAGGATGTCGGCCGCCTGCAGCACCGGGTACATGAGCAAGCCCGCCGGAATGCTCTCCATCGTACCCGCCTTGTCCTTGAACTGCGTCTGCCGTTCCAGGTCGCCGAGCGGCGCGTTGGTCGTGAAGATCCACGACAACTCGGTATGTTCCGGAACGTCACTTTGCACGAACAGCGACGCGTGCGATGGATCGATCCCGGCAGCGAGCAGCGAGAGCGCCATGTCCCAACGGCGCTGGCGCAGGAGCGCGGGATCGTAGTTGCCCGTGATGGCGTGGTAGTCCACCACGCAGAACAGCGAGCCGGGGTGCTGGTGCTGCAGCGCCACCCAGTTCTTGATGGCGCCGAGATAGTTGCCGATGTGGAGTTCGCCGGACGGCTGGATTCCACTGAAGATGCGTGTCATGTCACAAGCCTAGGAGCGAGCCGGTGTCCGTGCAAGCGAACCACCCCGCATTGCGTGCGTCCGAGCATGATCCCATCGCGCTCCGCGACATCGCCCTCGAGGCGGCCCGCGCCGGCGCTCGCGTGATCCAAGCCCGTGCCAACGACCGAGCTGCCCTCACCTGGGAGGTGAAGAGCCCGGCGGACTTTGTGAGCACCGTGGACCGTGAAGCGGAGGCGGCGCTGGCGAACGTCGTGGCCGAGCGGTTGCCCAACGCCTGGCTGCTGGCCGAGGAAATGACTCCGGACACGGACATCACGCGGGGTGTGGCCGTGGTGGCCGATCCGCTGGACGGGACCACCAACTTCCTGCACGGTTTTCCGTGGTACGCGACGAGTGTGGGTGTACTCGTGGATGGGGAATTGGCTGCCGGCGCCGTGGTGAACGCGGCCACTGGTGAAACGTTTGTGGCCGCGGCGGGAGCCGGCGCCCATCGCGTGGCCGCCGACGGATCGCTGCAATCGCTGCGGGTCTCGCCAATCACAGAGCCGATGCGGGCGCTCATCGGCACAGGATTTCCGTTCAAACACGTGTCGCACCTGCCACGCTATCAGCAGCAGTTTGCCGCAGTTGCCGCTGCCACGGCCGGCATGCGACGAGCCGGTGCCGCCGCGCTGGACCTGTGTGATGTGGCCAACGGCCGCTTCATGGGCTTCTGGGAGCTCGAGCTCGCGCCGTGGGATGTGGCGGCCGGCATACTCATCGTGCGCGAGGCGGGCGGGCGCGTGACCGATTTTCTCGGCGCGGACGTGCCGGTGGCGCACGGCCCGATTGTGGCGAGCAACGCTCATCTGCACGACTGGCTTCTCGAGGTGCTGCGCATCGACGGCGCGCCGTTTTCTCCCTCCACCACCGACACCGCCCATGTCACTGGTTGAATGCGTACCCAACTTTTCCGAAGGCCGTGACCCGACGGTCATTCAGGCCATCACCGATGCGATCGCGGCGGTGCGTGGCGTGCACGTGCTCGACGTGTCCAGCGACGCGTCGCACCATCGAACCGTCGTCACCTTCGTGGCGCCGATCGACTCGGCCGTGGAGGCCGCCTTTGCTGGAGTGAGGGAAGCAGCGGCCCGCATTGACCTCACCAAGCACCGGGGCGAGCACCCGAGACTCGGCGCCACCGACGTGGTTCCGTTCATCCCGCTGGACGGCGCCACGATGGACGACTGCGTCGCGCTCGCGCGCGAGCTGGGCGAGCGAGTGGCGAACGAACTGTTCATCCCGGTCTATCTCTACGAGCGCGCCGCCGCACGGCCGGCCCGCGAGAATCTGGCGGACGTGCGGCGCGGCGAGTTTGAGGGCATTCGCGACAGCATCGGCACCGATCCGGCCCGTACCCCGGATTTTGGCGCGGCCGCCGTGCACGCCACCGCGGGCGCCATCGCCATTGGCGCGCGACCGTTTCTCGTGGCCTACAACGTCTATCTGGGGCCGCGGAGCAACCTGCCGGTGGCCAAGGCCGTGGCCAAGGCGGTGCGCGGCTCAAGCGGTGGCCTGCGCTATGTGAAGGCCATGGGACTGGAGGTGGACGGACAGGCGCAGGTATCCATGAATCTCGTGGACACCGAGAAGACCCCGCTGCATCGCGTGTACGAGATGATCCGGATGGAGGCCGCGGCACACGGCATCGCACCCACGTGGAGTGAACTGGTGGGGCTCGTACCCGAGCGCTGCCTGCTGGAAGCCGGCGCTCGCCACATCCAGCTGACAGGGTACACGCCGGCCATGCTCATCGAGCAGCGCGTACGTGAGGCCGGTCAGGGTCGAGAAAGTATTGACGCGTTCGTGGGCCGCGTGGCCTCACCGTCCCCTACGCCCGGCGGCGGCAGTGTCGCCGCGCACGCCGGTGCACTCGCGGCAGCGCTGGCGCAGATGGTCGCCGGTCTCACCATCGGGCGCAAGAAGTACGCGGCGGTTGATGACAGCATGAAGGAGATCGCGGCGGAGTCCGCGGCATTGCGTCGCACGCTCAGTTCGCTCGCTGTACTCGATGCCGAGGCGTACGAACGGGTGCGTGACGCGTACCGTCTATCGTCCGAGACGCCGGAAGCATCGGCGCAGCGAACCACCGCGATTCACAACGCGCTTTACGGGGCTGCCGACACACCACTCGAGACAGCGCGGGCCGCCGTGCGCGTGGCCGCGCTCGCAGCCACGGTGGCCAAACAGGGCAACCAGAACGCGGTGAGCGATGCGACCGTCGCGGCGCTGCTGGCCGAAGCGGCGTGCCGCGGGGCGCTCTGGAACGTGCGCATCAATGTGAAGGCGTTGCGCGACGAGGGCGCGGACGTGGGCTCGGGATCACGCGCCGAGGCACTGATCACGGAATCACTTGCGCTGGGCCAGGAAGTTTCGGCGAGCGCGCGACTCGCGGAACGACGTGCGGAGCAGCTACTCTCCGAATAGCGGCTCGCGAGTGCGTCGCTACTGCTTCAGGCTGCGGGTAGCGCGGTGAGAATGCGCGGTCCGTCGTCGGTCACGGCAATGGTGTGCTCGAAGTGCGCCGAACGCTTGCCGTCGAGCGTCACCACGGTCCACTTGTCGGACAGCGTGCGCGTCTTGGCGGTGCCAACGTTCACCATGGGCTCAATGGCGATGGTGAGCCCGGCGACGAGCTTCTTGCCGCGCTTGGGCTTGCCGTAGTTGGGGATCTGGATTTCTTCGTGCGGCGCAAACCCCACGCCGTGTCCCACCAGTTCGCGCACGATGGAAAAACCGGCTGGTTCCACCACGGCCTGAATGGCCGCTCCGATGTCGCCCACATGGTTGTCCGCAACCGCCGCGGCAATTCCTGCGGCCAGCGAGCGCTCGGTAACATCCAGCAAGCGCTGCGTGAGTTCGTCGATCGTGCCCACCGGATGCGTCACAGCGGCGTCAGTGAACATGCCTTCAAACTTCACACCAATGTCCACCGACACGATGTCGCCGTCGTTGAGCACGCGCTTATTGGCCGGGATACCGTGCACGATCTCCTCGTTGATGGAGATGCACGCTGAGCCGGGGAAGCCATACAGGCCCTTGAACGCCGGCTCGGCGCCCGCGTGGTCGCGGATGAACTGCTCAACGCGACGGTCGAGCTCACCGGTGGTGAGCCCGGGCTGCACCAGCGTCTTGGCGTAGGCGTGCGTGGCGGCGAGAATCACACCGCCACGCGCCATGGTCTCGATCTCCCGCGGCGACTTGAGCTGGAGCCCGGCGTTCAACGCGACCGATCCCAACTCAGCGGACGGGTCCGAGACCCGCGATTGCGCGCGCCTCGACTTCGTCGAGTGAACCGACGGCGTTGATGGCGATCACGCGTGCCCCGTGTTTGCGGTACCACTCAATGACGGGCTGCGTTTGTGCCGCGTACACATCGAGACGCTTGCGCACGGCATCCGGCTCATCATCGCGACGGCGAATGAGCACGCCCTTCTTGCCGTCCGGGCACTCGCAAGGCTCACCCGGCTCTCGGCCAAAGTACGGACGCTGGCACTGATTGCAGGTAGTGCGCCCACTCAGCCGGCGGACGAGTTCTTCGGTCTCCACATCGAACAGCAGCACGGCGTCGAGCTCGCGATCGACGGACGCGAGCATGTCGCGCAACCCTTCGGCCTGCGGAATGGTGCGCACCACGCCGTCGAGGATGGCACCTTTGCTGGCCTCTGGCCCCGTAAGCGCCTCCTTCATGATGCCCTGGATCACTTCGTCGGGCACCAAATCACCGCGCTCCATGGCGGCCTTTGCTTCGAGTCCCAGCGGTGTGCCTTCGCGGACGGCGGCACGCAACACGTCACCTGTGGCGATCTTGGGTACACCAAGGCGAGCAGCGAGCCGCTCGCCCTGTGTTCCCTTGCCCGCCCCTGGAGGTCCGAGGAGAACGAGCAGCACTCAGATGCCCGACGCGGTCTGACGACCGCGGAAGCGGACCCGTCCCTTCTTCATGAAACCATCGTACTTGCGGAGCAGCAGGTGCTGCTGCATCTGCGACATGGTGTCGAGTGCGACGCCCACCACGATGAGCAGGGAGGTGCCACCAAACAGGAACGGCACATTGATCACGCGCGCGATGATCATGGGCAGCAGCGCGATGACCGTGAGAAAGAGCGCGCCGGGGAACGTGATCCGTTCAATCACCTGCTCGATATACTCGGCCGTCTTCGCACCCGGCTTCACACCCGGCACGAATCCACCCTGCTTCTTCAGATTCTCGGCGATGTCCACCGGATTGAAGATGATGGACGTATAGAAAAACGTAAACAGCACGATCAGCACAGCCGAGACCACGAAATACAGCCACGGATTCGGACCCAGCGGGTTGAACATCTCCGCGATTTCCTGCAGGCGCGGATTACCGCTGAACTGTCCGATGGCACCCGGCACGATGATCACCGACTGCGCAAAGATGATCGGCATGACGCCTGCCGTCGTGATGCGCAGCGGAATGAAGTTGCGGCTCGCTTCCCGCATGCGGCCGCGACCCATGGTGCGCTGCGGGATCTGGATCACGATGCGGCGTGCCGCCACCGTGACCGCCACCACTGCCGCCACCACCGCAATCGCCATCACGCCAAGCGCGATCAACGAGAAGATGGGAAGGGCGCCGGTGCTGAACAGGGCGAACGTGTTGAAGATCGCCGGCCAGAAGCCCTGCACGATGGAGAAGAAGATCAGCAGTGAGGCGCCGTTACCGATGCCGCGCTCCGTGATCTGCTCACCCAGCCACATCACGAACAGCGCGCCCGTGGTGAGGAAGAGCATCATCTGAATGGTGAACCAAGCTCCGGGACGCGACACCGCGCCCGGCAGGCCCGCGGTGAACAGCGCAAACCCGTAGGCCTGCACCGCCGCCAGGATCACCGTGAGGTAGCGCGTCCACTGCGTCACCTTTTTCCGGCCTTCTTCGTCCTTGTTCATCTTGTCGATCGTGGGCACGACCGCGCCCGCAATCTGCATGAAGATGCTCGCGGAGATGTACGGCATGATGCCGAGCGCGAGCACGGTGGCGCGCTCGAGCGAGCCACCCACGAAGAGGTTGTACAGGCCCAGCAGTCCGCCGCTTCCCTGATTGGCGAAGTACGCCATCATGGCCTGCACGTCGATACCGGGCGCCGTCACGTGCGCGCCTGTCCGGTAGATCAGCAGGCAGACGAGCGTGAACGTGATCTTCTGCCAGAGTTCCGGCGTCTTGTAGATGTTCGCAACGGCCTGCGCCGCCGCATTGTTCTGGGCCATGCCGGGGGGGCCTCCCTCAGCCCTCGACGCGGCCGCCGGCCGCCTCGATCTTCGCCTTGGCCGATGCGCTCACCTTCACGCCGCGCACGGTCAACGCCTTGGTGAGCTCGCCATTGGCGAGCAGCTTGGCCGGACCCTTCCCTGCCTTCACCAAACCGGCAGCGAGCAGGATCTCGGTCGTGACTTCATCGCCCGTGAGCGCCGAAATGGCGTCCAGGCGCACGATCTGCGCCTCCTCACGGAACGGGTTGGTGAAACCGCGCTTTGGGATGCGCCGCGTGAGCGGCATCTGACCACCCTCAAAGTGCGGCTTGCCGCCGCCAGGACCGCCGTGGCCGGACCGCGCCATGGAACCCTTGTGACCCTTGCCCGACGTCTTGCCCAGGCCCGAGCCCGGACCACGACCCACGCGACGACGCGCCCGGTGCGACCCGGGAGCCGGCGCGAGGTTGTGCAACCCGATCTTGTCTGTGGCGCCTGCCTTCACGGCGCTCTTGAATTCCTTAGCCACGGATCATTCCTCGACCGGCGTCACCTGAACCAGGTGCCGCACATGCTTGATCTGGCCGCGCAACGACGGCGTATCCGTCTGCACGACACTATCCTGATGATGCTTCAGTCCCAGCGCCTTCAGCGTCAGCCGCATCCGCCACGAATGGCCAATGCCGCTCCGCACCTGCGTGATGCGCACCGGCTTGCCGGTGGGCGTCTCCAGCTTGGGCGTGTGCTTGGGGCCCTTGGACGGGTGCCATACAAATGTACGAGGCATCAGCCCACCTCCGCCGCGACCACAGGCGCCGCGCCAACCAACCGCGACTCACTGGAACGTACCTTGGCGCGCGACCGATACCCAATCTGGGACGGATCGATGCCCCGCTCCTTCGCGGCCTGATCGACCGTGATGAGATGCTGCAGACCGTCCATAGCCGCCCGCACCATGTTGTGCGGATTCGTGGAGCCCAGGCTCTTGGTGAGAATGTCGTGAATGCCCACGCACTCCATCACCGCACGCACCGCGCCACCCGCGATCACGCCGGCACCCGGCGCGGCCGGCTTGAGCAGCACCCGGCCCGCTCCATGCTTGCCCACGATCTCGTGGGGAATCGTGGAGCCGGTGAGCGGAATCGACACCATGCTCTTGCGCGCGCCTTCCACGGCCTTGCGGACCGCCTCCGACACTTCATTCGCCTTACCGGTCGCGTAGCCCACCTTGCCCTGCCCGTCACCGACGGCCACGAGCGCGTTGAAGCTGACGCGCCGACCACCCTTCACGACCTTGGCCACGCGGTTGATGGAAATCACGTTCTCAACGAGATCGCTCCCCTCACCACCATCGGGGCCGCCTGCGCCACCCCGCGAGTCGCGACCGCCCGGGCCGCGGCCCGGAGCGCCGTCACGTCCACCGCCGGGGCCACCACGGCCCGGACCCGCGCCCGGACCGCCACGCCCAGCGCCCGGTCCGCCGCGCCCACCACCGGGGCCCCCGCGTCCGCCGCCTGGACCGCCACGACCGCGACCGCCTGGGCCACCGCCACTCCGTGCACTGCGGCCCGGACCGCTCGTAGGCGCTCCACCGCTCGAATTCGTCTGTTCAGCCATATCAGAACTCCAGGCCGCCCTCGCGGGCGCCATCGGCCACGGCCTTCACTCGACCGTGATACTGGTATCCGGCCCGGTCGAAGACGACCTTCGAAATTCCGGCCGCCTTGGCACGCTCCGCGATCGACTTGCCGACCGCGACTGCCTTCTCCGACTTCGAACCTGTCATTGCCTGATCGCCGACCGTCATCAGCGTACGCTGCGCCTGGTCGTCCACGATCTGGGCGTATACGTGCTTCAGGGAACGGAACACCACCAGGCGCGGACGCTCCGGGGTGCCATGCACCTTCTTGCGGACGCGCAGGTGGCGGCGCGCACGCCGCTCCGGACCCGTCTTCGGAATCGCCATCTTGGCCATTACTTGCCTCCCGCCTTGCCGGCCTTCCGCCGGATCACTTCACCCTGATACTTCACGCCCTTGCCCTTGTACGGTTCGGGCTTGCGGAAGCTGCGGATTTCCGCCGCCACCTGCCCGACCAGTTCCTTGCTCGTGCCTGCCACGACCACCGTGACGGCATTCGGCGTGGTGAGCGAAATGCCCGCCGGCGCCTTGAACTCAATCTGATGCGACAGACCCAGCGACAGCTTGAGACCGTACGGCTGCACCTCGGCCTTGTAGCCGACCCCGGAGATCTCCAGCGTCTTCACAAAGCCCGCGGTCACACCCTCGACCATGTTGGCCACGAGCGTGCGCGTCAGGCCATGCAGCGCCTTGTGATTGCTCTCGTCGGACGGACGCTCCACGAGCACCTGCCCGTCTTCCTGCTTGATGATCATTTCCGGGTGCAACGAGCGCGAAAGCTCCCCCTTGGGACCCTTCACGACCATCAAGCCGTCTTTGATCGATACCGTGACACCGGCCGGAACCGGGATCGGACGCTTTCCGATACGTGACATGTGGGTGGCTCCTTACCAGACCAGGGCGAGCAGCTCGCCGCCGGTGTTCGTCTTGCGGGCGGAGCGGTCCGACATCAACCCCTTGGACGTGCTCAGAATGCACATCCCCAACCCATTGCGCACCCGTGGGATGTCCTGCACACCGACATAGCGGCGCAGACCCGGCGTGGACACGCGCTTCAGCTCGCGGATGACCGACTGGCCACCGTGCGCATACTTCAAAATCACACGCAGCAACGGCTTGCCTTCTTCGGTCTCAACCGTGCGGAAATCCGTGATGAAGTGGTTCTCCTTCAGGATGCGCGCGATCTCGGACTTGATCGTGGACACCGGCATATCCACCCGACGGTGGTTGGCTGCGCACGCATTGCGAATGCGCGTCAGCATGTCGGCGATGGGGTCATTCAGGCTCATGACAGGTCAATGCTCCTATGGTATCCGGCCTGGCCGGACCTGTAGGAAGTGAAAGAAGGAGACGGCTTACCAGCTCGCCTTGCGAACACCGGGGATCAGGCCGTTCAGAGCCATGTCCCGGAGCGCGATGCGGCTGAGGCCGAACTGCCGGAGGTACGCACGCGGGCGCCCCGACATGTTGCAACGATTGCGAACCCGCGTAGCCGACGAGTCGCGCGGCAGCTTGCGCAACTTCTCGTACGCGTCCGCCCGGACGTCCGGCGAAGTATTCGGATTCTTGATGATCACCTTCAGCGCGGCGCGGCGCTCGGCGTACCGGGCGACAAGTTCCCTGCGCTGGGCATTGCGGGCGAGTTTGCTGGTCTTGGCCATTCTTACGGGTCTCGGTGAGGTACGATGCGGGCGGTCAGGCCGCGGCGACTTCGGCCGGCTGCGCCACCTTGGGCGTCATCGGCTTGTCATCGCCACGGAACGGCATGCCGAGCTGGTGCAACAGCGCCAGCGCCATCTCGTCCTTGGCGGCCGTGGTCACGAACGTGATATCGAAGCCGTGCATCTGCTCGACCATGTCGTAGTTGATCTCCGGAAAGATCATCTGCTCCTTGATGCCGAGCGTGAAGTTGCCACGACCGTCGAACGCCCGCGTGCCCAGACCGCGGAAATCGCGGATACGCGGACACGCCACCGTCACGAACCGATCGAGGAACTCCCACATCCGTGTGCCACGCAGCGTCACCGACGCGCCGATCTCCTGGCCTTCCCGCAGCCCGAAGTTCGCGATCGACTTCTTCGCCTTGCGACGCACCGGCTTCTGACCGGTGATCAGCGCGAGCTCTTCCACCACCACGTCGAGCAACTTGGGCTGCTTCACCGCCTCGCCCACGCCGCAGTTCACCACGATCTTGGTGATCGTGGGGATCTCATGCACGTTCTTGAGGCCGAACTTCTCCGCCAGCACGCCGCGCACCACGTTCTCGTAGTGCGCCTTCAGGCGCGGCGCCGGAACCGGCAGCCCTTCACCTGCATGGTCGCGCTTCGTGAAATCCACGGCCGCGCGGCCCCCGGCCGCCGCCTTCTTGGAGGCCTTTGAGCCGGGTGCCGGCGCGCCCTTGCCACCGGGCTTGCCACCACCCTTCGCCCCACCTTTTGCTCCGCCCTTCGCGGGCGCCTTGGTCTTGGTTGCCATAATCGTAGTCGTCCGGGTCAGCGGTTGCGCGCGATCGACTGCCCGCTCTTCACGGCGATCCGCTCCTTGGTGCCGTCCTTGTCCGTCTGCGAACGCACACGCGTCGCCTTGCCGGACTGCGGGTCGATCAGCATCACATTCGACGCATTGATCGGCGCCGCCATCTCGATGATCGCACTCTCTTCTTCGGCGCTGCGAGCCTTGCGATGCTTCTTCACGATGTTCACGCCTTCCACCACGATGCGTCCCGTCTTGTGATGGATCTTGAGCACCGTGCCTTCCTTGCCCGCATCATCGCCGCGCATCACGCGCACGGTGTCACCCGTGGTGACGTGCACCGGCTCACGCGACGTCTTCAGCGCATGACGCGCCGAACCGAGGCGCTGCCCACGATCAGTCTTTTTGTACGTGTTGGTCCGCATGCTCAGATCACCTCGGGCGCCAGCGACACAATCTTCATGTATCGCTTGTCGCGCAGTTCACGCGCCACGGGGCCGAAGATACGCGTCGCCTTCGGATCCCCATTGTCGTTGATGATGACAACGGCATTCTCATCAAAGCGGATGTAGCTGCCGTCCTTGCGCCGCGTCTCCTTGACGGTGCGCACCACCACGGCCTTGGCCACATCCGACTTCTTCACCGTCCCGTTCGGGAGGGCGTCCTTGATGGCCACGATGACCTTGTCGCCGAGACCGGCATACCGACGCCGCGTCCCGCCGAGCACGCGGATCACCAGGGCGCGCTTGGCACCCGAGTTGTCCGCCACCTTGACCACAGATTCCTGCTGGATCATGACTCAGCTCCTACCCTTAGCGGGCGCGATCGACGATTTCGACCAGGCGCCACCGCTTGTCCTTTGACAAGGGCCGGGTCTCCATGATACGCACCGTGTCGCCGACCTTCGCCGAGTTCTCCTCGTCGTGGGCCTTCAGGCGCTTCGAGCGCGTGACCATCTTGCCGTAAACCGGATGCGGCATGCGCCGATCGATCTGGACAACCACGGTCTTCTGCATCTTGTCGCTCACCACCAGCCCGATGCGGATCTTGCGCGCGGAGCGCGTGTCGCTGTCGGTGGCGTGTGCGTTGTTCAGTTCAGCCATCTTCGTTCTTCCCGGTTAACGCGCCGTGGACCGACGCGACGCCTTCTTGGCACCGGTCGACTTTCGGGCTTTGGGCGCCGCTGCGGCCACGCCGCGCGTCAGTCCCAGCGCCCGCTCACGCAGGATCGTCTGCAGGCGCGCAACATCGCGCCGAACCACACGCTGGTGGAGTGGATCCTCCAGCGCCTCCGTTGCCGAACGGAACCGAAGGCGGAACGCCTCCTCTTCCAACTCCAGAATGCGGGCGCGGAGCTCGTCGTCGCCGAGCGCGCGGATATCATCAGCCTTCATTGCTCACCACCTCTTCGCGCACGACAAACTTGGTCTTGACGGCGAGCTTCGCCTGCGCCAGCGCCATGGCCTTCTGCGCCACGTCCAACGCCACGCCCTCGAGCTCGAACATGATACGGCCCGGCTTCACCACCGCCACCCACTGCTCAGGCGATCCCTTGCCCTTGCCCATGCGGGTTTCGGCCGGCTTCTTCGTGATCGGCTTGTCGGGGAAAATACGAATCCACACCTTGCCGCCACGCTTGATGTGACGCGTCATCGCGACACGGCACGCTTCGATCTGTCGGCTCGTCACCCAACCCGGCTCAACCGCCTGCAATCCAAAGGTGCCAAACGCCACCGTGGAGCCGCGATGTGCCAGGCCGGTCATCCGGCCCTTGAATGTCTTGCGGAACTTGACCCGCTTCGGACTCAGCATGTCTCAGTCTCCTCAGGCGCCGGTCGAGTAGGTCTTGCCGCGACGATCTTCCACGACTTCCCCCTTGAACACCCACACCTTGATGCCGATGACACCGTAGGTCGTGCGCGCCGTCGAGGTCGCGTAGTCGATGTCGGCCCGGAGCGTGTGCAACGGCACCCGCCCTTCGTGGTAGCCCTCGGTCCGCGCGATTTCCGCGCCGCCAAGACGACCCCCGCACCGCACCTTGATGCCCTGGGCCCCGCTGCGCATCGCACTCTGCACCGCCCGCTTGAGCGCGCGGCGGAACGAGATGCGCTGCACCAGCTGCGCCCCGATGTTGTCGGCGATGAGCTGCGCGTCGATTTCCGGACGCTTGATCTCCTCGACGTTGATTCCCACTTCCTTCCCCGTCAGCTGCGCCAGCTCATCGCGCAGTTTGTCCACCTCGGCGCCCTTCTTGCCGATCACCACGCCCGGTCGCCCGGTGTGGATCGTGACCACGACCTTGCCCGGCTTGCGCTCAATGCGCACGTCGGAAATGGCCCCGTTGTCGAGACGCGCGCGCAGATACTTCCGCAGCAGCGCATCCTCCTTGAGCAACGCGGGCATGTCGCGATTGGCATACCAGGTAGACCGCCACGTCTTGGTGATCCCAAGGCGGAACCCGATCGGATTGACCTTTTGTCCCATTATCGTCCGGCCTCCGCCACGACGATCTCGACGTGGCTGGTACGCTTGATCATCGGTGTCGCCCGGCCCATGGCCGCTGGCGTGAACCGCTTGAGCTTCGGTCCTTCATTCACCACGGCGCGCGTGATCACGAGCGTATCGGCATCGAGCGGGGCGTTGTTCTGCCGCGCCGTCTGCTCCGCGTTCGCAACCGCCGACAGCAGCGTCTTCTCGATCTGCTTCGCGGCGTGCTTCTTGGAGAACTTCAGCAGAGCCAGCGCGTCATTCACCCGCTGGCCACGAATCTGGTCAATGACCAGGCGCATCTTGTACGGCGACTGGCGCGTGGTGCGCTGCGTCGCATTGGCCACGGTGCCACCAGGCACCAGCTTCAGGCGGGCCATCCTACTTCCCACCCTTGCTGCCGGCCTTCTTGTCGAGCTTCTGCCCCGCGTGACCGCGGAACAGACGCGTGGGCGAGAACTCGCCCAACTTGTGCCCGACCATGTTCTCCGTCACGTACACCGGAATGAACTTGTTCCCGTTGTGTACCGCGAAGGTATGCCCGACAAAATCGGGCAGGATCATGCTGGCGCGCGACCAGGTCTTCACGACCTTCTTCTCGCTGCGCGTGTTCATCCCGAGCACCTTGGCCTGCAGGCGCTCCGCGACAAACGGTCCTTTCTTGATGCTTCTCGACATAGTGAGCTCTTAGTTCCCGTTGGTCGGCGGCATTACTTCGTGGCCTTGCCACGCTTACGGCCGCGCACGATCAGGCGCGTCGACGCCTTCTTCTTGTGACGCGTCTTGACGCCCTCGGGCTTGCCCCACGGGCTGACGACGTTCCGGCCACCGCGCGTCCGACCACCATGCGGATGGTCCACCGGATTCATGACTTCACCTCGCACCTTCGGACGCTTGCCGAGCCAACGGCTCTTGCCGGCCTTGCCGTGCGAAATGAGCTCGTGCTCCGCGTTGCCGACTTCTCCCACCGTGGCCGCACAGTTGCCGTGCACCAACCGCATTTCCGTGCTCGCGAGACGCAGCGTCACATAATCGCCTTCCTTCGCGACCACCTGCGCCGACGTGCCAGCCGAACGGCACACCTGGCCACCCTTGCCGATCTTGAGCTCGATGTTGTGCACCGCGGTACCCAGCGGAATCTCCTTGAGCGGCATGGCGTTGCCGACACGCACATCGGACCCCGGACCAGCCGTCACGGTGTCACCCTGCTTGAGGCCCTTGGGCTGCAGGATGTACCGCTTCTCGCCGTCCGCGTACTCGAGCAGCGCGATGCGCGCCGAGCGATTCGGATCGTACTCGATGTGCGCGACCGTAGCCGCGATGCCGTGCTTGTTGCGCTTGAAGTCGATCATGCGGTAGCGACGCTTGTGCCCACCACCGATGCGACGCATCGATATGTGACCATGATTGTCGCGACCACCGGACTTCTTGAGCGGACCCGTGAGCGACTTCTCGGGCGTGGACCGCGTGATCTCCTTGAAATCGGAGACCGAGCGGAACCGCGTTCCCTTGGTCACAGGCTTGAATTGACGGATACCCATGGCGATCAGCCCTCGAAGACCGCGATCGAATCTCCATCCTGGAGCTTCACGATCGCCTTCTTGACGTGTGGACGACGACCGATGGACTGGCCGACCCGGCGCGACTTGCCGCGCTGCAGGAGCGTCCACACCCCGATCACCGTAACCCCGAAGAGGCGCTCAATGGCCTCCTTGATGGCATGCTTGTTGGCGTCTGGCGCCACTTCAAACGTGTACTCCCCGCGCTCCTGGTAGGCGGCCGAGGTCTTCTCGGTCACCACCGGGCGCAGGATCGTGCGATGCAACGTGGCCATGGTCAGCCCTCCGCCAGCGCCGGGGATTCAATCACGACGACGTCGCTCCACAGCACGTGATACGTGCTGGCATCGGAGTACGGCATCACATGGACCGACGGCAGGTTGCGCGCGCTCAGGTACACCGGCGGCTTCACGCCATGCGTGAGCACCAGCACCTTCCGCTCCGCGACACCCAGCGAGGCCAACAACGACAACATCTGCTTGGTCTTGGGCGACTCGAACGCGAGCTCCTCGATGAGGAGGATCGAGCCCTCGCTCGCCCGGGCGTTCAGCGCACTCTTGCGCGCCAGCGCCTTCACCGTCTTCGGCACCGTCTGCGTGTACTTGCGCGGAATCGGACCGAACACCGTACCACCGCCCGGCCAGTTGGGCGCACGCGTGGAGCCCTGACGGGCCCGACCCGTGCCCTTCTGCTTCCAAGGCTTCTGGTTGCCGCCGGTCACCTGCCCGCGGGTCTTCGTCTTGGCGTTGCCCTGGCGCTGATTGGCCAGAAACGCCTTTACTGCCTGGTGCATCACCGGCACGTTGATCGTGCCGTCGAACAGCGCCGCCGGGAGCGCGCGCTGCTGCTGCGCTCGACCGGACGCCGAATAGACCGGCGCTTCGAAGGATTGTGTGTCAGCCATGGTCATCGTGCGCGTCAGCCCTGCTTGCGCACGAGGACGATGCCGTTGATCGGCCCCGCCACGCTGCCACGCAGGTAAATGAGATTCCGCTCCGCGTCCACCTGTTCAATGCGGAGACCAATTTCCGTGTGTCGCACGGTGCCATACTGACCGGGCATCTTCTTGCCCTTGATCACGCGCGACGGGTTCGTGCCGGCGCCAATGGAGCCGGGCTTGCGGTGCTTCGTATTGCCGTGGGTGTTCGGTCCGCCATGGAAACCATGGCGCTTGACGACGCCCTGGAAACCACGA
>JBBSPE010000054.1:0-24420 GCA_038259155.1 Gemmatimonadales bacterium
CATCGGGGAGCGCCAGCAGCGCCGTTTCGTCGGCCACGTCGTGGCCAAGCGCACGCGCGGCGTCAAGCAACGCCTCGCGCGCGGGCGCGAGTAGTGCCTCTTCCCACACGTCGCGACCCTCGCGCCATGGCACGTCAGCCTGACCGGTGTAGCGCACCACCACCACGCGTTCCACGTCCGACCCGGCGTCCACCAGCGCTCGCGCGACGGCAGTGCGCACGCGACTCGCATCGGCGGCGTCCAGCGCCCCGGACTCCGTGAGAGTAAGCAGCGCGCGCCCCACACCGCGCATCGCATCGCGGCGCTCGACGGTGATCTCGCCAGCCACAGCCTCGGCCGCACCGCGCGTGATCTGCTCCGCGTGCGCCGCACTCAGCGAGAGCGACTCGAGTGCGGCGCGCACCACGCGCACCGCGCGATCGGCCGGCAGGTACTGATCGAGCGCCGGATCGGTGTAGGCCGCCTTGAACGGAATGATCTGCGCGTTCCGCCAGCCGCCGTCGGCTGTGACCACCACACGTGCTCCCGCATCGTGAATGCGGTCGGCGAGCGTCTTGTCGGAGAATCCCCCGAAAACCGGTGTGTACAGAATGCCGAGTCGTTTGGCCGCCTCGGTCCAGATGATCTGCGCCGGAATGTTGGGCAGGTTGAGCGCAATCCGGTCTCCGGTGGCGAGGCCCAGCGCACGCAGCGCGAGCGAAGCCTTCGCCACCTGGACGAGCAGCGCCTTGCGAGAGATCGGGTAGGAGACCACCGGCGCCCCGCGCCCGTCGTCGCGCGACTGATCCCAGCGATCGCCTTCGACCAAGAACGCCGGCTCCGCGCCGTGGCCCGCCAGCACGTGACGGTCCACCTCGTTGAAGCCCGCGTTCGTACGTGCGCCCACGAACCAGCGATAGAATGGCGCCTCGGTGTCGTCGAGCCCACGCGACCACGGCCGCCAATCATTGGCGTACGCCGCGGTCACGGGCTTGAGCGTGTCGGCATCCCATCCCGTCCACGTTGCCGAGGACGCGTCGAGTGTGAGCCACGCGCCGTTCGCGCCGGTAGCCGGGTCGAACCAGTGCAGCGTGTGCGCGGCCTCGGCGCCGTGAAAGGCGCCCGGATCTTGCGCACAGGCAGCGCGTGCCTGCTCCCAATCGGCACGGGTGCGCAGGGGATTGCGGTGCGCGTCAGGCGGCGTGACCGCCTGCGGTCCAGCCGATCCATCAGAACGTGTCACCCGATTACCTCGTGACGACGGGGAAGGACATGCGGCGTCCGCTCCGAGCCGTTGAGGCTCCGAGAGGTGACGCCGACATCGGATTGTGTGAACCAACCGTCGTGGTACGACGGCGAGCGGCCTAGCGCAGCGCGCGCACGATGGATTCGAGCAGCGCGTCGTCAGACATTGCGTCGCTCCAATCTTCGGTCAGTAGTACAATGGCACGATCCGCACCAGAATTGCATTCCACCGCGACCGGCGGCGGCTGTATTCCGGCCGCAGCGGCCACCTGCTCGGCTGGTACCTCGGGCAACTCCAGACAGATCCAACTGATACCATGAGCATCACGAACGGTGCGCACGTCGTTCTCCTGCCGCTGAAGAGTGCCCGGAGCGGGACTCGAACCCGCATGTCCTTGCGGACAGGGGCTTTTAAGGCCCCCGCGTCTACCGGTTTCGCCATCCGGGCCACCGAAAACGCGAAGGGAGCGGCATGGCTCCGCTCCCCGAAACTGATCCGCATTGGAGCTGACGTCTGAAGGACGACGCCAACCGAGAGCGGGAAACGGGACTCGAACCCGCGACCCCAACCTTGGCAAGGTTGTGCTCTACCAACTGAGCTATTCCCGCGTGCCTCCAAGCTAGCGCGGCAACCGCGACCAAACAAGCGATGCCGCGTGGTCCCGCGACGGGTCACCACGCGGCCGACGATCAGGCGCTGTGCAGTCCGAGCGCGTGCACCGCATACCACGTGGTGGACGCCAGCAGGCCAGCCAGCGCCGCGTCGCCACCATCGCCGGTCGCCTGGCCGTCACTGTCCACGTGCGTGGCCGCCACCCCCTGATCGAGCGGCGCGCGCCGCATCCACTGCAGCACCTCGTTGCCGTCGGGACCGAGCAGGCGGGCCACCTGGCGCAGCAGGCCACCATCGTCCGGATGCACCGCACGAACCGAGCGCCGGAACAGCGAGTCGTCACGATCAAGCGTCTCGTACATCGGCAACCACAGCACCGAGGCGGCGGGATCATCGGTCTCGTCAGCGCCGCCGGCAAGGTCCACGGCCGCCGCGAGGTGCGCCTTGCCGCCGCGGTCTCGGGCGAAGTGGCGCTGAATAGCCGCGCGCACGGCCGCCGGATCCTCCACCTCGCGCGCGGCTTCCTCATCGAGCGTCCGCCGCAGTACGTCCAGTGCTGCGGCCACTACCGCGTTCCCGTGCAACGTGAAGGCGTATCGAACCGGCACGCCGCTGGGACTCACTTCGGTGCTGTAGAGCGGCAACCGCTCGTCTCGGCGGGCCGCGAGGTCGTCGCTGGCAACGTACAGCGTCTCGGCCACCACCGGTTCCTCCACAATCTGGTCATCGTCGGCAGCGCGAATGTACCGATCGACGGCCAGCGGATACGCGGCGGCCCCCTCAATCGCGAAACCGGGCTCGAACAGCGTGCCGTCGAGGTAGTTGACCCCCTGTCCGGGCGCGTACCCGTGCAGTTCACAAATGCGCACCAGCAGCTCGCGCGCGAGTGGCGGATCGGCCAGCTGCACCGCGCCGAGCGTCCACATGAGCGCCTCCCAGTCGCGCACGGTCGCACCGAGTGAGTGCCAGGGCGCGCGCGTGCGCACGAGATAGTACTGCGCGTCGTCAAGACCGCGACCAACCGCATAGAAGTAGCAGAACAGAAGATTCCGGTTCACGAGGCGATCGATCGCATCATGTCCGGTGGTCTGCTCGAGTTGCTGCAGGGCATCGCGAGTGGCCGTGAGCAGCGTCCGCCATCCCCGGCGCCGCAGCACACCCACCGTCGCGCAGGCGCCGTCCCGCTCTGGACCTACCGCCAGATAGAAGGCGCACTGGGCGGTCTCACCCGCCGCCACCGCAAAAGTACGGCGCAACCGAAAGGTGGGCGCCTCGCCCGGCGCAGGAGGCGGAATCTCACGCTCCACCGGACCGTCGGCGCCGAGCGCCACCGCCACCATGCCCGGCACGGCGGCGCCTTCCAAAATCACCGTGTCATGGTCACCCAGGGCCACGCGGTGCGCGTCGTCAAACGCCCGCGCCGTGCGCACCCGCTGCTGCCGATGGCCGAGGACGCCTTCCAGCGCCACGTCTACGGCGTGGGGGGTGGTGCCGCGATTCTCGATCGAGATTGCGTACACCGCGCCGGCCATGTCGGCGTCGCGACCGTACGGGGCGAACACCGTGCCGCGCAGGAGCAGGTCGCCGATGCTGCAAGTGAACGTCGGCAGCCATCCGACCGAGCGCTCCCAGGCAATGCCTTCGCTGGCGAGCTCGCGCTCCACGCCGTCCACCGTGACCACCGGCCTCAGCAGCGGCGCACCACGACCTTCCTCGAATCCCTCGGCCCCGGCAAACTCCACGGCCGCACGGGCACCGCGGTGCAACACCCCCAGCGCGTACAGCGCGCCGTTGGCCGGATGGATGCACGGCAGGGACAGCCAGTGGTTGCCGGTGCTCTGCCAGGGAATGGACGAAATGCTGCGTGGGGTCACGGACGCGGAACCTTGAAGACGGAAGACGCTATGAGTACGCGATACATACGCGACCCGCGTGCGTTGACGGGCTGAAGCGATCGGGCTAATCTAGCCGGTTGCCTCGGCCCTGCCGAACCGGACCCGTCTACGGGCTGCGTGAGCCCTGCGACCGTCCCCCGCTGCTAGTCCTTTTTTCGACTTCGTCACCACTCCCCTGTCTCTTCCTTTGCCGCCCAGGCTGCAGCGTTTTCCGTGCCGCGGGACGCCGGGCCGCACCATCCATTCGGCTCGCAGCAGCGTCTGGGCCAGTGCGCTTGCAGGAGCGTTATTTGCGGCGTTCGCGCCCTTCGCTGCCCAGGCGCAGCCGGTAGCGGGTTTGGGCGACGACGCCATCCCCATTCAGAAGGGCGGCGTCCGCCTGACCTTGGGCGCGCTCTGGGATCAGTGGGACCGCTTGTTGCTCCCCGGCGGTGCGCAGTCGCCGTTGCTCGCGGGCCTCGCCACACCCTCTCTGGGCGTGAGTCAGATCCCCGCCTTGGCGAACGCCGAGCAGAACATCCGCGCGCTCTCCGGACTGAGCGAGTACAGCCTGTCGTTTGGCGAGCTCGAGGCGCGCGGCGGGGTGCGACGCGCCACGACGACATTTCGCGCCGACGTCGGCCTCACGCGACGCGTGAGCCTGGGCGTGCGCGTGCCATATGTGGAGGTGCGGCACGACGCACAGCTGGCGCTCAATCGCAGTGGCATCGGGGCGAATGTGGGTTCGAATCTGGTGGGCGAGGCGCGACTCATCGCCAATGGCCAGGTGAGCTTTCAGCTCGACGCCGCCAGAACACGTTTGCTGTCTGAAATCGACGCCTGTGGTACGGATGGCACCGGAGCAGTCTGCGAGGCGATCCTGGCTGATCCGGCTGCCGCGATGGCGCTCGCCGAGCGTTCGAACACCTTTCGCGCCGCCTGGAATCAGGTGTACGGAAACGGCGACGATGCACGCGGCGCCCCGGTCATCCCGACCATCGGCTCCGATGCGCACGTCGCGATCGGGACGACGCTGGCCGGACTGCGCACCGACTTCGAGCGCTATTTCACCACGACCATCCCGACGACCGCCCCAGTGGGTCCCAGTACCATCTATGGCACCGCCGGCCTGCAGACG
The DNA here is from genome assembly GCA_038259155.1 of Gemmatimonadales bacterium. GTDB lineage: Bacteria > Gemmatimonadota > Gemmatimonadetes > Gemmatimonadales > Gemmatimonadaceae > JAABRT01. The sequence goes on from JBBSPE010000054.1 coordinate 4,850, forward strand.
ATCGCGACGGACTCCGCCTTCGGCGTGAATGCCGACACGCTCGCGCGCACGTTCCGCGCCGGCATGGGTGACGTGGATATCGAGGCGCGTGTACTGCTCTTCGACACCTGGGGCGCTGATCAGGTCGCCCGTCTCGCGAGCACGCGATCCGGCGCGCGCGTGCTCGCGTCGGCGGGGTGGCGTTTCGGGACGGCCAGTAGTGCGCAAACCAATTCACCCTTCGCGCTCGCCACAGGAGAGGGCGTGAACGCCTTGCTGCTCCGCGTGACGGCCGACGCGGTCTGGCGCCGCCGCGCGTGGATCTCTGCGACCCTGCGCACCACCACGCCCATGTCCGACCAAGCGGTGCTGCGTCTACCGGGCATCGGCGATGCAGGCCTCTTTCTGAGCGGCTCGCCGCAGCTTGTATCGCGTGCGCTCGGACAACGCATGGAGTTTGAAGTCGCGCCACGCGTGAACTTGGGCGAAAAGCTCGGCGTGTCCGCCACGTGGATGCTGCGCTCCACCGCCAGCGACCGCTACACCCCCGACGACGGTGCCGAGATCACCACCGTCTCCGGGTCAGCGCAGTACGGCGCAATCGGCATCACGTACTCCACACTGGCCGCGTTCGTGCGCGGCAAGTCAAAGTGGCCGCTGGAGGTGATGTTCTCGCACGAGGTCTCGCTGTCGGCCTCGGGAGCGGCGATTCCGTCGCTCGTGCGCGACCGACTCGAGCTGCGCGTCTATCCCGGCTTCCCGCGCCGCTGAGCCGTTTTGCGCGGAGCGCGCGCGGATGTGGGGACGGGGGTCGACACGCCCCCCTGCCCTTGTCGCCGCTCGGAATCCGGCGACAACTGGCCGCGAGCCAACAACTCCCGTGCATGTGCGCGGCTGATATCCCGATCCGCGTCGCCGCCGAGCATGCGCGCCAGTTCGATGATACGCGCGTCACCTTCGACGACAGCCGTGTCGGCAGTGGTCACGCCACCTGAGGCGCCAGCCTCCTTGCGCACGACCATGTGGTGATGGGCACACGCCGCGATCTGTGCGAGATGTGAAATGGCGAGCACCTGATGGTGCATCGCGACCTCCCGCATGAGCGCGCCAACCTGCCAGGCCACCGCGCCGCCCACGCCGGCATCGATCTCGTCGAACACGAGTGTTGGCACATGCTGCAGTCGTGCGAGCACCGTGCTCAGCGCCAGCATCACGCGTGACAGCTCGCCACCGGACGCCACCCGATCGAGGGGGCCAAGGGTCCCACCGGCGTTGAGCGCCACCTCGAAGCGAACCGCTTCCGCGCCGTGCGCACCAGGTTCATCCAGCGCCTCCAACTGCACGGCGAAGCGGCCGTCCAGCATACCAAGTTGCGGCAGCAGTGCGGTCACCGCCGCCGACAGTCGCTTGGCGGCGTCCCGTCGGTTGGCCGACAACCGAGCAGCACCGGCGTGTCGCGCCGCTTTTGCATCGCGCAACGCCGCGTTGAGTCGCGACTCGGCAGCCGACGCATCATCAACAAGCGCGAGCTCCGCGTGTGCCTCCGCGGCGGTGCGCAGCACATCGTCTACGCCGGGCCCGTACTTGCGCAGGAGCTGGTGCAGCACCGCACGACGCGCGTCGAGCTCGCGCAGTCGTTCGGGATCGGCGTCGATGTTCTCGGCGTACTGTGCCGCGTCACGTGCCAGCTCCTCGAGCGCAAGCGCTGCGCCGTCGAGCGCGGCCTGCCACTGCTCGAGTTCCGGGTCAATGCGCTGCGCGACGCCAAGCGCGCGACGCACTGCGGTGAGCTGGCTGATGACGGAAGCGTCGTCTCCCTGCAGGGCGGTGTCAATCAACACCACCGCGTCCCGCAACTCCTCGGCGTGCGCCAGCCGCCGGTGTTCCGCGTCCACCCGTTCTTCTTCACCGGGCGTCACCGCGGCCGCGTCGATTTCCCGGGTGAGGAATCGCAGATAGTCGGCGCGCTGCGACACGTCGCGCTGCTCCTGCGACAGCGTTTCGAGATCGCGCCGCGCGCGAAGCACGGCATCATGCGCTGCGGCAACCAACGCCGCGTCCGACTCGGCACCACCGAACGCATCGAGCACCTGTCGTTGCGCTGACGCGTCCAGCAGTGCCTGCGCCTCGTGCTGCCCGTGCACCACCACCAGTTGGGCGCCGAGTTCGCGCAGCAGGGACACGGTGACCGGCGATCCGTTGATCCAGGCGCGTGAGCGTCCGGACGCGGAGATTTCGCGCTTGAGAATGAGCACGTCCTCATCGGCGTCGAGCCCCCGCGCGTCGAGCCATTCCTCGAGCGCCGACTGGCGGCGAAGCGCAAACGTGGCTTCAACGACCGCCCGATCAGCGCCAGCGCGCAGACGATCGGCGCCGGCACGCTCGCCCAGCAACAGGCCCAGTGCACCCACAATGAGTGACTTGCCAGCACCGGTTTCGCCGGTGAGCACGTTGAGTCCGTTGGCCAGCGGCAGCGTGACGGCCTCGATGACCGCCACGTTGCGCAGACGCAGCTCCATGAGCACGCCGCTGCGCCCGCTATGCGGGAGAGACGACGCCGTCGCGCTCGCTGAGCCCGCCCCAGCCCAGCTTGTGGCGCAGGAGCACGAAGAATGACGTACCGGCGAACCGGATGATGCGCACCGGGTTGGAGGCGCGGCGGATGCGAAGTGTTTCACCGGCACGAAATGTGGTGCCGACCTGTCCGTCCACCGTCACCAGAAGACCTTCCGGCCCATCTTCCGCCCGCACGGCCACTTCCACGCCTGGCGGCAACACGAGCGGTCGCATCGCGAGCGTATGCGGCGAGACCGGCGTGACAATGATGGACTCCACCGTTGGCACGACCACGGGGCCGCCAGCCGAGAGGCTGTAACCGGTGGAGCCGGTGGGCGTGGAGATGACCACACCGTCAGCGCCGAGCGCGCCAATGGGTTCCCCGTCCACATGCACGCCAAAGCGCACCACGCGAGCGAATCCGCCCTTGTGCAGTACCACGTCATTGAGGCAGCGCCATTGGCCGCGCGGCTCGCCGTCCACCCCGAACGCGCGTGCTTCGAGCGTCATGCGCTGCTCGGCCTCGAACTCCCCGCGGGACCAGCGTCGCAGCGCGTCCTCAAACTCGTCGCCACCGCACGACGTGAGAAAGCCAAGGCGACCGAGGTTGACGCCCAGAATGGGGATGTCGAGCCCTTCCAGATAGCGCGCGCCACGCAACAGCGTGCCGTCACCGCCCAGCGTCATGAGGAGATCGAGCGTCTCCGGCCCGAGGAGCGGTTCGCCTTCTTCCGCGATCTCGTAGAGTTCCTCCTCAAACGCCAGCGTGACGCCGATGGTCGGTGCCAGGTCCAGCAACGCTCCGAGCACGCCGGGCAGTCCGGCGTAGCCTCGATGCCCGATGACGCCGACGCGCTTCACCCGGCGATCGCTTCAGACTCGTGCAACGCACGCACGCGCTCCACCACGCCCGCGACGTCGAGTCCACACTGCGCGAGTTGACGAGCGCGTGGTGCCGCGTACACAATGCGATCCGGTACGCCGTGCACCGACACACGCACGTGCGGCGCAACGCGGCGGATGGTTGCACTCATGAATGCGCCGAACCCGTTCACCACGGTGCCTTCCTCAAGCGTGAGCACATGCGTGTGGTCGGACAGGATCGCGTTGAGCGTGACCTCGTCGTACGGCTTCAGGTAGCGGCAGTTCACCACTGTGATGTCGAAGCCGTCCTTCGCGAGCTGCTCGGCCGCCTCGAGCGCCGTGTTCACCATGGTACCAACCGCGAGAATGGCGAGTTCGCGGCCGTGCCGTGGCACCTCCCACGTGGCATACGGTACGGCAGCCACGTCCTTCATGTCACCCGGCACATCGGGCGAAGTCGCACGCGGATACCGCAGGCAGAACGGACCATCGTGTTCCGCGCCAGCACGCAACAGACCGAGCATCTCGCCGCCGTCGCGCGGCGCGGTGACGGTCATGCCCGGAATGGCGAGCATGTAGGCGATGTCATACAGACCCGCGTGCGTTTCGCCGTCTTCGCCGACCAGGCCAGCGCGATCCATGCAGAACACCACCGGCAGGTTCTGAATGGCGACATCATGCACGATGTTGTCGAAGCCGCGCTGCAGGAACGTGGAGTAGATCGCGACCACCGGCTTGATGCCGCGCGTGGCCAGACCCGCAGCGAAGGTGACGGCATGGCCCTCGGCAATGCCCACATCAAAGAAGCGGGCTGGATATGCTTTGCCAAAACCACTCGTACCGGTGCCGCTGGGCATGGCCGCGGTGATGACCGCGAGGTCTTCGCGTTCCTTGCCGAGTTCCGTCAGTCCCTTCCCGAACACCGTGGTGTAGTTGGGATTCGACGCCGCCGCAACCTCGCGCTGCTTGCCGGTGGCCGGATCGTGGCCCGGCGGCAGCGCGTGCCACTTCTCCTTGCTCTCGCCGGCGGGAAAGCCCTTGCCTTTCTTGGTGATGACGTGCACGAGTCGCGGCCCCTTGAAGTCACGCACGGCACTCAGCGTTTCGATGAGTGCGTCCATGTCGTGACCGTCGACCGGACCAAAGTAGCGGAAGCCCAGTTCTTCAAAAAGCACGCCCGGCGTGAGAAAGGACTTCATGCTTTCCTCCCACTTGCGCACCAGCGTGCTCACGCCGGCGAACGGACCGGGCGCCGCATCCACGATGTCCCCGATCTTGGAGCGCAGCCGATTGTAGAGCGGGTTGCGCTGCACCGACAGCAGGTATTTGTGCATGGCGCCCACGTTGGGCGCGATGGACATTTCGTTGTCGTTGAGCACGACAATGAGATCCCGATCTGAGTGGCCGGCGTTGTTGAGCCCCTCGTACGACAGTCCTGACGACAGCGCGCCGTCACCGAGAATCGCCGCGACCTTGTAGGTGTCACCCTTGAGGTCACGGCCGGCGGCCATGCCAACCGCCGCGGAGATCGCCGTGGCCGCGTGCCCGGCGCCAAACGTGTCGTACTCGCTCTCGGAGCGCTTGAGGAACCCGCTCAGGCCGTTCTCCTGCCGCAAGGTGCCCAACCGATCATTGCGCCCCGTGAGCAGCTTGTGCGGGTACCCCTGATGCCCCACGTCCCACACGAGCAGGTCGCGTGGCGTGTCGAGCACCGTGTGCAGTGCGATGGTGAGCTCCACCACGCCCAGACCGGCACCGATGTGCCCACCAGTTTCGGAACACACGTCGATGAGTCGCGCGCGCATCTCGTCTGCGACCGTGCGCAGTTCATCGCGCGAGAGGCTGCGCAGGTCGGCGGGAGAGTGAATGCGATCGAGGAGAGACATGACAATCAGGGATGGGGTGGTCGAGGGCGGATCGGTGGGACTGAACCGTCAGTTCCGCCGTTCGACGATGTACCGCGCCAACTGCTCGAGCGTGGGTGTGAGCAACCCCTCCGCCTCGAGCGTAGAACAGGCTGTCTCGATCAACGCGTGAGCACGTGCAATGGCTCCCTCTACACCAAGCAACGCCGGATAGGTGCTCTTTGAGAGAGCGAGGTCACGCCCGGCCGTCTTCCCAAGTTCGTCCGTGGTCGCGGTGACGTCGAGGACGTCGTCGGCAATCTGGAACGCCAAGCCAATGGCGGCCCCGTACTCGGCCAGCGCCTCGCGCCGACCAGCGCTGGCCCGCGCCGCCTGGGCCCCGAGGGTCACGGAGGCGGCAATGAGGGCCCCCGTCTTGAGGCGGTGCACCCGCTCCATGGCGTCCAGCGTGAGGTGCACGCCCTCCGCCTCGAGATCGAGCAGCTGACCGCCGATCATACCGCCACCGCCTGAGGCGCACATGAGCGTGCGGACGACTTCCCCCGCCTCCGCCTGCGAGAGACCGAGGTCGCGGGCAGCACGGTAGGCGCAACGCGCGGCCAGCGGCACCATGGCCAGGCCGGCCGCGGTGGCCACCGGCACGCCGTACACGCGGTGCACCGTGGGCCGACCCCGCCGCACATCGTCGTCGTCCATGCACGGCAGGTCATCGTGCACCAGCGAGTAGGCGTGCACGACTTCGACTGCGGCCGCCAGTTCGTAGGCGTTCGCTGGTCCACCGCACGCACGAGATGCTTCGAGCAGCAGGATGGCCCGCAGCCGCTTGCCCTCGCCAAGCAGCGCGTAGCGCACCGCCTCAGCCGTCAGCGGTGCGACGCCCGTGAGCCACTGCGCGCAAAACACGTCCAGCGCGCGCTGCACGGCGATGCGATCGGCGGAAAAGCCGCTGGCCTTCGGCATAGGGGTCGGAGCACTGGGCCGCGTGGGCGCCGGGCGCACGGGCGTATCAGTCGTCACGAGCGACCAGTTCGAAAGATCCATCGGCCGCCGCCACGAGTTCCTGGACGCGTCCATTGGCTTCGGCCAGCGCTGCGGACGCCGTCCGCAGACGCGCGATGCCCTCCTCGAACAGCCGGAGCGCCCGATCGAGGTCGAGATCATCCCGTTCGAGGTCGCGCACAATCGCCTCCAGACGCCCTACATCTTCCTCGAACGTCATCGCTCCACCTCCCGGTCAGGTCCTGGCTCGGCCCGCGTCACGTCGGGGCGCGGGCGGGATTGTCCCGCCACCGCGTCCACGATACCGTCCCGCACCCAGAGGACAAAAGCGCTGCCCTCGGCAAACGACGCCACATCCGACAAAGTAGCGCCCTCTGGCGTTCGCGCCACCGCATACCCGCGCGCCAACGTGGCGAGTGGACTCAGGGCGTCGAGCCGAGCGGCCACCGTGTTCAACCGCGCGGTCCGACGTTCCGTCACACGCTGGGCAGACACCAGCAGGCGCCGATGCATGGTATCCATGCGCGCCATGACGCGCTGCTGGCGTCGCTGCGCCGTGGCCGCCAGCTGGCGGCCGAGCGCGCCGAGCCGCGCCCGCTGGTCGGCAGTGGACGGCACAGCGGCCTCGGCCGCCGCGCTTGGCGTGGGCGCGCGAAAGTCGGCGACCAGATCGCAGATGGAAATGTCGGTCTCGTGACCGACGGCGGAGATCGTGGGCACCGGGCAGGCCGCCAACGCGCGCGCGAGGCGCTCGTCGTTGAACGCCCACAGGTCCTCGCGCGACCCGCCGCCGCGACCAATGATCACCACGTCGCAGGCGCGCCACGCTGCCACACGCGCAAGCGCGGCGATAAGCGACTCTGGGGCCCCCTCGCCCTGCACCTTGGCGGGCACGACCACGATGTTCACGCCCGGCGAGCGTCGTTGCGCCACGGAAATGATGTCGTGCAGTGCTGCTCCGTCCGGGCTGGTGATCACGGCAATCGTGCGCGGGGCGGCAGGCAGCGCCCGTTTGCGCGCCGGATCCAACAAGCCATCGGCTTCGAGACGCGCGCGCGTCTGCTCAAGTGCCTTCCGCCAGAGTCCTTCACCATCGGCTTCGAGGGCGCGTACCGAGAACTGCAGGTCGCCCCGCACCGGCCACACGGTCATCTGCCCGTACGCAACCACCTGCATGCCATCATCGGGTGGCGCGGGTACGCGTCGCGTCTGCGCGGCCCACACGACGCAACGTACCTGCGCCTGGGCGTCGCGCAACGCGAAGTACCAGTGACCGTTTCGGTGCGCTTTGAAATCACTCACCTCGCCGCGCACCCACAGCGGCGGAAACGCGCCCTCCACGAGATCCTTGGCAGCAGACGTGAGGTCGTGCACCGCGAGCGGCACCTCGGGCGAGGCACCAGGCGTCGCGTCCATGAAGCCGGCGTCGACGGAGCGTTCGCCCGACATCGCGCGTGCGGAGGGACGCGCCATCAGCTGAGCGCGCTGGCAGCACGCACGGTGTTGCGTAGCAGCATCGCAATGGTCATGGGGCCGACACCGCCAGGCACGGGCGTGATGAAGCCGGCCACCTGTTCCGCACTCGCAAAATGCACGTCGCCGCACAGCCGTGCACCAGACGCGCGCGATACATCGGCCACGCGATTCATTCCCACGTCAATGACCGTGGCGCCTGGCTTGATGTGCTCGCCACGAATCATCTCCGCACGGCCGGCCGCGACAATGAGAATGTCCGCACGCCGCGTGTGTGCATGCAGGTCACGCGAGCGGCTGTGACAAATGGTGACCGTCGCATCGCCACCGGCACGCGGCTGCACCAGCATGGCCGCCATCGGTTTGCCCACGATGTTGCTGCGACCCACGATCACCGCTTCGGCACCCTTGGTCTCGACACCCGTACGCAAAAGCAGTTCGATGACGCCGGCGGGTGTACATGGCATGAACCCGTCGGTGTGGCCGATGAGCATCTTGCCCACGTTCACCGGGTGAAAGCCGTCCACATCCTTGTGCGGCACAATGTGCCGGATCACGACATCCGGATCGATCTGCTTGGGCAAGGGCATCTGCACCAGAATGCCATGCACGGCGGGATCGGTGTTGAGCCGCTCCACAAGCGCGAGCAGCTCTGCCTGCGACGTGCTGGCCGGCAGGCGCAACGTCTCGCCGGACATGCCGGCGGCGACCGATGCCTTCTCCTTGTTCGCGACGTACACGGCGCTCGCCGCATCGTCGCCCACCAGCACGACGGTGAGCCCGGGCACCACGCCGCGCGCGCGCAATTCCGCCACGTCACGCGCCACGTCGGCGCGTACCGCCTCGGCAATCGCCTTCCCGTCAATCCGCTCAGCGGGCAAAATCCACCGACCTCGTCTCGCGAATCACCACCACCTTGATCTGTCCCGGGTACTGCAGTTCCGACTCCACCCGTCGCGCGATCTCCTCCGACAATGCCGACGCCCGCACGTCGTCCACCTGATCGGGCGTGACGACGACACGAATTTCGCGACCGGCCTGGATCGCGAACACGCGCTCCACGCCGCGATAGCTGGAGGCAATGCGCTCGAGTCCTTCCAGTCGCTTGACATAGGTCTCGAACGCCTCACGGCGCGCGCCAGGCCTCGACCCGCTGATGGAGTCGCCGGCCTGCACCAGCACCGAGACTTCACTCTCATGCGGCACGTCGTCGTGATGCGCCGCGATGCAGTTCACCACGATGGGGTTTTCGCCGTACTTGGTGGCGACTTCGACACCAAGCTGTACGTGCGTGCCCTCATGCTCGTGCGTCAGCACCTTGCCGATGTCATGCAGCAGCGCGCCGCGCTTGGCCGTGGCCACATCAAGGCCGAGCTCGGCGGCCATCATGCCCGCGAGCCACGCCACCTCTTTGCTGTGCGCCAGAATGTTCTGACCGTAGCTCGTGCGCCACCGCATGCGTCCCACCAGGCGCACCAGTTCCGGATGCAGTCCTGCGACACCCACCTCGTACGCGGCCTGCTCGCCCGTTTCCACAATCTGCGCATCCACTTCGAGTCGCGCCTTGGCCACCACTTCCTCGATGCGGCCAGGATGGATGCGCCCATCGCTCACCAGCTTTTCCAGCGCCAACCGGGCAGTCTCTCGCCGCACCGGATCAAAGCAGGACACCACCACCGTGTCCGGTGTGTCATCAATGATGACGTCCACGCCGGTGGCCAGTTCGAACGCGCGGATGTTGCGCCCCTCGCGACCAATAATGCGCCCCTTCATTTCATCATTGGGCAGCGCGACGGCACTCACCGTCGTCTCCGCCGTGGTCTCGGCCGCCACACGCTGGACGGCGAGCGCCACGATCTTGCGCGCCTCGCGATCCGCGTTGCGCTTGGCCGTGTCGCGAATCTCGCGCAGACGACTGGCCGCGTCGGCGTGCGCCTGATCCTCCAGTCGCCGCACAATCTCCGCCTTGGCATCGGCCGACGAGAGGCCTGCCAACTGCTCCAGCCGGCGCTGCTGCTCAGCGACCAGGCGCGCAGCTTCATCTTCTCGCGCAGCGATTGACGCGTCGCGACCATCGAGCACGCCGACGCGATCTCCCAGCTCCCGCTCGCGGCCGTTCAGTGAATCAGCGCGGCGTTCCTGCTGGTCTTCGCGGTCCTGCAGGCGGCGCTCGTCGCGCTCGAGTTCCGTTCGGCGGCGGCGCGCCTCACCCTCGAACTCCTCGCGCAACTGAATCAACTCTTCCTTTCCGGCGACCACGGCACCCTTGCGCAGCGTTTCCGCCTCGCGCGTCGCCTCCTCCAGCAGCCGGGCCGCCGTGTCCTCCGACGTGGTGCGGGATCGGCGCTGCTGTTCGCGTTCGGCCGCTGCTCCGGCTCGGCGCCCAAGGACATGCGCCACTACCGCCACCACAGCACCGAGTGCGCCGACGACTGCGGCGAGTGGAAAGGTGTCCATTGATCTATAAGCTCCACCGCGATCGCTCACGGATTCGGAAGTCGCGGGTGCGCCGCACGTCGTGAGCGCGCAACCCATTGTCTACATGGAACCTACGGGCGAATTTCGGTGGCCGCAACCGGCGCGGTGGTGAGCGGATCCGTCCGTCGATCGGTCAGCCGGTCCCGCTCTCGTCCCCGCGCTTTGCCGGCGGAAGCAGCGGGCGCAACTCGCCGGCCAAGCCCTTCAGATCTTCCGCCAAGGCCACGGCGCCCGCTCTCTCGGTGAACAGTTCGTCGGTGATCTGCAGGGCAGCCAGAATAGCTGCCTTGTGCGTCTCCACCACCGCCCCGCTGTCGAGGATCGCCCGGGTGATGCGATCCACATGCTCGGCCACCGCCCGCGTGTGGGCCTCGCTCGCCTCCGTGCGCAGCGTGTACTCCTCTCCCATGATGCGAACCCGCACCACGTTGCGGCGGTCGGTCACTTGTCGGCTCCGTTGCTCAGTTGCTGGCGCATGAATCGCACGCGCTCCGCGATCTGCCGCGTACGCGTGGAGGCTTCCGCCAGACGCTCGCGGAGCGCCGCGTTCTCGGCCAGGACCTCGGCGTTCGCCGGCTCCTGCGAGGCCGATTCCAGCAAATGACGTGCTGCGGCCTCAGCCGCGGCTTCGCCGGCCCGCTCGGCCGCCGTCGCGCTCGCCGTCGCATCGGCGACCGCTTGCTCGGCCAACAGCAGTGCGCGCTCGAGCTCGGTCACGCGTGCCTGCGCCGCGCGCGCCGCCTCGGCATCGATCGCGGCACGAGCCGCCACCGGTTCGAGATCGCGAAGCTGGGCCTCGGACGACAACGCACGGCGCCGGTAGCCCGTCAGCTGTTCCGTGACGTTGCGGACGACGGACTCCAGTTCCTCGAAGGCCGCGCGGCCCGCGAGTTCAGGACGATCGGGGTCGGACACCAAGCTCCCGTTCGAGGGTCTGCAGGAGACGGGCACGACGCCCGTCGATTTCCTTGTCCCGGAGCGTGCGCTCCGGATGGCGGAAGGTCAAGCGCCACGCGAGCGATCGGAAACCCGACGGCACCCCGGCACCCCGGAACTCATCGAACAACTCCAGCGACTCGAGCAACTCGCCCGCCGTGTCGCGGAGCACCGTCTCCACCCGACCGGCCGCCAGATCGGTTGGCACCAGCAGGGCGAGATCGAAAGAGGTCGCGGGCGCCGAGGGCAGCGGGGTGTACCGCACGGCGGACAGCGCCGATGCGGCGCGCCCGACGGCCTCTTCGATGGGGGCATGCTCGCCCGGTGGCGCCACGTCCGTTGACGACAGCACACCCAGTCGCAGTTCCACACCGAAGGCGTCACTCGCCCAGACGGGTCGATCGAGCCCGAGTCGCACCACCCGGCCAATCGGTGTGGATTCCTCGGGCCGTTCGATGGTCCAGAGCGTCACATCATCGAACTCGCCGCGGTCTACGTTGGCGTCCACCGGCGTCAGAGTAATCGCCGTGCCGGGAAACGCCACTCGAGCGAGCGTCTCGCCGAGGGCCTTGGCGTCCCACTCGTCGTACGACGGCGGTTCCGGTTCGGTGAAGTGCGGTGGCCGCGCCGCGCCCATGATCAACGCGGCCACGCGCACTTCCTCGACCGGCAGACGCGCCCCGCTTGGTGTGTAGGCGGAGCCAATCTCAAAGAGGCGCACATTGCCCTGCATGCGCGAGAGGTTGTACTGCGCGCGCGCCCCCAGCGTGGTGAGCAGCGAGCCGCGCAGATACGGCTCATCATCGGCCAACGGATTGCGCACGCGCAGTGATTCATCCGCCGCGTCCGCCACGAACGGCATGGGGCGAGTCTCCGCGAGCCCCCCGGCCACGCACCGCTCGCGCACGCGCAAACCGCGCACATGCAGCGGATGATCCGGTACTGTGCTCGGACGGAACGGCCGCACAATATCGGGCAACGTGTCGAAGCCCACGAGTCGCGCCACTTCTTCGATCAGGTCGGCCTCCAGGCCGAGATCGTGCCGCCAGGTGGGCGGTTGCACGCTCCACGCATCCTCGCCGTCAGGCTCCAGCGTGCAGCCCACCGCCTTGAGCGTGCGCTCGATCTCGGTGCGGGTGATGGGGGCACCGAGCAGTCGCGCCACGCGCGGACCGCGCAGCGGCACGGGCACCGGCGCTGGCCGAGCCGTGCCCACATCGAGCACCGCCGTGATCTTCCCGCCGGCAACGAAGGCGATCAACGACGCCGCGAAGCCAGCGGCCTTTCCGGTGAATCCCGCGTCCACGCCACGCTCGAACCGATAGCTCGCGTCGCTGGACAGCTGCACCGCCTTGCGCACACGACGAACGAATGCCGGATCGAACCACGCGACTTCGAGCACCACGTCAGTGGTGTGATCGGTGACTTCGCTCGCTTGGCCACCCATCACGCCAGCAAGAGCGGCTGGGCGTTCGCCGTCGCAAACCACGGTGGTGCCAACCGGCAGCGTGCGCTGCACGCCATCAAGCGTGACGAGCGATTCACCATCGCGCGTGGCACGCACCGCAATGCGCTGATCGGCCAGCATGGCCAGGTCAAACGCGTGGACAGGTTGCCCGAGTCCGTGCAACACGTAGTTGGTGGCGTCCACCACATTGCTGATGCTGCGCACCCCGATTGCCCGCAGCCGTGCGGCAAGCCAATCAGGACTCGGCCCCACCGTCACACCGCGAATCACCACGGCGATGTAGCGCGGGCAGGCTGCTGTGTCTTCGAGCGACACCGTGACACCGTCGGCCGTGGCCTCTGTCTCACCAAACACCGAGGCGCCAACGGCGTCCGGGTCAGGGAGCGGTGGCAGCTCCGCCGGCATGCGCAGTGCGACGCGCGTGATCGCACTGACCTCGCGCGCGACGCCAAGATGCGACAACAGATCGGGACGGTTGGGCAGGACATCGAGATCAAGCCGTACGTCGCCGACCGGCAGCACGGTGAGCAACGGCGTACCGGGCGCAGCGTCGGTCTTGAGCGTATAGATGCCGTCGTGTTCCTCACCCAACCCGAGTTCGCGCGCCGAGCAGAGCATGCCGTTGGACACGGCGCCACGGATCTTGCGCTTGGCAATCACGAGGCCGTCCGGCATCACGGTTCCTGTGCGGGCGAACGGGTACTTGTGGCCCGCCGTGACGTTGGGCGCACCGCACACGACGTCGAGCAACGTGCCCGTACCGTCGTCCACTTTGGTCACCGAAAGGTGATCGGAATCCGGGTGCGGCGCCGCTGCCACCACTTCAGCCACCACGAACTCCGCAAGATCGGCACGCAACGATTCGAGACCATCGAGCGTGACAACGTGCCGGCTGAGGAGCTCACCGACCTCCGCTGCGGACAGATCGTGGGGCACGAACTCACGCAACCATTCATGCGAGACAATCATCGGGCGAACTGCTCCAGAAAGCGGACATCCGAATCGTACAGCAGCCGGATGTCAGGAATGTCATGACGGGACATCGCAATGCGTGCCGGCCCCATGCCAAAAGCCCAGCCGGTGTAGCGCTCGCTGTCGAGCCCGGCCGCCTCGAGCACGTTCGGATGCACCATGCCGCAGCCCAGAATCTCCACCCAGCGCGTGCCCTTGCCGTCACCGAGATCCACTTCCACATCCATCTGCGCGCCAGGTTCAACGAACGGGAAGTACGACGGGCCGAAGCGTACGCGTCGCGCGCCGCCGTAGAAGCGTCGCGCGAACTCGCCGAGCGTGGCCTTGAGATCGGCAAAGGAGATGCCTTCGTCAACGGCCAGCCCTTCGAGTTGCATGAAGCTCGGTGCGTGCGTCGCGTCAAAAAAATCGCGCCGATACACGTTGCCCGGCGCGAGTATGCGCACCGGCGGCGCGTATTGCTGGAGCGTGCGCACCTGCACCGGCGACGTGTGCGTGCGAAGCACCGTTTCCGCGCCGAGATAGAGCGTGTCGTGCAGCTCCATGGCGGGGTGATCTGGCGGAAAGTTCAGCGCGGTGAAGTTGTAGAACTCCGTTTCCGCCTCGGGACCGAGCGCCACCGTGAAGCCGAGTTCGCGAAAGATCTCGCAGATCTCGTCGATGACGAGCGTGACCGGATGCAGCGATCCCTGCCACTGGCGACGCGCCGGCATGGAGAGATCCTGCGTCTGATCGCCACGTGCGGCGGCGGCAACGGCGGCCTCGCGTTCGTCGAGCTGTTGTTCAATGGACGTTTTGACGGCGTTGACGGCGCGGCCCGCATCACGCCGCGCGTCAGCGGGTAGTGCGGCGAGCTGCGTCATGAGGTCGGCGAGTCGCCCCTGCTTGCGGCCCACGAGCCGGGTGCGGACTTCGGCGAACTGCGCCGGGGTCTCAGCCTGCGCAATGGTGGCCGGCGCGTCGTCGGTGAGCTGGCGACAGGCGGCCAGAAACTCATCCAGGGTCACAGGGGATCCGGGAGGAAGTGAAGAGTGAACACGGCAGGGGTACGAACACGAACGGGCGGCCCTGCGCGAGACGTCGCGCGGGCCGCCCGTTCACACCTGCGTGACCTCAGGCGGCCTGCGCCTGCAGCGCGGCGCGCGCCTGATCGGCAAGCGCCGTGAACGCCTGCGGGTCGCGCACCGCGATGTCGGCGAGGATCTTGCGATCAATCTCGATGCCGGCGGTCTGCAGCCCGTTGATGAAGTTGCTGTAGTTCATGCCGTTGAGATGCGCGGCCGCGTTGATGCGCACGATCCACAGGCGACGGAACTCACGCTTGCGGTTCTTGCGATCGCGATACGCGTAGCGCCAGCCGCGCTCGACGGTTTCCTTGGCGGCCTTCCAGAGCTTGCTGCGGCCGCCGAAGGCGCCGCGGGCCGCCTTCATGACCTGCTTCTTTCGCTTGAGGCGAACGACGTTTGATTTGACGCGAGGCATGGTGTGGTCTCCTCAGGCCTGAATGAGTCGCTTGATCCGCTTCACTTCACCGTTCGTCTCCACGTACGTGGCACGACGGAGCCCGCGCTTCCGCTTGGGATCCTTCTTGGTGAGGATGTGGCTTTTGTTGGCCTTCAGGCGCCGAATCTTCCCAGATCCTGTGACCGTGAAGCGCTTCTTGGCGCCACTGTGGGTTTTCATCTTGGGCATTTCTGCTCACTCATATGCTGCGGGTATCCACACGGCCAGCCGCGAGGCGAACGCATGGCGAAAAGTCGACGAGCGCGCCCTTACTTGGGCGCGAGGATCATCGTCAGGGAACGTCCTTCCATAAGAGGCATGCTCTCGACCTTGGCGATTTCCGCCAGCTCCTGAGCCACCCGATCCACTACGGCCCGCCCAAGCTCCGGGTGGGTGATCTGCCGGCCACGGAACATCAGGGTGACCTTGACCTTGTTGCCATCCTCGATGAACCGCTTGGCATTGCGGGTCTTGGTGAGGAAGTCATGCTCATCGATCCCGGGACGGTACTTCACTTCCTTGAGATGGATGATGTGCTGCTTTTTCTTGGCCAGGCGTGCCTGCTTGGCCGTCTCGAACTTGAACTTGCCGAAATCCATGATGCGGACGACGGGCGGTCGGGCCATGGGCGCGACCTCGACCAAGTCGAGGCCCTGCTCCACGGCACTCGACAACGCCGCATCAACTTCCATGATGCCGAGCTGACTGCCGTCAGCCGCAATCACACGAACGGGACTGATCCGGATCTGCCGGTTAACCCGTGGCGGACGCTTCGTGGAATCCTGGATACGCCGAGCTCCTTCGAGAGAGAAAACAAAAAAACGCGAACCCCGGACGAGGAGTTCGCGTTGCGCCGCAAGCACGGCCTCTCCCAATCGGGACATGCCGTGTGCACACTGTGAACTCCGCCAGCACAGCGCTCCGTAAACGAAGTCGTGGCCGAAGGGTGAGGGGGCTGGTCTGCACCCCTGCTTTCCGAGTTTTTACTGCGTGGGTCCTGCTGTATCAACAGAGGAAATCTAGACAGTCCGGCGCCGAGGTCAAGCCCCGTCGCGCAGGCGATAGGCCTTGCCGTCGTGCTCGATACGGCCCCAAGCGTTCGTGGCATCGTGCTCGAACACCAGCAGCCAGTCCTCCGCCGTCGCCCGTCCCAGCAGCGCCCGCTTGGATTCAAGCGTCACCAGCGGCTCCACGTCGTACCCCATGATCCACGGCAACGGCAGGTGCGCCGCCGTCGGCGTCACATCCGCCAGAAAGACCGCCGTCTCCCCACCGGACGTCAGCTTCACGCTCTGGTGGTGCGGCGTGTGGCCCGGGGTTCGCAGCAGCTGAATGCCGGGCCGTACCTCCGGCTCGCCCTCCACGAGGTCGAACCGATCGGCGGCTCGAATCGCGTCCCAGTTGGCCCCGAAATAGCTCGCCGCCGTGCGCTCATTGGTGTGTGTGGCCCATTCCATTTCGCCTCGCTGCACCACATACCGCGCCTTGGGAAACGCCGCTTCGACGGTCCCCGACGGCGTCCGCCAGGTGTTGCCCCCCGCATGATCAAAGTGCAGGTGTGTGTTGATCACCAGCGACACATCCTCTGGCGTGAAGCCAAGCGCGCGGATGCCGTCTTCCAGCATGGTCCGCCCGTCGGCGCCTGCGTTCTCGATGCCGTAGATGCTGTGGAACTTCTCGGTTTCCTTGTTGCCCGACCCGGTGTCGATGAGCACCAGCCCGTCATCGTGCTCCACCAGCAGACACCGCATGCCCATGGGAATCCGATTGCGCTCGTCGGCCGGAATCCGACGCTCCCAGAGCGACTTGGGCACCACGCCGAACATCGCGCCGCCGTCCAGCTGCTGACCGCCGGCCTGAATGGCGTGGATGCGCCAGCGGCCCAGCGTCTGGGATTCCACGAGGGGTTGGGGAGCTGTCACGCCGAGGTATCCTCCTGAACGGGTGTAGGCAATGCGGACCGGCGCGCGCTGCGCCGAGTAGACGATCCAAGATATCCCTGCAGCGCGGGCCACGTGTCGAGGCCCTTGTCCTGCGCCAGGTCCAGCAGGCGCACCAGCACGTGCGCCGTGGCCAACGCGTCGCCGCCGGCCCGATGCCGGCCCTCGATACGCACGCCGAAGTAGTCGCACACGCGATCGAGCGAACGTCGCGACAAGGCCGGCACCAGCCGGCGCGCGAGGCGCACCGTGCAGAGCGTGCCGCCAGTCAGACGCGTGCGCCGCGAGCGCAACAGTTCGTGATCCACAAAGCCCCAATCGAAGGCGGCGTTGTGGGCGGTAAACACGTGCCCGTCCAGGCGCGCGCACACTGCGTCGGCGATCTCCGCAAACGGGGGCGCGTCAGCCACCATGGCGTTGGAAATCCCGGTGAGCGACGTGATCATGGGTGGAATCGGCCGGCCGGGATGCACGAGCTGCTGCCAGGGCTCCCCTACCCCGCCGCCCGACACCGGTACGATCGCGATCTCCGTGACCCGGTCGAACGTAGCCGCGCGCGATCCCGTCGTTTCCACATCCACCACGGCAAACCGCAGGACGTGCAGGGAGAGAGGGTCGATACGGCCCCTCGCGTTCGGATCAGGTGCTGTCGCGACCGGCTCGCTCGCCGCCGCACTGCCCGGCACGGGAGCCGCCAGGGACGGCCCGCTGCTGGTGGTGAGTACCGCGCGGCCGTCCACCACCAACGCCCAGCGATCGTCGTCCAACTGCACAAAATCGTCGCGCGCACCGAGCAGCACCTCGGCCATGCGGAGCGCCGCGTCGGTCTTGAGGCGGTCCAGCCGACAAACGTCGCGCATGAGACTCTGGGCGTCGCGTGGCCCGAACGCCAGCAGACGCGCCGCTCGCGAGGAAAGCGAGGTGGGCTCCAGCACGGCCCGCGCCACGGGTGAGCGCATGGCTTCGACAGCGGCATCGAGCGGCCCGCGGCCCGCTGTGGACGCCGGAGGTCCAGAGGATCGACGCATGCCGGAAACTAGCGGGACGCTGGAATCCGGGCGCGTATCAACTACCTTTGTGAAGTATTTCACAAGCCCCCCCCATGACGCTGCCTCCCAAACGAATCGCCGAATCCACTGTCCGAAGGCTCTCCATGTACCTCCGGTACATGGAGGGTCTTGACGAGAGCGGGCAGCAGACGGCCTCCAGCGACGAACTGGCGCAATTGTGCGGCACCACGCCCGCCCAGGTGCGCAAGGATCTCTCCTTTTTCGGATCGTTCGGCAAGCGAGGCCTGGGCTACCCGGTGCACGAGCTCACCGAGCATCTCCGCGAAATCCTCGGACTCGGCCACGCGTGGCAGGTCGTGATTGTGGGCGCGGGCAAGATCGGCTCGGCACTCGCGGAGTATCGTGGATTTCGCCAGCGCGGCTTTGAGGTGGTGGGGGTCTACGACAAGAATCCGGACAAGATCGGGTTGCCATGGGGGAGCTCCACCGTCCGGGACATTGCGCTGCTGGCCGAGGACGTAAAGGAACGCAAGGTGGACATTGCGGTCATCGCGATCCCCTCCGACGACGCGCAGGATGTCGTGGACCGCATTGTCTCCGCCGGTATCCGCGCGATCCTCAGTTTCGTGCCAACACAACTGCACACCCCGCCGCACATTGCCGTGAAGACGGTGAACATGGCCATGGAGCTGGAAGGGCTGTCGTTCGCCCTCACGAACCGCGCAGACTGACCCGCTCAGCACCGAGCGCCGCGGTCAGTCGCGCAAAGTCGGCCGGCGCCAGCGTTTCGGGGCGCGCCATGGGGTCGATGTCGCACTGCATGAGCAGCCCGGTACAGGTGTCGGCATCGAGTGTCGTCAACGTGCGCAGCACCCGCACCATCTGCTTGCGCCGCAGGCCGAATGCGCCGATCACCAACGTGCGAAACGTCTGCTCGTGCTGCACGGGGAGCAACGGGTCGGTGCGCGGCACCACGCGCACAATGGCCGAGTCCACGGTGGGTGGTGGGGTGAAGCTGCGCGGGGGCACGGCGCGTACGAGTTGCACATGCGCGAAGGCCTGCAGATTCACACTGAGCGCGCCGTAGATCTTGTTTCCCGGCGCGGCCGCCATGCGCTCGGCCACCTCGCGCTGCACGAGGTACACGGCGATATCGGGCCGGGGTGGCTCGAGTGCGTGAAACAGGATGGGTGTGGTGATGTAGTACGGCACATTGCCGGCGAGCACGTACGGGCCGCCCGCGCGCTCGCCGAGCGGCACATCGAGCACGTCGGCTTCCACGAACTCCACGTGTGGCTTGAGCGCGTACTGTACGCGCAGGCCGGCCACCAGATCCCGATCGCGTTCGATCGCGATCACACGCGCCGCGCGATCAGCCAAACGACTCGTGAGCGCGCCACGGCCCGGCCCGATCTCGACCACCGTGCGCCCCTCGAGCGGCCCGAGTGCGGTGACGATCGCGTCGAGTGCGCGGGCATCATGCAGGAAATGCTGACCGAATCGCTTGCGCGGCGTGGGATAGCGATCG
>JBBSPE010000055.1:0-24095 GCA_038259155.1 Gemmatimonadales bacterium
ATGGTGACGGCGGGCTTCATTGACGCGCACGTGCACTTTCTCACCGGCGGGTTCGGTCTCGCGTCTGTGCAGCTCCGTGACGCGGCCACACGCGAACTGTTCGTGAGTCGAATGGCGGCCTATGCGCAGTCGCGGCCGCCGGGGCAGTGGGTGCTGCAGGGCGACTGGGATCACGAGCTGTGGGGGGGTGAGCTCCCCACGCGCGATTGGATCGACGCGGTGACGCCAGCGCATCCGGTGTGGGTGCATCGTCTGGACGGTCACATGGCGCTCGCGAACAGCGAGGCACTGCGGCGCGCCGGCGTGACACGCGACACGCTCGACGTGGTGGGCGGCGTGATCGAGCGCAACGCGGCTGGTGAGCCCACGGGCATCCTCAAGGACAACGCGATGTCTCTCGTGGCGCGCGTGATTCCGTCGCCGACCGCGGACGAGGAGGATCACGCGCTCAGCATGGCCATGCAGCACGTGGCATCGCACGGCGTGACGGCGGTGCACCACATGGGCTACACGTGGAATGACGTGGACGTGTTCGCGCGCGCGCACGCACAGGGGCGCATGGACACGCGCATCTACGCGGCGGTGCCGTTGGCCACGCACGCGCGTCTCGCAGGCCACGTGGCCACGCACGGACGCGGCGACGCCTGGCTGCGCGTGGGGCTGCTCAAGGCGTTCGTGGACGGATCACTTGGTTCGCACACCGCCGCGATGCTCGAGCCGTACACCGACGCGCCACTGGAGCGCGGCCTGCTGGTGACCGAGCCGGACGTCATGCTGGACGGCATGCGGGCCGCAGAGCAGGCTGGACTGCAGCTGGCCATCCACGCGATTGGCGACCGGGCCATCCGGCTGCAGCTTGATCTCTTCGAGGCGATCGTGCGCGAGTTCGGACCGCGAGACCGGCGGTGGCGGCTGGAGCACGCCCAACACGTGCACCCGAGTGACCGGGCCCGGTTTGCCGAGTTGGGCGTGATTGCCAGCATGCAGCCGTATCACGCCGTGGACGACGGACGCTGGGCCGAGCGTGTGGTGGGCGCGGAGCGTGTCCGTGAGATGTATGCGTGTCGCTCGCTGCTTGATGCCGGCGCAACGCTTGCGTTCGGGAGCGACTGGTTTGTGGCGCCGCCCATTCCGCTCTCTGGAATTCAGGCCGCGGTCACGCGCCGCACGCTGGACGGGGCGCACCCGGACGGGTGGGTGCCGGAACAGCGGATCACGCTGGAGGACTCGCTCCGGGCGTACACGGCGGGGGCGGCGTTCGCTGGCGCGTGTGAGACGGAGACCGGCCTGCTGGCGCGTGGCTATCTGGCCGACTTGGTGGTGCTCGACCAGGACCTGCCCCGGCTGCCGTCCAACGAGATCAATACGGTATCCGTACGAACGACAATCGTCGGCGGACGTGTGGTGTATGAAAACGATTGAGCGGGCCAGATTGAGCGGACCATCGCGCATGGTTGCTCCCCGCCAGCCCTCCCTTTTGGAGTCTCCCCCAATGCGGTTCATGTCCTCGCTTTCCCTGCGTACGTTGCTCCCCGGTTGTGGCCTGCTCGCGCTCGCCGCGTTCGCACCGTCTGCGTCGGCCCAGCAGGCAACGCCTCCCATGGGGGGCATGAAGCATGAAATGAACGAGGCCGAGCACCACGGCACCGGCTGGAAAGAGCTGGACGCGTTCCACGCGGCCATGGAAGCTGGTTGGCATCCGGCCATGATGGACAGCCTCGCACCGGCGCGAGCGACTGCGCCCACGCTGGTTGCGGCGGCCAAGGCGTTTGCCAAGTCGCCGGCACCCATGGGGTGCGAATCACCGGCCGTGAAAACGGCGGTGCAGCGACTGGTGCCGGAGTCGGAGGCGGTGGCGAGTCTGGTCACCAAGATGGCCGCCGACGCGCAGATCAAGGCCGCGCTCAAGACGGTGCATGACACCTTTCATGTGGTTGAGGAAGGCTGCAAGCCAATGAAGCATGACGGAGGACACGAGGCATGATTTCACGCACGATTTCCCGTCGCGATTGGTTCACGGCCACGCTGGGCGCGGGTGCGTCGCTCGCCCTCTCGCCGCGCCTGCTGCAGGCCCTCGCCGTGCAGGCACGCGGGTTGCAGCCGGGCGCGCTCATCAAACGCGCCATTCCGTCCACCGGTGAAATGCTGCCGATGATCGGACTCGGCAGCTCCGCCACCTTCTCGCAAGTGGCGCGCACCGAGGACGTCTCGGCGCTCAAAGAAGTGCTGCAGACGCTGGTGGACCGCGGTGCCACGGTGTTCGACACCGCGCCGAGCTACGGTGCGTCGGAGCAGACGGCCGGCGATATCGCAAACGAACTGGGAATCCAGAACAAGATTTTCTGGGCCACCAAGGTGAACGTGCTGCGCCGCGGTGGGTCGGGCAGTGCGGACCCTGCGGCAGCCAAGGCGCAGATCGAGGCCTCGTTTGCCAAGTTCAAGGTGCCCAAGATCGACCTCATTCAGGTGCACAACCTGGCGGATGTGCCGGGCCAGCTGAAGGTGGTGACCGAGATGAAGCAGGCTGGTCGCGTGCGCTACACCGGCATCACGAGCACGAGCGACAGCCAGTACGGCGAGCTGGAGCAGTACATGCGTAATGAGCCCATGGATTTCATCGGTATCGACTACGCGGTGGACAATCGTGGTGTGGAAGAGATCATCCTGCCGCTTGCCCAGGAGCGCAAGATCGGTGTGCTGGTGTACGCGCCGTTCGGTCGCACGAGCCTCTTCCGTCGCGCCGCGGGTGTGGAGCTGCCGAGTTGGGCGAAGGACATCGACGCGAGCACGTGGGCCCAGTTCTTCCTCAAGTTCATCATCAGCCATCCGGCGGTCACGGCGGTGACGCCGGCCACGAGCCAGGCCAAGAACATGATCGACAACGTCGGTGGTGGCATTGGTCGCTTGCCTGATCCTGCCATGCGCAAGCGTATGGCGGACCTGGTGGACGCGCTGCCGCAGGCGTCGCGGCGCTGAGTCTCAGCGTTTGAGTCTCAGCGTTTGGGTACGCGCGAAATCGTGCCCCGCAGCGGGCGGTGATCGGACGCCATGGGTTCGCGCACCACCTCAACGGCGCCACCACTCCACGAACGCGCGGGCGCGGCGAAAATGAAATCGATCTCCTTCACCGGCTCGGTGGAGGAGAAGGTGAAGTGGTCCGCCGCCGCCTTGGGCAGCTCCTGCGCGCGCGCGCGGAACAGCGCGAGCGTGCGTGAAGCGGGCGTGTCGTTGAAGTCGCCGAGCAGCAGGTAGGGCACCTGCACCGTGTCGAGCACGCGGGCCAATACGCGTGCCTGTGCATACCGCAGCGTGTCGTTCTCCACCCAATCAAAGTGCACGGTGAACACGGCGATCGTGTCGCCGCCCGGCAGGGCCACGTCGACGCGGAGCGCGATGCGCGGCTCGTTGCCGTCGGGCAGACGAACGGGCAGCACGCGCGCGATCGGGTGACGCGACAGGATGCCCATGCCGTACTGTCCACCCTGATAGTCCATGAAGCTGCCAAAGGCGGCGTGCATTCCGAGTAGTCTGCCCAGAGAATCCGCCTGGGCGACGCTCCCACTGCGCGTGACGCGCTCGTCCACCTCTTGCAGGCCCACGATATCGGGTTGCAGGCGCCGCAGGACCGCGGCCGTGCGCTCCAGGTCCACGCGATCGTCCATGCCCGCGCCGTGGCGGATGTTGTAGGAGACCACGGTGAGCGGGGTTCCGTGACCGACTGAAGCCCGTGCGACAGTCTGGCACGACATCAACGGGAACACGGCGTACGCTGCGATCGCTGTCAGCTGCCAAAAACGCAGGGGAGCTGCGTGCACGACGACGCGCACACGACAGAGATGTGATGCGAAGACGCTGATCGGCCGACGCATCGGTCTTCCCCCTACGGCACAATCTGCGGCGGCGGCGTCTTCTTGTCGTCCGGCAATGTGGCCAACACCTCGCGCCACGAGAACAGGTCGCCCTCGCCACGCACGTAGTGGTCCATCCACGCCATCTCGCTCACCGACTTCACCAGCCGGTTGCGCGCGTCGGGAATGCCGTGGCTTGCGCCGGGATACATGTACAGCTCCGTGGGCACACCAATCTTCTTGAGTGCCATGTGCAGCTCCACACTCTGCGGGCTCGGCACCCGCGGATCGCCCTCCACCACGTGGATCATGGTGGGCGTCTTCGCATTGCGGATGTACTTGATGGGCGACTGGTCCCAGTAGGCATCAAAGTCGTCGTACGGCAGTTTGTCGCCCAGATAGAATTGGCGATTGCGCTGCACATCGCTCTGCGCGTACATGGACAACCAGTTGGACGTACCGGCACCCGAACTGATGGCCTTGAAGCGATCGGTGTGCGTGAGCGTCCAGTTGCTCCAGTGCCCACCAGCACTCCAGCCGAGCATGCCCATTTGCGTGGAGTCCACGATGCCCTGCGCAATCAGCTGGTCCACGCCGGTCATGATGTCGTCAAAGCCCTGCGGGAAGTAGTTGCCCACGATGGCGGTCTTGTGCGCCTCGCCATAGTTGGTGCTGCCGCGATAGTTGGGCTTGAGCACGGCGTAGCCGGCCCCCGCGTACACCTGCGAGCCGTAGCCGCCGTTGAAGCCGAGCACGTCGGCAGAGGCCGGGCCACCATGAATGGCCACGATGAGCGGATACTTCTGTCCCTCGCGATAGCCCACGGGCAGCGTGAGCACACCACCCACCGGCTTCCCGTCGGTGCTCGTCCACGTCACCTCACGCTCGGCGCCCAGCGCGAACTCCCGCACCTGCGGGTTGGCGTCGGTGAGCTGCACCCAGGCGCTCTTGGTGGTGACCTGTGCGAGCGACGGTGCCGTGAAGAGCGTGGGCGGCGTGGACGGATCGGAGTAATTGATGAGCAACGCACCGGTGTCCTCGTCACGATCCACCGACAGCGACGCGGGCAGGTTCGTGACCTGCTTGACGGTGTTGCGCGCGACGTCGAGCGCGAGCAGCGCACGCGTGGCCTTGACGCCCGTGCCAAAATAGATGGTCGCGCCGTCGGCGGACCAGAAGTCCACACTCACGTCGCCGTCAAACGACGCGCCGAGCTTGCGGAACGCCCCACCACGCTCAGCGACCGGCCGCAGGTACACGCGACGGTTGGTCATCGTGTAGCGCGTCATGTCATCGGGCGCAGAAAACGCAATCGTGCGGCTGTCCGGTGAAAAGCTGAGCCCGCCCTCGCTCACTTCTTCGTTGTTGGTGAGCCGCTCCACCTGGCCGCTCGCAAGCTCGAGCAGGTATTGATCGCCGTTGATGCCCTCTTCGGTGATGTTGCGATCGTAGCGGTCGGCCGACACACCGGTGAAGCCCACCCACTTGCTGTCGGGTGAAATGGTGAAGCCGTCCAGCGTGTAGTCGGCGCTTCGCGTGAGCCGCGTTGACCGTGCCGGCTCAAGCTCCAGCGCCCACAGGCTGGCGAGCGGCGTGACCTCGTTGCGCACGTTGACTGTGAACTTCTTGTCACGACGCAGCCGGTTGTCCGTATCGAGGCTGTCGGGTCCAATGAAATAGATACGCTTGCTGTCGGGCGCGAACTCCCAGCGCTGTACGCCGCCCACATGACGTGTGAGCTGCTCGGGTGTGGCGTCGGTCAGGTTGCTGACCGGTAGACGGTAGAGCTGCTCCTGCGGCGCCTTTCCCGCCCGGTACACGAGCCAGCGACCATCCTTGCTCATGGCGAAGTTCGACACGCCGCCCGTGGCGCTTGTGATCTTGCGTGCTTCGCCACCATTCGCCTGCATGAGGTACAACTGATTGCCCGCGTTCTCACCACTCGCATCACGGTTCGACAGAAACGCGAACGCGCTTCCATCGCGCAACCACGCGGGCGCGGTTTCGTTCTTTTCCTCGGTGAATGTGAGCTGCCGCGATGAGGAAACGCCGTCGCGCATGGACACCAGGTACAGGTCGGACTGCGACTTGGCGTCATTCCAATCCGGCGTGCTGATGGTGTGCAGCATCCAGCGGCCGTCAGGGCTGGGCGCATAGCTGCCGGCCGACCGGAGGTGCTGCATGTCGAGGAACGTCATGGGACGCACCGCCTCGGCTCTGCGAGACGACGCGACGGCGGGGCCCGCCGGCGCCTGATCCGTTTGCGATTGCGCCATGGCTGGCACGGCAACACCAGCCAGTGCGAGCGAGAAGAACCATCGAGGTGTGGACATGTGCAGAGTCTCGTGGTGAGGGTCAGGCCAAGCGGTGAGACGAAGTGGTGCCTGGTACTACGCGTTCACTACTGCATGATCGTGACGGCGGCCTTTCGGAATGCGTCGTAGATCGCCTTGCGGTCGCCGGCGTCACCCACGGGGAAACGCAGTTCGCGTCCAGCGGCGGCGACCTGACGGCGCATGACGACCTCGCCGCTTCCCGCGTTGGGGGCCAGCGCGCAGCCAAACCACTGCCCGTTGTCGCTCAGCTGGGCCGATCGAAAGGATTCCCAGTCCGCGATCAGCGGGGCCGCGCCCCGTGTGCAATACGTCATGTGGCTCTCCGGGAGGGAAGGAACCCGGGAAAGTTACCGGAATTGGGCGAAGAGCGGAACATTGCGCCTATTTGATGCCCGATTCCCGTCCCGCGGAGGCGATGCGTGCACGAGCCTGCGCAATCGCGCTCTTCGTGCCCGCCGACTCCCCGCCGAGCTCCACATCCCGCACCGTCTCCAGCACATTCTGGTAGTAGTCCGCCCATGTCGCCATGATGTCCTGCTCCAAGGCGGCCGCACTCGCGTCGGCCGCGATGTTGGCCGCGCCAATCCTCGCTTCTGTTGCGAGCCGAGCCAGCGCCGCCGCCTCCACTTCGTTCACGATGCGCTGCGCCGTCGCGGCGTCGCCGCGCAGCAACGGCAGCGCACTCGTGAGCGCCGTGATGCCCACGTTGCGCAGCGTCACTGCAGACACCTTGTCGAGCCTGTCACCGTCCGTGTGGTAGAACTGGTCGGTGAAGTGCCAGAGCAACAAGCCGGGCTTGTTCGCACGCAGGAACGGCGTGTGATCGCTGCCCCCCTCGAACGGGTTGGATTTCACCACCCATTGCGTGGTGCGCGCCTGATCGAGCGCGCGCTGCAGCACATAGTCGTTGAAATAGTGCGGCTTGAGGTCCTTCTTCTCGAGCGGACGGCCACCCCACTCGCTGTGCTTGTCATTGCCGCGCGTCCAGATGGCCGACGGGTCGGGCATCTTTTCAATGAGAAACGTGCCGCCGGTCTTCTCGGTGTCCTCGCCCACCATGTCCAGCGACATTCCCCACCGGATTCCCGCGGCGCGCGCGCTGTCCTGCGTGATGAAGCGGTCGGTGGACCGGATTTCCTGGCCCCACAGCATGGTGAGCGTTCGCGCAGGACGCGGCATGCCGTCGCCGAGCAGCTGCGCCACCACACGCGCCATTTCGAGTTGTGCACCGACGCCGCTGGCGTTGTCGTTCGCGCCGGGCTCCTGCACATGCGCACTGAACACAAACCGTTCGTCCGGATGCGTGGCACCGCGCATCTCGGCCACCACCGTGAGCTCCACGGCGTCGGGCGTGAACACGGTCTCCGTGCGCACGCGAAGCTTCACCGGGCCGCGCGCCAGCGCCGCGGTGAGCCGCTGCTGTGCGTCGTACGACAGCGCAATTCCCCAGCCACGTGCGACCGTGTCGCGCGGCACGGAGGCAAACTGAATGGAGTGCTTGTTGACGGCGGGCTGGAGATAGTCGGGCAATCCGTAGCCGAGTGCGCCAATGGCGCCGCGCTTGGCAACGGCTTCCTGGAACACGCGTGATACCGGCGCGTTGGCAAACACGATCTTGCCGTGCAGATCACCCGCCGCGTCGTAGCCGGCCGGCGTGGCATCAGTCACGAACACGAGCTCGGCGTTCACCCCCTCGGCCGGCGTGGAGAACGAGTTGGTGGCCAGCATGTTGCGATTGCGTGAGAACTGCAGCAGCGGCGTGTTGTCGCCGTCGATCTGCACCAGCGCGTTGAGCGGCTCCCACGCAGGCTGCGCCATGGGGTAGCGCTCCACGCGATACGTGAGTACGTCGCTCGCCTTGGCCCGGTCCGCCGGCACGTAGCCGGCCGCTTCGAGCTGCGCGGCTACGTGCGCAATAGAGGCATCAAAGCCCCGATTGCCAGGCCAGCGCACATACCGGTCGAGAAACGCCACCGTTTCTCGTGCGCGCTCGCCGTTGTACAGGGCGCGCACGCGGTCGGTGAACGGCAGCTCCACGTTGGTCGCGGGCTGGGCCGCGAGCGGAGCGACCACCAGTAGCAGTCCCGCTAGCACTGCGCACGGCAAGCGGAGCGTGGGCATCAGGAAGGGTCGGCGGGGCAGCGGCAGCATGGGCAGTCGCCGAGCGCGCGGCGAGGGGCGGAGGTCGGGGGAGAGTAGCATGTTCCAAGCTACCGCCAGATGCCAGGACGACGCGACGGCCGCTCAAGCTCCGCAAGGCTGCTCGTTCGGAGGCGGCTGGTTATTGCTCGGGGCATTGGGCTGCGTTTCGGGCTACCGAGCTGATCCATGCGAGGTGCCGGATCACGTCCGAACTGGCGTGTCGTCGCCGCGCCGCGCGCCGTCTCTGCTTGCCCGGCCCGCAATTCCCGGTAGCTTCAGGCATGGCCGCGAGACGATGCGCCCCGTCGCTGCGTCATATAGGTGTCCCGGGCCCTGCTCGCTGACCGTGTGCTCGACTCGCCCCCTCCTCTCGTTTGAAATCATTCAGGAGACTGCTGATGCCTACCTTCGCTCCCACCGCCCGCCTAACGCGACGCCGCGTGGCCTGGGCCACTGCCGCCTTGGTGCTCGGCGCCGGTACGATGGCGTTCACGCCACCGATCCGCGCCGTGTTCGCGCCCGGCACCACGTACACCTTCGCCATGACCACGGCGGAGTCTGACGCCAGCTTCGCGCAGGCCGGCAAAACGCTCACGCGTTCCGTCGGCAAGGTGCAGGTGGCCGGTGACCGCGCCCGCATCGACTTCACGGAGATGAAGGGCCCGTCGCCCATGATGGGCAACAACGGATACATCCTCATGCACGATGGCGGCAAGGTCATGTACATGGTGGACACCAAAAAAAAGGAATATCTCAAGATGGAGCCGGAAGCGCTCGGTTCCATGATGTCGTCCATGTCCAACATGGCCGGCGGCATGATGAAGATCGACGTGAAGGATGCCTCGCTCTCGATCAACAAACTCGGTGCCGGTGAGGCGCTGCTCGGAAACGCCACCGAGAAGTACGAGATCCTGCAGAAGTACACGATGACCATCAAGACCTTTGGCTTCGGCACCACCACCACGAACGACTCCAAGACCACGATCTGGGTGGCGCCCGGCATCTCCACCAGTGAGCTCATGAACCCGTTCCTCGACATGGCGCGCAACTTCGGCTCCATGTTCAGCGGGAACGAGGAATGGGAGAAGATGGTGACCGAGCCGGCCAAGCAGATGCCCAAGGCGGCGGCGCTCAAGATGGAATCACAGGCCACCAACACCAACGAGAAGGGCAAGGCGCAGTACTCGCTCAGCACCATGGAGGTCACCAACTGGACCAAGGGTGACGTGCCGGCGAAGGAACTGGAGCTGCCGTCGGGCTATAAGATGGTGGAACTGCCCAACATGGCCGCGCTTGCGGATTCCATGAAGGCCTCGGGTATCGATACCCTCGACCTCAAGGCGAGCATGAAGAACGCCGGCTACAGCGATGAGGATATCGCCCAGGCGATCAAGCAGGCGGCCGTGGAAGGTGCCACACAGCAGGCCAAGGAAGAGGCGCGCAATGCCGGCAGGGACGCGGTCAAAGCGGGTATTGGCGGGCTGTTTCGCCGCAAGAAGCCGTTCTAGACGGCTCGATCAGCACGAATAGGTTCGGACGCTGACCGGACACACAACGCCCCCCTGCGCGACTGTCGCAGGGGGGCGTTGTGGTTTCTGGTGCTCCAAGTGGATCCCGCGCCGCGCAGGCCGCGCTCAGAACGCCATGATCTCCGTGTACGCCTGGCGGAAGCTCTCGATCTGCGGCAGCGTGGCATCTTCCAGGCTCGGGGCGTAACCCACAAACGTGTCGGTGCTGGCCACGCGCTTGACCGGCGCGTCCAGCCACGCAAAGCAATCATCGGCAATGCGAGCGACGATTTCCGCGCCATAGCCCCACGACATGCTGTCCTCGTAGGCCACGATGACACGGCTGGTCTTGCGGACGCTTTCGTACACCGTCTCCTGATCCCACGGTGAGAGCGTGCGCAGGTCGATCACCTCAACCGATGGGCCGCCTTCGTCGGCCATCTGGTTGGCGGCGACGAGGGCGCGCTGGACGGTGGCACCGTACGTCACCACCGT
Source organism: Gemmatimonadales bacterium (assembly GCA_038259155.1). GTDB lineage: Bacteria > Gemmatimonadota > Gemmatimonadetes > Gemmatimonadales > Gemmatimonadaceae > JAABRT01. Next base: position 10,330 of record JBBSPE010000055.1, read on the forward strand.
CACGTCTGTCCCCTCGCGCACCACGCGCGCCTTGCCGAACGGAATCATGAAGTTCGGACCCGGATAGGCGCCCTTGTTGTACGTCTGGCGGTACAGGTGCTTGTGCTCGAGAAAGATGACCGGGTCTTCGCAGCGAATGGCGGTACGCAGCAGGCCGTTGGCGTCGAGCGCGTTGCTGGGGCACACCACGCGCAGCCCGGGGCAGTGCGTGAACAGGGACGCGCCCGTCTGCGAGTGGTACACTCCGCCGCGGATGTAGCCGCCGTACGTGGTGCGCACCACCACGGGTGCGCTGAACGCGTTGTTGGAGCGCCAGCGCATGGTGGCGAGTTCGTCGCGCAGCTGCATGTAGGCGGGCCAGATGTAGTCGAAGAACTGGATCTCGACCACCGGCTTGAACCCACGGTGCGCAAGGCCGATGGCGCGACCTATGATGTTGGCCTCCGCGAGCGGCGTGTTGTACACGCGCGTACTGCCGAACTTGCTCTGCAGGCCGTGGGTGACCTTGAACACGCCGCCCTTGCCCTTGACCTTGCCCAGCTGTTCTTCGCGCGAGACGTCGGCGACGTCCTCACCGAACACCAGAATGCGGTCATCGCGCGCCATCTCGTCGCGCATGCAGACGTTGAGCAGCTCCACCATCGTGGTGGGCGAGCCCGTGAACTGTGGATCGTCCTCTGTGTCGAACGGCTCGCCGGTGGGATCGACGTCGGGCGAGTAGACGGCGTAGTGCACCGAGTCGGCGGTGGGCTGCGACTGTTCGAGCGCGTCGTCGGTCGCCGCCAGCACCGCCTCGTCCACCTCGGTGCGAATCGTCTCGAGCTCGGCCGCCGTGGCGTGTCCGTTGCTCACCAGCCACTCGGGGAAGCGCGCGATCGGGTCGCGGTCGGCGTCGGCCTGCCGCTCTTCGGCGGGACGGTAGAGTACTTCGTCGTCGGAGAGCGAGTGCGAATACGGCCGAATGACCTTGGCGTGCACAAGCGCCGGTCCGCGCCGTTCGCGGGCGTACTGGACGGCGCGCGACATGGCCTCGTACGATGCGATGAGGTCGCAGCCGTCCACCTGTTCAATGTGGAGCCCTGGGAATCCGGTCACGAGCTTGGAAATCGAGCCGCCCGCGGTCCCCACTTCCACCGGTACCGAGATCGCGTAGCCGTTGTCCTCCACGAGATAGACGACGGGGAGCTTGAGGTTGGCCGCGGTGTTGAGCGACTCCCAGAACTCGCCTTCGCTGGTGGTGCCGTCGCCGGTGGTGACCAGCACGACCTCATCGCTCTGGAATCCCTCGGTGATGTCGAGGGCCTCGGCCCGGGTCACCGCCTCGGCGGCACCGACGGCCTGCAGGAACTGCGTGCCGGTCGGGGACGACACGGACACGATGTTCAGGTCCTTGTGGCCCCAATGGCTCGGCATCTGGCGACCGCCCGAGTTGGGGTCGATGGCCGCGCCCACGGCGGAATAGAGCATTTCTGACGGCGTCATGCCCAGCATGAGGCAGAGGGCGCGATCGCGGTAATACAGGTAGAACCAGTCGTGACTTGGCCGGAGCACGAGGCCGGCGGCGATCAGGATGGCCTCATGCCCGGCACCCGAGATCTGGAAAAAAATCTTGTTCTGGCGTTTGAGCTGGATCTCCTTGTCGTCGAGCCGGCGCGACAGATACATGGCGCGGTAGGCGCGGAGCAGGTCGTCGCGTGTGAGGGGGCTCGCGGGGGATGCAGCAACGGCCGCGCCGGAGTCGGCGGCGTTCTTGCGGGCGCGGGCAGGACGAGCAGAGGTAGCCATGGTGGTATTCCTGTCTCAGGTTCGACGTCAACCCTTGAACGTAGCGGGCTGCGTCCCCGTTGGTCCAGTGACGCCGTTTGGGTGTCAACTCCGCTTGACACTGGCGGGCGCAGTGCCGAAGCTCCGGAATCTCGGCGCCGCATCCGCGAGCGCTTTCCCTCGGCCCACGCTCCAGGTAGCCACCATTCATGCACGCTCCCACTCACCCGTCCAACATGACGTCCGGGCACCATTGCATTTTCTGCGACCTGATGCGCGGCGCGGCCGAGGTCTCGATGTGCTACGAGGACAGCACCGTCATTGCCTTCATGGACATCCAGCCCGTGAACGCAGGCCACGTGCTGGTGGTCCCGCGCGAGCACTATGCGGTGCTCAAGGACATTCCGAAGAACGTGGGTCAGCACATGTACGACATCGCCACACGGCTCATCCCCGTGGTGCAGCGGGTGGCCGGTGCCGAGGACATGAACATCGTGGTGAACTCCGGCGCGGCCGCAGGACAGAACGTCTTTCACTACCACATCCATCTCATTCCGCGAAAGGCTGGCGACGGGTTCGACATTCCGCTGCCGTTTCCAGAATCGCAGATGCCCAATCGGCACCTGCTCGATGCGATGGCCGCACAGATCGGGGCGGCATTGCGCAACGGCTGATTGCATGCCTCCGGTTGTGACATGATCGTCGCGTCTTGACCATTCCCGTGTGTCCGTCGTACCGTACACTACAGGTCAGCGTTTTGTGACAGCTCGTTCGTCGTTGCACTTCCTTGCTCTTGCCAAGTATGGAGGACGATGCCCAGCTCGCGATGTCTGCCAGCCTCTTTGCCGGTGGTTGCCACCGGCCATCAGCCCCGCCCCGCGATCGCACCACTGTGCGATCGCGGGGCGTCTGCGTTCCCGGAGGTGTGACGTGCGAAAGCGATCCACTGCCGGAGACCGCGCCCCACATGCAACGAGCTTCACGGTCGGGTCCCGCGGCGCGCGGCCGTCGCGTCGTTCCGCCGTGCACGCACGCCGAGTCACCGCCCCCGGCGGCACGCGTCGCGGTACCGCACCACCACGCCCCATGCTCATGGCCGTGAAACGCGCGATGCGAAAAATCGCCCTGCGTGATTGCGGTCAGCGCTGCGTGTACTGTGCGTCACCGCTCGACGTGCACACTGCCACCCTCGACCACGTGCATCCGCTGTCGCATGGCGGGGCGCACGACTCGGCCAACGTGGTGGTGGCCTGTGCGCCCTGCAACCGCCTCAAGGGCGACATGCTGCCGCAGGAGTTTTTCGCGCGGCATCCATGGGCGGGCGCGCACTTCGTGCGGTATGCGCGTTCGGTGCACCGGGCACTCAAACGCATTGCACGCCGAGCGGTGAGCCTGGCCTGCGCGACGGAGGCCCGCGCCGTGCATGCATCGAGGGAACGGCTGGCCGCGTGACCCGTGGAGGTCGCGGACACACGTGCGCGCGGTCGCCTGAACGGTATGTGCGGGACGAGGAGGCGTGGCAGGTCGTGACCACCAGCAAAGACGCGGTGCGCGACGTAATTACGTCATGCCCAATCCCCGTATCTGGAATCGCAAACTGCATCGGTGGGGCGCGATCGCCGTCGCGCTGCCGTTCCTCATTGTCATTGCCACCGGGCTGCTGCTGCAGCTCAAGAAGCAGCTCGCGTGGGTGCAGCCCGGAGAGCAGAAAGGCACACTCGGCGCGCCGCTCGTGTCCATGGACGGTATTCTCGCGAGCGCGCGTTCCGTGCCGCAGGCTGGCATCACGGAGTGGTCCGATGTGGATCGCGTGGACGTGCGTCCGTCCAAGGGTCTGATCAAGGTGATCGGCAACTCACGCTGGGAAATCCAGCTGGATGCAGCGACGGGTGCCGTGCTGCAGACGGCGTATCGCCGCTCCGACTTGATGGAGAGCCTGCACGATGGCTCCTGGTTCCATCCCTCGCTCAAGCTGTGGCTGTTCCTGCCGAGCGGCGTGGTGGTGCTGCTGCTTTGGGTGACCGGGATCTACCTGTTCCTGCTCCCCATCCGGTCTCGACGCGCCAAGTCGCGCGGCGAGTCGCTACGCGGTGCGTCCGCGATCACCGGATCTGCTCGGCCGGCCGCGCGCTGACCTTTCGCGCGCGACGACAGACGCCACCAGAGCAGTGGCGCGAGCGCGGCCATGTGCAGGCCTACCGTGTACACGCGCCACCAGAACGTGATGCCACTCGCGCTGGCCCCCAGATCGCCGGCGGCGCCGCCCAGCATGCCGTACTCCACCAGACCTGCACCTCCAGGTGTCGGCATGGCAACCTGACCGTACAGCAGCGCAAAGGACGCGAGCGCCAGCACGTCGGCGGGCGGCGTATTGGGCACGTTCATGGCCAACACGGGCAACAGTGCGACGCGCGTGAGCACGTCCAGCACCGTGAGCGGAACGGTGAGCAGCGCTGCCCCCGGCCGCATGCCCCGCGCCAGCGCCACGCCGTCACGAATGGATCGGCCCACTTCACGCGACCGGTTGGGCGCCGCCCGTTTGACGATGAGCACGAGCAGCCAGCCCACCACGAACACCCCGAGGATCGTCTGCAGCGCACGACCCGCGGTGGTACCCGCCGTCTTGAGCAACTGCAGCCACTCAAGACCGGCTGAGAGCGCGAGCCCGGCGCCGAACGCTGCCATGACGGGGTAGAGCAGCACCGACTCCACCAGCAGCGTCGGCAACGCGAGCTGCGGCCGCGTGCCCACGCGCTGGAAGAACGCCACCTGGGCCGGCAACCCGCCAATGCGCAGCGGCGTCAGCGCCGCCGCTGTATCGCCGGCCAGGTTGGCGATTGCGACATCGGTGAACGACACACGATCACCAAGCCCTGAAAAGATGACCTGCGTTCGCCACGTGCGAACGATCAGGTTCAGCACCACGAGGCCAAGACACGTCGCGTGAATGGAGAGCGCGCTCGTCACTCGGCGTGCGTCAGGAGGTGGCGAGTCGAGGTGTCCGCAAACGGGAGGACACGAAATCGGGACGCCAGCTCGGCATCGCCATCGGCGTGACCGTCCCATCGCCGCCGGCCACCGAGGCATACGCATCGCGATGGTCGCGGGCAATCGCTGGCCAGTCAAACCGGTCGAGTGGCGCGCGGGGGGTGCGGACAGACTCGCGCGCCCAGCGCAGTGCGTCGGCGAGCGCCTCGGAGGTCAGCTCACCGTCGTAGCAGCGTACCCAGTTGCAGCCCACGTCGCGCGCCAGTTCTGCCATCGCGCCGCGGCGCGGCACCAGCACCGGCCGATCGAGCGAGAGGGCGAGCAGCGCGCTGCCGCTGTTGAGAATTTCCCGGTACGGGAGCACGACCAGATCACAGGCGCGGAGCGCCGAGGCGAGTTCGCGTTGCCGCAGGTGTCGCAGGTCGAGCCGGACTCGGTGATCGCGCGCCGCCAATTCCTCGATCTCGCTGCGGAGGTCCGCGGTCGCGGGCGAACCCGTCACGAGGCATCGAGCGTTGGCGCCGGGCATTCCGCGAAACGCCTCGAGCAGCCCCGGTACGTTCTTGTACGGGCGGACCCGCCCGGTGAAGAGCACCAGCTGGGCGTCCTGCGCGATGCCGAGCGCGCTGCGCGCGTCCTCACGGGTCTGGGTGGTGACGTACTCGCTGCGGTAGTGACCGTGGGGAATGACCCACGCGGGCCGATCGGCGAGCTCCGGAAACTGTGCATTGGCGGCCGTGCGTCCGGCGTCGCTCAGGTGAATGAGTCCGTCCACCGTGGGCAGAAACTGGGTCCAAAAGTGACGCTCAAGCTCGGCGTGGCGGCCGTCGTGCGCCCGCAAATTGTGCACGGTCCACACAATGCGAAGGCCCCGCCGGCGCCCCTCGCGGGCGAGGTGCAGCAGGGTGCGCGAGCCAAGCGACGCGCGCGTCACACTCCCCTGATTGAATACGTGGTCCGGCCAGTGCAGATGCCAGATGTCGCCCTGACCCCGCAGCACGCGCCACGGGGCCGCGCCCACGACCTCCACCCCCTCGCGCTCGAGATGGGTGTTGAGAAGCCAGTTGTAGGGGTTGAGCCAGCGATTGATCATCGCAGGCGACGCAATGACGCGCATGCCGTCCAGGACATGGGACAGGGTGACCGGGCAGGCGTGGCCCCGCACGGTCTGCGTCATGGTGACACCCTCGCGGCGGAAGCGCCAGTGGGGGGCGGCCGGTGGCGGCGGTGCTGGCGCGAAGCCGCCGCCGGGTGACTGTTCGACCATGCCTATTTTCCCCATCTGCGCCGGGCCACGCCGACCGATCTCCCGGGTACATGCCGCGGTTCGCCGACGGGCCGCACTCGCGGCACTGCTTTTCGCGCCCGTCTGCTTGCTCGCCGCGGCGCGCGCGGCCGATGCCCAACCGGCTGCCCCACCAGCACTGGTGCTGGTGGTCCGTCACGCCGAGAAGGTGGACAACAGCGCCGATCCCGCGCTCAGCGAAGCTGGCATGGCCCGCGCTCGCGCTCTCGCGGCCGCGCTGGCCGATGCGGGGGTGCAACATGTGATCGTCACGCCACGGCAGCGCACCCTCCTCACGGCCCAACCGCTCATGACCACCCTGGGACTCGAGGCGGAAGTCGTGGGCTTTGGCGCCAACATGAACGCTCACATTGCCGATCTCGCGGCGGCCGTGCGGCGCCAGCCGGGGAAGGTGGTGCTGGTGGTCGGGCACAGCAACACGGTACCGGCGCTCGTGCATGCGCTGGGCGGCCCCAAGCAGCCCGACCTGTGCGAGACGCGTTACGCGAGTCTGTTCGCGGTGGTGCCGGGTGCGCCAGACACGCCGGCCCGCGTGGTGGTGGCAAGCGTTGGCGAGGCCGATCCCCCGGGCGCCGAGGTGTGCGCCGGCATGTCGCCGCTCTGAGCCGCGCGCGGTCCGACGTCGTTGAGGGCTGGATTGAGCCACTCGATCACGGCGGCCCACCCCAATGACTCCGGGTCGTGTCGCAGGTAGTCGGCCACAACGCCCAACACCGTGAAGCCCTGTCGTAGCTGGAAGGACAAGGTGGCATCGGAGACACGACCGGACACCACACGCTGCACATATTCCTCGGCCGTGCGCAGGTGCGCGACCTTGTGGTAGCCGCGCAGACGGGCGCCAGCGCGGATGCGCAGCAGGCCGAGTGACTCTACGAGATCTCGTCGCGCCGTATACAGCGCCTTGCCAATGCCAAGACCACGTCGGCCGGGCGCGACCATGACCTCGGCGCCGTACAGCGTGCGTCCGTGCGTCGGGTCGTGGTTGGTGAACGAGCCGTGTTCGGTAAACTCACGCCACGAGCTCCCGAAGTCGTAGTCGTCCCAGCGCACGATCAGGCTGGCGGCCATGCCGACGATTGCGCCGTTCGTGCCGTCGACGGCCACGAACTGTCCCCGCGGAAACTGTTCGTGGTGGGAAGCCAGCTGCTCCACCGCCCACGGCGGCGAGCCCGGATACGTCGCCTCCGTGAGTTTGATGATGCCGGCGTAATCCGCCTCCGTGGTGAGACGCACCTGAATGCGCGAGCGCGAACTCACAGCACCACCGTGCGCGGGTTGGCGACCAGGTCCGAGGTCCGCTCGCTGTCAAGCAACGGCAGCACCGTGCCTTCTTCGCGACTGCGACGGATCGTGTCGAGGTTCAGGTCGCCGATGACCATCATTTCCTGATTGACGTTGCCCTCGGCCAGGATGCCGTCGCGTGCAAACGGAAAATCACTTGGTGTGAGAATGGACGCGATGCCGTAGTTGAGGGAGACTGCGGGAACCTGTGGGAGCGAACCGACGGTGCCGGCGTGAATGACGTACATCTGATTTTCGATCGCCCGTGCGTGCGCGCAGTAGCGCACGCGCCAGAAGCCCTGACGGTCGTCGGTACAGCTGGGCACGCAGAGGATGTCGGCACCAGCCCGTGCGGCGGCGCGCGCCATTTCGGGAAACTCCACGTCGTAGCAGATCGCGATGGCGAACTTGCCGAACGGGGCCTCGAAAATTCGCAGGTGTGAATCGGGCGACACGTGCCACTCGTCACGCTCGAACCGCGTCATGTGCAGCTTGCCCTGCACGCCCCGTTTGCCATTGGGGCTGAGGACGTAGGAGTGGTTGCGCACAACGTCGCGATCAGTGGCGTCCCGCTCGGGCACGGTACCCGCTACCACATAGAGACCGTACCGTTGCGCGCACTCGGCCATGAAGTCGATGACGGCCGGTGCCTGATCGGCCAGCGAGCGGATCTGATCACGAATGGGGCGGCGGACGTCGCCGAGGGTGAGCAGCTGGACGGAGAAGTATTCCGGGAAGACGACGAGCTGGCAGCGGTAGTCGGCGGCCGTTTGGAGCAGGGCGTCCACCTGATCACGGAACTGCTCGAAGGTGGTGACCGGACGGATGAGGTATTGCAACGCAGCAACGCGCAGTTGCTCCATGCAGATCTCCTGGTTGCGAGAGAGCGGGCGCGGCCGCAAGGGACAAGATATGCAACCTATTTCATACCCCGCATGCGCGCAGGTGTTCCCGCGCTTGGATTATCCGCCGGTGGCAGCGCGCGAGCGCTTTGCGCAGGCACTCGGCGCAAGGCACTTGGCGCAACGCACGTCGCGCAACGCACGTCGCGCAACGCTCGTGCTCGCTACCCGCACGGTGAATGCGCGCAACACACTGCAGGTGCAAAGCGCAGACACCACGCGAATGCATGTGCTCGCTACACGCGCACATCGTGAAGTAGGACACAAAGTCGAACGACGGAAACACAAGCGGAGTACTACAGAATTCGCACGCGACGCGAAATCGTGATCTGCATCGCGGCAAACGCGCATTCACATCGGCACACTGCATTTGTCGACGTGCCCGCGCCCGGCCAGCGTCCGCATTGGGCGCGCATCATGACTCTCATCAACATGAGGATTTGTATGACACACAACCTTCACACCGCACGACGCTGGCGCACCGCCGCGTTGACTGCGGTCCTCGCATGCGGCACCATGTTCGCCGCCGCGTGCGGTGATGACGACACGCCGCCAACGCAAGCCGACGGTGACTTCACCTTCGCCGTGTCTCCCACGACGCTGACCATCGCGCAGGGTGAAAGCGCACCAGTCACCGCGACCGTCACGCGCACCGGCGGTTTCGCCGGCGCAATCACCGGCACCGTGGAAGGATTGCCTGCGGGCGTGACGCTGACGCCGCTCTCGATTGCCACCGGTTCCAACACCGGCCAGGTCACGGTCTCGGTCGCTTCAACGGCGGCGGCTGGTACGTACACCATCACCGTGAAAGCCAACGGAACCGGCGTGGCTGAGAAGACCGCCACCGTGAACCTCACTGTGACCGAGGTGGCGCAGCCCACACTGTCCATCACGCTCAATCCTGCATCGCTGAGCATCGCGGCCGGAGCAATGGACTCGTCGCTTGCTACCGTCACACGCGGCGGCGGATTCACCGGCGCGCTGACGCTCGCGGCCGCTGGTGCACCAACCGGTGTCACCGTGACCACGTCCGCGATCGCCGCCGACAACACTACGTCCCGCGTGGTGGTCACGGTTGATTCCACGGTCGCGCCCGGATCGTACGCGGTCACGCTCACAGCCACCGGAACCGGCGTGGCGGATGCCACCTCAATGCTCACGGTGAACGTTGTGGCCGCCGCTGGCTATGAAGTGTCGTTCACGCCCGATTCGCTGGACATCGCTCCTGGTGCGCAGGATACGACCAGCGTCGGCATTTCCCGCTCCGGCGGCTTTACCGGTGCACTCACGTTCGCGGTAGACTCGACCGTACCGAGCGGCATCACAGTGACGCTGCCGTCGGCACCGGTGGCCGGCGATACGGCCAGCCTCACGGTCGCCGTGAGTGACTCCGTGGCGGCAGGTACGTATTCCGTTTCGATCAACATCTCGGGTACGGATGTGCCGGCGCAAACGAAGATGCTGACGATCGTGGTCCCCGATCTGGGTGGCCTGACGCTTACGGCCACACCCGCGTCGCCGTCGCTGACGCAGGGGCAGTCCACGCCCATCACCATTGGCATCGCTCGGACCGCGCCCTTTACGGCACCGGTCACGTTCGCGGTGACCGGCCTGCCCGCCGGCGTGACGGCTGCCATTCAGCCCGACTCTGCGGCGGGTGATTCCGCCGTGCTGACGCTTACCGCCGCCAACGCCGCCGCACTCGGCACCGCAAATGTGAAGGTGCTCGGCTCGGGTGGTGGTGTCACCTCCGACACGCTCACCATTCCCGTGATGGTCGTGGCGGGCACCGGCGGCGGTACCGGCAATGTCACGTACAGTTTCTGTGCGGACGACAGTCTGCCGGTTTACGTCGCGTATCAAGACGGCACGGGTGACTGGATGCGGGCCACCGCTGGCGCGGACAGCACCTACACCTTTGACATCGCGAGCGGCAAGGGCGGTGTGGCGGTGGTGCGTCCCTCCACCGGCACGACCACGACGTCCACCGTCATGTACGGCACGGTGGCCGAGTTGAATGGCATGGGCATGGGCGCGTGCACGACGCCAGCAACCCCGGGCCGCTCGTTCACCGGCACGGTTGCCGGCACCGGGCTGACTGACTTCGTGTCCATTGTCGCCGGTGGCGCAACGGCCACAGTCGCACCAGCCGGTTCAGTCTATTCGCTCATGAACGTGAGCAACGATCCATTCGACCTGCTGGCGTCACGGTTTGCGGTCAGTGCGATGGCGAACGCGAAGTTCATCATTCGTCGCAACCTGAATCCGGCCAACAACAGCGCGCTCGCGGTGCTCGACTTCAGTGCGCCGGAAGCGTTTGATCCTGTCGCGCGCACGGTCACCATCGGCAACGGACTCGGCGAGAATCTCACCGTGTTCGCACAGTACGTGCTCACGGGCGGCGCCTCGGGTGGCGCGTACTTCACCGGTGCCACGCCGAGCGACAGCACGGTCCGCACGTGGTACGGCGTGCCCGATTCAATGCGCGCGGCAGGCGATCTGCATCTGCTGGGTGTGACCGCGGTGGACGGTGGGCTGAATCAGAGATCGCGCACGCTGCTGACGGCATTTGGCGCGGCCGTTGATCAGACCGTCAGCCTGCCGGCGGCCCTTGTTGGCCCCACCGTTGTGAACGCTGGTACGATGGGCGGCAATGCACAGCTGCGCGCCACGTATCAGCAGCAGGCGGACTATGACAGCTACTGGAGCGTCGAGTACGCGCAGACCGGCACCAATGGCTCGGACATCACGGTCACCAAGACCAAGGACTATGTCGCCTCCACCGGGCCGGTCGTACTCGAAACGCCCAACCTGACCGCGCTCGCGGACTGGAACACGAACTGGGGCATCGTCCCCGGGACGCCCGTGACGTGGGTGTTTGTGGCCAGCGGCTGGGACACCGGCTTCGGGCTGGGCTCGAGCACGCCGGTGGCCGGCAGCCAGTCGCGCACAGCGACGGCAGGCGGCGACATCACGCCGTAACGTCTGGCACGGCAGCACCTGACGTCAGCACCTGAGGTATGTTCCGATCGGGGCGCGCATGGGTACCATGCGTTGCCCCGATCGTCGTTCCTGCGTGCCCCATACCTCGATGTCATGATCGCTGCACGATGCACTGACCGCACCACGCGGTGTCGCGCCGCACGCCGCACGGCACGGCACCTGATCGCCGCCTGTATCGCGCAGACGACCGTGGTGTGCGCCCTCTCCGCACAGCCAGCGCTTCCGCCCGCGCCGAGTGACTCGATCGTGCGCACGGCGGTGGACTCGGCGCGCTCGGGCGATGTGGGTATCGTGATGCTCCTGGACGCCATGGACGTATCGCTCGAAGCCGACGGGCGCAGCTCGCGCACGCATCGCAACGTGGTCCAGGTGATGCGCCAAAGTGCCGTGAGCGGTGCGGGTGAACGGCGCTTCACGTGGCAGCCGGGGCGACAGGGTTTCACGCTGGACTGGGTGCGCGTGCTCCGGCCCGACGGCACGGTGCTGAGCAACGCCCCCAGCACTGACCAGACCGGCGACGCCACCGCGTCCATGCAGAACCCGATTTACGTGGACAATCGGACGCGACGCATCTCGATTGCCGGCATTGCGCCCAACACGATTGTGGACGTGCAGTACACCATCGTGGACAGCGCGCCGTGGCGTCCGGGAGATTTTCACATCGCGTGGGCGTTCACACCACCGGGGCCGCTGCGTACGTCGCAGCTGCGACTGAGTGTGCCCTCCGACTTCACGCCGCGAATCGCCGAGCGCAATCTCACGTTCCGGCGCGCGGAGCGCGATGCGGGTGATCGCCGTCTGTACGAGTGGCGTGCGGAAACGCCCGCCATCGTGCGCCCCGAACCCTTCGCTGCCGACTCCGACGGCGTGCGCATGGGCCTTGAGCTTTCCGCGCCGCAGCCCTGGGATTCCGTGAGCCAGTGGTACGCACATCTTGTGTCATCGCAAATGCAGATCGATGCCGCCGTGGCCGGCAAGCTGGACAGCGTCGTGCGCAACGCACGCTCGCGTGCCGACACGCTGCGCGCGCTGCACCGCTGGATCGCGCAGGATCTCCGGTACGTGTCCGTTTCGCTTGGCCTCGGCGGGTACCAACCGCGATCTCCCGCAGAGGTGCTCACCACCGGCTACGGTGACTGCAAGGACAAAGCCACGCTCTTTGTGGCCGCGGCTCGGCGCTGGGGCATTGCGGCCCGTCCCGTGCTGCTGAACCTGAGCGGCGTGCGGAACATGAACGCCGTCACGATCGCGCAGTTCAACCACGCGATTGCCGCTGTGCCAAACGACGCGGGCGGCTACACGTTCACCGATCTCACGGCCGCCACGATTCCGTACGGCGCGCTGCCGGCGTCGTACCGTGGATCATACGGTCTCGTGGTGCGCCCGGATGGTTCCGCGGAGACGGTGCGGTTTCCGGAGCGTGCGATCGACTCCGTGGGTACGTTCACCACAATGCATGGCGTGCTCGACAGCACCGGCCGAATGGACATGGTGGTGGAGGACGCACCGCGCGGCGACAATGCCTGGGCTACACGTGCCGCGTTCGCGGCGCCGCTCGATTCCGCGCGGCGCGCGCAGGGGCTGCGTGCATTGGCCTCCCGCTACCTGCCGGAATCCACCGGCGACTCGCTGCAGGTGTTCGACGGTCTGGACTTCAGCGCCACGCCGTTCATGCGTGCGGTGCTCCACGATGGGCGTGGTGCGCGGCCGGCGGGCCCCGTGTGGTTGCTCCACCTGCCCCAACCCTACACGCAAATTGCGGGCGGTGCCGCCGGCACTGGACGTGAACTCGCGGCCCAACCACGGCGCCGTACCCCCATCGATGCCGACAAGGTGGTGGGGCGCCGCACTGTGGACGTTGAATATCGCGTGACGCTACCCGCTGGCTGGACGGCACAGCTGCCGCCCAACGTGACCGCCACCAGTTTCTTTGCGCGCTACGAGAGCAGCTATCGCATGGAGGGACGCGACCTTGTGTTGCACCGCGTGATTCGCGGCACGGGCGCCGGTGTGCAGGCGCCCGAGCGGGTGGCCGAAATCGTGGCCTGGATGCAATCTGTGGCCGCCGATGCCCATGAGTTCATTACGCTCACGCCCGCCGCGCCTCAGGATCAGTAGTCCACGGGCCGCAGGTACGACTCGCCGATGCCCGTGTTCGTGAGCAGCGCCACCGACGGCCCGCGACGCTTCCAGTGCGTGGACTCGAGCCGCGCGCGCACGAGTTGCACGTCGGCCGCCTTGAAGCCGCGCGCGAGCAGCGCGTCGTTGGACCAGCCGTGCAACATCCAGTGCAGCAGCTCGTCGGCGCGCGCATACGATATCCCCAGGTCGCCCTCATCGGTCTGACCCTCCACGAGGTCTGCCGTGGGTGCCTTGTCCACGATCACGTCGGGTACTCCCAAGTGTCGTGCCAACTGCTGCACCTGCGTCTTGTACAGATCGCCCAGCGGGTTCACCGGCGGCGCGTCGTCACCGTGCCACGTGTAGTAACCGAACAAACGCTCCGTCTTGTTGCCGGTGCC
>JBBSPE010000056.1:0-23930 GCA_038259155.1 Gemmatimonadales bacterium
AGTGCTGTCATCGGCAGTACGGTGGGCGCAGAGCTACCGGGCCGTCCAGTCGGCCGAGAGGTGCGTGGTGCCCCACATGATGTGCAATTCGCCGCGCTGCATGCCGGGTGCCATGGACGGTACGAGGGCGATGGCCAGGGTTTCTACCGGCACGCCGAGCCTGCGCATGGTGAGCGGGATGCGCGCAAAATCCTTGGACGCGTCGTAGGCGGTGGGCATGATCGACTCTCCGCCGGTGGTCTCACGCTGCAGGATGAGTGTCCAGCCGGACGCTTCGGGCAGCGCCTGCACGACGTACCGCCCCTGTGGCACGGCCTTCCCGCCGATGGTCATGTCCACCTCGGTCGTGAGCAGGGTGGCCGCGTTGGCGCCGAGGCGCCACACGGTACCCATGGGCACGAGATCTCCGGTGTGCAACGAGCGGCCACGCAGGTGCGGTTGGCCATAGTCCACGCGAATCAGCGTGGGCTTGCCCGCCGCGCGCTGGGCTGCAGTGTCGGCGAGGGCGAGTGAGACTTCACTGAGGGCGCGCGTACTGGGCTGCGCACGATACGTCTGGGCGAAGAGGGGCTGCGCAGATATCGCGCACAGGGCGAGGGCGGAAAGCAGAAAGTGCATGATGGAGAGGTCGAGGTGAAGTAGGGGGAATTGGTCCTTCGTCATGCTGCGTCTGCTGCAAGCACGGCGTGCAGCAACACGTTGGCGCCGTTCGCCACATCTTCCGGTTTGGTGAACTCACGTGGTGAGTGGCTGATGCCACCGACACTCGGGACGAAGATCATTCCCATGGGCGCGATGCGCGCGATCTCCTGCGCGTCGTGACCGGCACCGCTTGGCATGGGCTGCCTGGAGAGGCCGAGCGCGACGGCCGCCCCGTCGATGCACTGCATGATGCGTGGATCGGCGATTGCCGGTTCGCTGTCCACCAGTCGCGAAAAGCGGAAGGTGGTGCCGGTTGCCCCCCCAATCTCGCGACCGAGTTGTTCGAAGCGTGCAGCGAAGCGGTCGAGTGTGGTACGGTCCAGGTCGCGCAGGTCAATGGTGAGCACGACCTCGCTCGGGATCACGTTGGTGGTGTTCGGGGTCACGTTCAGCCGTCCCACCGTTGCGACCTGGCGTCCGGGTTCCGACCGGATGGCGTCGTTCACGGCGACGGCGAAGCGGGCGGCCGCGAGCATGGGATCCTGCCGCTGGTCCATGGGCGTGGTTCCCGCGTGGTTGGATACGCCCGTGATCGTGACCTCGAACCAACGCAGTCCGACAATGCCCTGCACGACTCCGATCTGCAGCCCCGCTTTTTCGAGCAGACCACCTTGCTCGATGTGCAGCTCGATGTAGCAGGCGAAGTCCCCGGTTCGGTGAACTGCTTCCCCCAACCGCGCCACGTCGCCGCCCACGATGCCGATGCCCTCACGAATTGTCTTGCCTGAGCGCGCGACCTTCGCGAGATCGGCATCCGTCAACTCGCCGATCGCGATCTTGCTGCCGATCGTGCCGCCCTCTTCGTTTTGCCAGATCACCACATCGAGGGGATGCCGCAGGCGCACCCCCTGTTCGCGCAACGTGAACGCCGTCTCAATCGCGGAGAACGAGCCGACCGGCCCGTCGTAGTTGCCACCATTTGTCACCGAATCCACGTGCGACCCGATGAGGATGGGTGGAAGAGACGGTTGGTTGCCGTCGAGTCGCGCGTAGATGTTGCCGGCGGTGTCGATCCGCGGCGTCAGACCGGCTTGGCGAATGAGGTCCAGTGTGAATGCTCGGCCGGCGAGATCCGCGTCCGAGTAGGCCACGCGATTGATGCCGCCGTCGGTGCGTCCGACACGATCAAAAGCCGCCAGCCAGCCGTTGAGGCGAACCGCGTTCACCTGCAGGGGCGCCGACGGCCCCGTACGTGCGGCCGGGCCAGCTGCAACCAGTGCGTTTGTGTCGAGTCGAAGCAGGGGAGCAGCGGCGAGCGCGGCCGACTGCTGGATGAAATCACGTCGCTTCATACTGGCCTCATTCAGGTGATCTCGCTGCGCACGCCCGCATCAGCGTCCGGCGCAGGCCGCCGGAAGGGATAAGCAAACTGCCCCAGAAAGGTGCGAGGGAGTCGCGTGACTGTACCGTATTCCTTGGGCCAATGCTGCTTGGGCATGTGAAAGGTACCGAACAGCAGGTCGAGCACCGGAAGGTGGGCCGCATAGTTGGTGTCAATGGCCGGCCGGTCCTTGCTGTGGTGCCAGTGGTGGAACTTGGGCGTGACAAACAGATAGCCCAAGGGCCCGAATTCAAGTCGGAAGTTGGAGTGGATCAACACGGCCTGAAACGCAACAATGATCACGTAGATATTGAGTGCTTCCGTGCGCGGGCCGAGCAGGTAGAGCGGGATCATCACCATCACACGGTCGATGATGGTCTCGGCCAGGTGAATGCGCGACCCGGCGAGCCAGTCCATGTGCTCGGCCGAGTGATGCACGGCGTGCAGTTTCCAGAGCCAGGGAATCTCGTGGTAGGCGCGGTGCACCCAGTACTGCACCAGGTCGGCGAAGAACAGGATGACCAGGACCTGCGCCGGCAGCCAGAGTCCCGACATCACCGCCTGCACCGAATCGTTCACGGCCCAGCCGAACACGCGCGGCGCAAAGCCGTTCGCGATCATGAGCAGCACGCCAAGGATCAGGTGGTTCACCGTGAAGTATCCGAGGTCGAGCTGCCACTCCGGGCGGAGAATTGGCTGGTCGGGATATTTCGGGAGCACCTTCTCGAGGAAGATGAAGATCAGCGTGGACTTGAGGAGGTCGAGCGCCATCCAGTCCACACCGATGCCCGGGATCGTCTGCGCGACTGCACGTTCGGCGAGCGGGCCGCCCACCAGATACGCGGCGATGGTGAGCAGGATACCGATGGCCCCGAGGTGCCGTCGTCCGGCGCTGCGCACAAAGTTGAAGAGCCCGAGGCCGATGGACAGCCACATCGCGGTGCGCAGGATCGTGCGGATGAGCGCGACATCGTACACCTCGCGCAGCTCGCGCGTGGTGAGCAACTCCGGGTAGCGAAAGCAGAGGGCACCCAGAAATGCGAGTCCACCGAGCAGCAGCGATGCCGCGCCGGCGATACGGCCCTCGCCGAACCGGAAGGTGCGTTCGGGCATGGGCGGGACGATGCGTTCACCGTACTCGTACTGGTCCTCGTCCTGCGGCGTGGGATCCGTCATCGTGGCGCTCGGTGGCCGGCGTGGGCGCGCTCAGAACAGCTCAGCGTACTGCAAGGGACCGAGACGCACAGTCGGATGGAACGTGGCGCGCGCCAGCCGCTTGATAAACTACGCTGCGGTGTTCCCGCGTGGAGAGGCGCCCACACATCACCTCAGTACCGGAGCTGCATTCCAAGCGAGAGGCTGTGCCGGGGACCAGCGCCTGCGCTCGTCATACCGAGCATCGATGTTTCCGTCGATCCCTCCGCGAAGCCGTACCGAAGTGCCAGTTCAGCGCGATTGATCTGCCGTGTGAGGCCAACATTCCAGAGCGAGTGCCTCCAATGACCGGTGGTGACCTGACGCGCCGTGGTGGTCGAGTCGGGGGCCACAAGCCGCGCACTCCGATCCAGTTGGTAGTTCCCGGTGTTGGTCCCGACCCCCGCCTCGATTCCCCACGCGCCCAGCGCCACGCTGCCCTGCAACCGCAATGCGGTTGCCTGGATCTGCGAGACCTCCACGGCAGCTTGCGCCTCGGTGACTGGAACGGTGGGGCTGATCGCCACATCGTAGCGAGCGCCCGGGAGGTTGGCGCGCATGAGCGAGAGCGAGAGGCCGCTCCGACCGGTCGAGTCAGACAGCAGACCCAATCGGCCGCCGTACCCGGTGGCCAGCGAATTCGTCTCGTCTCCCGGCGCGGCCCCAGCGACACGAGCCAGTCTGCCCACGGCGTCGAGCCCGAGCACCCGATAGCCGGAGCTCAGCTGAAACCCGGGTAGCACTTTCAACGCGCCATCAATTGCAACCGTCTGCGAGTTGGCCGCCGTGGTGCCGAGCGATGGGCGAGTTGTCGCCTGGGGAACAGCGTCGGCCGTAGACAGGTCGGACCGATGCCCGCTCGCTGCGACCACGCGGACGCCGAGCGCGACGCGACGATTGCCGAGGGTCGTGCCGCCGACCAGCGGCGCACCGGGGTCGAGCACCTCCGCGGCCCGCTCGGCGGCGACGACGTTGGCGACCTCTTCCATTTGCATCCCGAGCCGCTGCAACCGCGGATCGAAGTCGAACGGGCCAAAGTCAATGCACCCCGTGAGCAGGCACGGGACGGCGGCAACCGCCAGGCCCAACGCGTGGCGGACGAGCGCGGCGGAACTCGTGGGTGGGCAGCGATGACGCATGGGGCACTCCAGTGAGCGAATGGACGAGTACAACGGCTTGGAAGCCAGAGTAGGGCCCACTATAACGGCCATCCATACGTCACCTGACGTAGCGCACTCCGGGTGCCGACTTGGCCGCTGATTGCCCCGCGCCGTCAGTGCAGTGGTCGTCCTGCTACGGCGCGGACCCCGGCACCCGCACCAGCACCCGTGCGCCACCGGTCTGGAACCGTTCGTCGTACGTGCCCCGGATCGTGTCGCCCACCAGCTGTCCGGTGAAGTACGACGCCGTGTCGATGCTGCTCAGTCCCAACAACGTCACCAAGCGCACCTGATCACCTTGGATAGTGCCCAGCAGCGACTGCCCCACCTGCACCTCGGGCGCGCGCACGAGGCCGCTCACGGACGAGCGCGGCGTATCCTGGGTCTCCACCCACAAATCATAGTTCACGTCCCGACCGGACAGGGTGACGCCTGCCCACACGCCGTCGAGCGGGAAGCGAAGGTCGTCGGTCACGCGGACGCGCCGTCGCAGCAGGTTGAGCGTGCTGCCGAAGAGTCCAAGACCACCCTGCACGCTGCTGATCAGCCCCGAGCCGCTGAACGGATCGTTCCCGGAGCGGTTGTAGTCGTAGAAGTTCTGGTCCACCGCCAGGACGCTCGCGACCTGCTCAAAGCCGGGGAACCACACCGACGGCAGCCCGCTCGAGAAGAAGTTGCGCAGTGAACCCGCGAGCGAGAATCGCGTGGAGTCGGAGAAGAGGAACCACGGACCGTAGGGTGTGTCCACCCGCACGGCGTACGTGCGCGCGTCCGGCACCGCGGGCCACGTGAGCTGCAGCGTGTCGCGGGTACGGTTGAGCGCCACGGTCTGCGCGATTCGACCGTCGCCACGCACCCAACCGGGCTCGGCGGACGGCACCTTCGTCTCGCCGGTGACCACGCGCCCGTCGGGAGTTTGCACTCGCAGGCGGTAGCGCCGACCGGGCAGGATCGGCAGCCGCAGTTGATCGAGCGAGTAGCGGCCTGCCCCGTAGCCGAGGCTGACGGAGGATGATTCGTTGGCCCGCACTCCCACGGTGTCTCCCTCCGCGAACACTCGGACATCGGCACCAGCGATCGGCTCACCGCCAGCTGAGCGAACGGGGTCGAGCGGATCAAATCGCAGTGTGCTGTCGATTGTCACCCGTCCCGTCAGCGATGACTCCACGAGGATCACCTGCTCGAACTCGTCGGGATTGAGCACCGCGTGCACCACAATCTGTGGCGCGGGTGGCGCGACGTTTTCCGTGGCCAGCTCGCACGCGCCCAGCGATACAAGTGCTGCGAGCGGTGTGGCGACTGCCCACGCGCGAATGAGCGCGCGCGTACGATGGGAACGATCGCGTCGCGCTACCATGACACCTTCAGTCCCGCGGTGGGGATGAGCGGGAACTGCGAGATCGTGGTGCGCGTGGGTGGATTGTCAGTGTAGCTGAACACGTAGGTGAACACGTTGCTGGCGTTGTACGCGTTGATGAGCGAGAGATACGGCGCCCACGTGCGACGTCCGGTGCTCGTGCGGGTGACGCTGATGTCGAGGCGCTGGAACAGGGGATAGCGCGCGCCATTGCGCACGCCGCCGATTGGCTCGAGCGTGACTTCGCGATTGTTAGGCGAGAAGGTGTTGGTGACCGGGTCGTAGCGGCGTCGCACGATCTGCCCCACGACATCGGTGTAGGGCGTACCGGTACCCACGCCCAGTCGCACGCCGTAGCTCCAGTCGCCAGCCGGCCGGAACGACGTGACCACGTTGAGATTGTGTCGCCGGTCCTGCACGGGCGCGAACCGGCCATCCGGACCGTTGCGCGCACTCACGCCGTACGAGTACGCCAGCCAGCCGGAGAGCCGACCACTCTCGAGTTGACGCAGCAACACATCGACGCCATACGACGTGCCGGTGGTGACGATGAACTCGTCGCCACGCACCGCGGGATCGTTGAACAGGTTGGACACGGGCAGGCGCCCGTAGCGCTTGAGGTAGGTCTCCACCCGCACGAATCGACTGCCGCCGAACCAGCGTTCCACGCCGCCGATCGTCTGCCACGCCTGCGCCACGGGCGTTTCGCGATCGCTGGTGAGCCAGAAATCGAAAATGCGCACGGGGGCCTGCTCGTTGCGGAGCGCCGGCGTCCACTGCGTGGTGCGCCCGCCAGCGAGCGTGAACGCGAGATCCTCGGTGGCAAACCACTTGAGCGACAGACGCGGAGAGAATCCGGTCCACCCGGTGCCCGTCACGGTTTCGGCGCGCACGCCCGCGCGTGCGGTGATCGTGCGACCGCGCACGGTGTGGTCCACGTACAGTACGCCCGCGGACGGATTCTGCCGAAGGCTGAACAGTTGGTCATCTCCAGCCGAGGGGGCGTCCGCGTCGTAGCGCACGCGGTACGTGGACCATTCGTAGCCAAGCAGCGTTTCGTGGCGCCCGCGCCACCGCGTGGCTTCACCCCAGGCGCGCGTCTCGCGCAGCGTATTGCTCAAGGTGAGCGACCCGTTCCCGAGATTGAGTCCGGTGCCGAAGCCAGTGCTTGACAGTCGCTGCATGACGCGCGCGGAATCCCCGCCCAGTTTGTGCTGCACGGGTTGCTCCCACGCGGCGCCCACCAGCGTATTGCCCCAGTCAAAACGCAGGTCGCCACCGCCGGCCTGTGTGCTGTCGCCGAGTCCGTCGAGCAGACCGGCGAGGACGTCCTCGCCGGTATAGGCGGTGAGTGACAGCGTGCCGCCGTTTGCCAGCTGGTGCCGCACATGCGCCTGCACATCGCTGAACCAGTAGGGGAGCGACCGGTCGGAGATGAGATCCACGAAACGATCGGCGTAGGTGCGCCGTCCGGCCACGTTCCAGCTTGTGCGTCCGCGAACGGTACCGCCGAGTGACAACGTGCTCGCCAGCACCGACGCCGAGACCGCGCCATGCACCCCGGACCGCTCCTCGGCTTTGGGACGCACACTGAGCACGCTCGACAGGCGTGAGCCATAGCGTGCGGGAAAGCCACCCGGCATGAGTTCGAACTCGCCGACGGTCTCGTCAATGAAGGTGCCGAACAGGCCTGCCAGGTGAAACGGGTTGTAGATCGGGTAGCCGTCGAGCAGCACCAGATTCTGGTCACTCTCGCCACCGCGCACGTTGTAGCCGGCGTTGAAGTCGTTGGTGGCCACGACGCCGGGCATGAGTTGCACCACGCGCAGCACGTCGGGTTCGCCGATCACCGGCACCCGTTTGAGGGTTTCGCCACGCACGGCAAAGAGGCCCGGATTGGGCGAGAGTGTGAACTGCTCGCGTTCGGTGGTCCGGGCGTCGATGCGAACCGCTGTCAGCGAGGTGGTGGCCGGCGCAAGTGAAATGTCGAGCGTATCGGTGACGCCGCCGCGCAGCAAAACCGAACGCGTCATGGTGGTGTAGCCGATGCGCGCCACGCGCACCGTGACCGCACCAGGTGTCAAGCGTTCGAGGACGAAGCGTCCGTCGGCGTCGGTGACCGTGCCCAGGCGGGTGCCGGCAATGGTGACTGCCGCCGGGATGATCGGCGCGGCGGTGGTGCCGTCGGTGATGCGGCCGCGCAGGGTGGCGAGTGAATCGACCGGGGGTTGGGAGAACGGAGCCGCGGCGAGGGCAAGCGCGAGCAGGAAGGCTGACATGAACTCGGGAAGAGGGCTGGCGGTGTAACACTCCGGCACGGGGCGAAGTTCACCCTCTTCATTGCCGAGCACGCGCGCCGGTCGCAACTTCCAACCTATCGCTCCCGCGCACCGCCCCCAGGCGCTGCTCGCCCGGCGAACCACGCAGGACCTGACTCTCTTCGGCTCCTTCCCATGTCGCTCGACCTGCGCTACGTCCTCCGCTCGCTGTCACGCGCCAAGGGGTTTGCGATTGCCGTGGTGCTGACGCTCGGTCTCGGCATTGGCGCCAACACGGCGATCTTTTCGGCGGTGCGTGGTGTCTTTCTCCGTCCCCTGCCCAACGCGGACGGCGACCGGCTCATGTACCTGCGCCACTACACGGCGAATCAGGGGCAGACCAACGTCGCATTTTCCGTGCCGGAGATCAACGACTTCCGCGAGCAGTCGCGCACCATGCAGCAGATCGCCGAGTACTCGCCGATCACGCTGTCGTTGATTGAGCAGACGGACGCGTCGCAGATCGATGTGGGCCTGGTCACCGGCAACTATCTCAGCGTCATGGGGCTCACGCCGGTACTTGGACGGGCCTTTTCGTCGTCTGACGACGGGGCCGGGGCCGCGCCGGTCATTCTGCTGGGCCACGCGTACTGGTTGACGCACTTCGCTGGTGACCCCGGGATCGTGGGCCAGACCATGCGCATCGGGCAGCGTCCGGTGGAGGTGATCGGGGTGCTCGAGCCGGCGCCGTTCTTCCCGGGGCGCATTGATGCGCTGATGAACATGTCGATCAGCGAACACCACGTGAGCGCGATGATGGTGCAGGGGCGCTCGCATCGCATGACGGAGATGATCGCGCGCCTTGCTCCAGACGCCACCATGGAGCAGGCGCGATCGGAAGTCACCCTGATCACGAACACGGTACACGAGCAGTACCCGGAGTCATACGAGAAATCAGCGGGCTATACCGTCGAGCTGACGCCGTTCAAGGAAATTCTCGGTCGCGACGCCCGGTTGATGCTCTGGATGCTCATGGGTGTGGCAGCGCTGGTGTTGGTGATCGCCAGTGCGAACGTGGCCAACCTGACGCTCATGCGGGGCGTGCGTCGCGAACATGAGATGACGGTGCGGGCCGCGCTCGGTGCCGGCACGTCGCGCCTGCGCACGTTGCTGGTGGTGGAAAACCTCGTGCTCGCCGGCGGTGGTGCGGTGCTCGGATTGCTCGTAGCGCTCGCGGGAGTTGGTACGCTGTCGCGTTTTGTGGCGCGCTACTCGCCGCGTGCCAACGAGATCCAGGTAGACTGGATGGTGCTGGCGTTCACGGTGTCGCTCGCGGTGAGCATCGCGCTACTGCTCTCGTATGTGCCGAGTGTCGGCACGGAACACGCGCTTGGTGCTGGACTCGCGGCGGGCAGCACGAAGACCAGCGGCAGCGGACGACGCAAGCGGCTGCAGCAGGCGCTGGTGGTCGCACAGGTGGCGGTGTCGGTGATCCTGCTGTCCGGGGCGGGACTGCTGGTGCGTTCCATGCAGACGCTGGCGGCGGTGGATCCCGGTCTGAATCCCAAGAACGTGCTCACCATGGAAGTGCCGGTGGATTTCACGTCGCCTGACGCAGCCTTCGCCAGTCAGCGCTTTGACGAAATGCAGCGTGAGCTGTCGTCACTACCGGGCGTGGAGGTGGTTGGTGTGGGGTCCACCATTCCGTTGCGAGCGGGCGGGATTCTCCTGGAGCTGAAGGCTGAGGCGCGTGTGATCGACAATGGCGCGACGCCCACGTCGGAATATCGCACTGCCGACGCCGGCTATTTTCGCGCGTCTGGCATCCCGCTGCTCAAGGGACGCGAGTTCACAACCGGCGACCTTGCATCGTCGGAGCAGGTGGTGATCCTGAACAAGACGCTTGCCGATCGGCTGTTTGCCGATGTGGATCCCATTGGCCGTCGCGTGGCGTGGACTGGCGAGGTGCTGCAGTTCATCGGGATTCCGGAGGACGAATGGCGCACGGTGGTAGGCGTGGTGGGTGATACCAAGGACGGTGGTCTGGATGCGGCGCCGCTCCCGGTCACGTTTCTTCCCGTGACGCAGAGTGCATTCCCCGCCGGTGGGCTCGTGATTCGCAGTGCCGTCGATCCCGCAGGGCTGTCGAATGCGGCGCGTGCGATCGTGCGCTCGATTGCGCCGGATCAACCCATCGAGAACGTCATGTCGCTGGAGGCGGTGCGCGACGAGAGCATCGGGCCGCGCCGTCTCAACGCGTTGTTGTTGGGTGGATTCGGGTTGCTCGCCCTGGTGATTGCGTCCATCGGCATCGCGGCGGTGCTCGCGTTCAACGTGAGTTCGCGCACCAATGAAATCGGCATTCGCATGGCGCTCGGCGCAGCGCCGTCGCGCGTGACGAACATGATCCTTCGCGAAGGTGGGCTGCTGCTGGTGCTCGGACTGCTGGTGGGCGTGGTCGGATCGCTGGCGCTGTCGCGGTTCATCGACGCGCTGTTGTTTGGCGTGACGTCCCGAGACCCGGTCACGTTGGCAGCCGTCGGCGTGCTCATGCTTTCGATCGGGCTGGTCGCGTGCTGGGTGCCGGCGGCGCGGGCCAGCCGGATTGATCCCAGCGACGCGCTGCGGTCGTCGTGAAGCTCTGGATTGACGCCGACGCCGCACCCGTGGCGGTCAAGGAAATCTGCTACCGCGCCTCGGATCGCCTGAAGATCGAGACGATTCTCGTGGCCAATCAGCGGTTGCAGCTGCCGCCGGGCTACATGTTTCTGCAGAGTGTGCGCGTGGACGGCTCCGCCGATGCGGCCGACCGATACATCGCCGAGCAGGCCGTTGCGGGCGATGTCGCGGTGACGCAGGACATTCCGCTGGCGGCCCTGCTCGTGCCCAAGGGTGTGGCGACCATCGACCCGCGCGGCGAGGTGTACACGGAGGAGAGCATCGGTGAGCGACTCTCGGTGCGGAATTTCATGGAAGGGCTGCGTGGCAGTGGTGTGGACACCGGTGGCCACGCGGCGTATGGTGCGCGCGAGAAGCAACTGTTCGCGAACGCGCTGGACCGAGCGCTCACGAAGGCGTTGCGCGCGGGCTGACCGCAGGTCGATCGCAGGATTGTCGCAGACCGGTGTTGCCCAACTGGGCAATTCACGTTCGCACCTTTGGTGAATAGCCCTCTCGCTCCATCCGCGCGAGTTTCATTTCGTAGGCGCCCCTCTCGGCACGCCAACCGATCCCGATCCGGCAGCGCCGTAGCTCAGCGCCCGATAGCGTGATCTTTCGTGCGGTGCGAGCGCGCCATCCGGTCACTCAACCAAGTCAACTCAGGAGACACCCATGGACAACCGCCCCAATGCGGCGCGCACTGCGCCCGGCACCACTGGACGCCTTGACAACACGACGATCGGTCAGCTCGGCCATTTGAGCGAGATGGACGATTACGAAATTGCTGATGGCGACCCGGACATCAAAGGATGGGATGTGCGCGCGTCGAACGGCGACAAGATTGGGGACGTCGAAGATCTGCTCGTCGATTCGGCAACGATGCGGGTGCGCTACATCGAAGTGAAGCTCGAGAAAGATCTCGTGTCGGACAACAATCGGCGCCACGCGCTCATACCGATCGGCGCCGCGCGTTTGAACGAAGACAAGGACGATGTGCTGATCAGTCTGGCCAGCGAGCGCCTGCTCGCACTGCCGCCGTACGTTCGGGGCACGCTGTCGCGTGACTACGAACAGTCAGTGATTGATGGTTTCCGTCCGGCATCCAGGCAGGTCGTGTCCACTGACAAGGACAACGATTTTTACGGTGGCGCCGAGTTCGACGATCGCAAGACTTTCGAGACTCGGCGAGAGCTGGGTCGTCGCGACGATTCCTATCTGCGGCGCCGCAACGTGTGATCGGGATCATGCAGTTCACGAGCGCACCGATCCAGTTCCCCACTTCTGCACCCACCCATGACTGACGAACGGAAGACCGCGGAGGACGCCCAAGAGGCGATCGCCAGCTATATCACCGATATGCTGGCCCTTGAGCAGCACATTGAGACGGCGATCAGCGGACAAATTGAGGACCTCGGCGACGATGAGCCGGACTTCGTGCGTGAACTTCGCACCGTGCATTCGCGGTGCGAAACGCACATTGCCACGCTTGAGACCATATCCGACACGCGCCAAAGTGGTGGACTGAGCATTGCGGGTGCCGTAAAAAAAGCGGCATCAGCGATTCTCGGTGCAGGCGCGGCTAGCGTGGATTTCGTACGCGCGGAAAAGTTGCCCAAGAACCTTCGCGACGACTACACCGCGCTATCGTTGGCATGCATTGGCTATGTGATGCTGCACACGACAGCCAAGTCGCTTGGCGACGAGCCGGTGGCGCAGCTCGCGCAGACGCATCTACAGAACCACGCCAAATGCGTGATAACGATTCACAACCTCATTCCGCCGGCCGTGATGCGTTATCTTCGCGATGAAAGCTTCTCGGTGCGCACTGATCAGCTTCCGGAGATATCGCGCGCAACGCAGCGCGTATGGAACTCGGAAAACGATGTCACGCCAAGCGTTTCGGTGCACGCGGGCAGCTACGGTCTCTGATCAGCTCGGTTGATTTCGTCGGGAGCCGTCACGGCTCCCGCGAAATCGTCCACCCCGTACACCACGCGTCCGTCAAACAGCGTCATCAGGCAGCGCATGTCCTTGAGCTCGGTGGTGGGCACGGTGTAGGGATCGCGATCCCACACGGCGAGATCGGCGCGCTTCCCCACCTCGATGGACCCGATCTCTTGGTCGAGAAACATCTGATGCGCGGTCCAGAGTGTGGCCGCCCGCAGCGCGGTGTGCACGTCCACCACTTCCTCGCGTCCGAACGGATCGCCGTCGATGGTGCCGAGCAGCGTCTCGCGGGCAACGGATGCCCAGATGCCGTAGCGTGCCGCGAAGGGCGTGACGCCGAAGTCGGATCCGTTGGCCCAGCGAATGCCACGCTCCACATACGTGTGAAACGGATTGAGCCGAAGGTCGCGCTCGGGACCGAAGTTGGCCGCGTAGGTGTCGCCCAGCCACCAGTGAAATGTTGCGCTGGGCTCCGGAAAGCCCGCGTCGAAGTCGCGTTGCAGGCGGGCCATGACGTCAAGCGCGTGGTCGGTGGGAATGTTGGCGTGGATGATCCCGTGCCGCAGCCCCTTGGTGGGATGCTCCCGGAATGCCTCGTCGTAGCTGTCCACCACCCAGTCGATGGCGCGGTCCCCAATGGAGTGCACGCTCACGTGCAGGCCGGCGGCGTGGTACGCGCGGATGAGCGCGCGGATGGTGTCCGGGTCCATGCTCGGATATCCGCGGTTGGTGGTGTCCACACCCGTGTAGTTCGTGTTCCAGTCGTCGTACAACCACGCCGTGCGCGCGCCTCCGGAGCCGTCCATGTACAGCTTGATGCCGCCCGCTATCACGTGTGCGTCGCCCACCGATTCGTACGGCCGCATGGTCGGCCCGCGTTCGGCGATCAGGCGCTCGGCGTTGGCCATGCTGTTGCCACCCCGGAACAACGCAAACACGCGCACCGGCAGCGCACCCTCGGCCGCAAGCGCGCGGTACTGCTCGAACGTCTGCGAAGAAATGCCGGGGTCCTTGAAGCCCGTCATTCCCTCGGCGTTGAGATCGCGTACGATGGCGCGAATACCGGCGAGCTGCTGCTCGGCCGTGCGCGGCGGAATGAGGCGTTGCACAGGACCACGTGCCGTCTCCTTGAGCACGCCGGTTGGGGTGCCATCCGGGTTTCGGTCAATGGTGCCGTTGGACGGATCGGGTGTGTCGCGCGTGATGCCGGCCAGGCGCAACGCCATGCTGTTGACCACGGCGTAGTGCCCGGTGGCGTTGGTGAGGAGCACAGGATGATCGGGCGCGGCGGCGTCGAGGTCGGCGGCGGTGGGCAGACGGTTCTCCGTGAACTTGCCTTCGTCCCAGCCCCGACCCACAATGAACGTGCCGGCGGGCACTGTGGCCGCGCGGGCGCGTACCGAGTCCACAACGTCCGCGATGCTGCGCACTGTGGGGAACGACACGTCCAGCAGGTAGAGGCGGTCGGCACCACCGCCGCTCATGTGACCGTGCGCGTCGAGCAGACCGGGGGTCACGGCGCGTCCACCCAGATCGATTTGCCGTGTGTTGGCGGCGGCGAGCGCGAGGATGTCGTCGTTGGATCCAACAGCGACGATACGGTTGCCAGCAATCGCTATCGCTTCCAGCACGCGATCGGCGGAGTCCACCGTGATCACGCGTCCGTGGTGTAGCACCAGGTCGGGGGTGTCTGAGGCGTCCGGGTTGGTGTCGGTAGACGCGCAGGCGAGCAGTGGCAAGCTCGCGAGCGCCAGAAGTACACGCGCGTAGAGGCGACGGTGAAGCCGCGGGCAGATGAACGTCAGTGTGCGTGGCATGGCGCGAACATGGCGCCGCAGTCGGGTGGAGCGCAATATTCCTCATATGCGCTCCGTGACCCTGACCGTTTTACCACTGCTGTCAGCGATGCTTGTGTGGCCGTCCGCCGTTGTCGCGGCACAGGCCGCCGCGCTCGCTGGCATTGTGCTCACGGACTCCACCGAGCGACCGATTGCGAATGCCGAGGTGGCCATTCCCACGCTGTCGCGCTCAGTGCGCAGCGATTCCGCCGGCAACTTCCTGATCGCGTCGGTTCCGGCCGGTGTCCATCGTGTGATCGTGCGTGCCGTGGGGCGCGAACCGCTCGAAGAGACCATCGCGTTTGACGCGACGGGTCGCGTGGAACGCGATTACCTGCTCGCACCGGCCACCACCACGCTGGCCGAGGTGGAGGTGACCGCCGACGGGAGTCTCGAGGCCATGCGCCTGGCCGAGTTCAACGATCGCCGCGCGCTGGGCATTGGCCGATTCCTGACGCGTGACGACCTGGACAAGGCCAACGGGCGCGACCTGGATGATGTGCTCATTGGCCGCATCCCGGGGGTGCGCAGCGTGGTGGTTGGCAGCGCGCGGGCAATGATCAGCTCACGCGGACCGCCGAGCCGGAGGGGTCCGCCGGCGTGCTTCGTGAAGGTCATTGTTGACGGCATGGTGCGGTACAATGGCTCGCCGCCGCTGTTCGACATCAACAACATCGATCCAACGGACATCGCGGGCATCGAATACTTCACGTCTGCGCAAACACCGGCGGAGTTCAACGGCACCGGCTCGCCGTGCGGCACGCTGGTGATCTGGACACGGGGGAGGTAGCGTGGCGACGTCGAGCACACATCGGATCTTCAGTATGCCCTTTGCGACGGTGTATCCGGCCTACGTGAACAAGGCAGAACGCAAAGGCCGAACGCGTGGCGAGGTGGACCAGATCATCTGCTGGCTCACCGGATACTCGGAAGCCGGGCTGCTGGAGCAGATTGAACGGCGCACCGATTTCCGGGGATTCTTTGATGAGGCACCGGCGATGCACCCCAACAGCGTGCTGATCACGGGCGTGGTGTGCGGCGTGCGGGTGGAGAACGTGGAGGACCCGCTCATGCAGAGTATCCGGCAGCTGGACAAGCTCATTGATGAGTTGGCGAAGGGCAAACTGATGGCCAAGATTCTGCGGTGACGTGAGTCCACCGAGCCCTACGTGCCATCAGACCCCAACGACGTGCGCCGCCGGTCTCGTACCGCCGAACGCCAGGCACAGGATGCCGCTGCCAAAGCGGCGCTTGCACGCCTCCGCAATTTGGGTCCTGCCTCGGCTGCGCTTCTGGTCGCGGCAGGCATTCGCAGTCACGATGAGCTCAGGGCGCTCGGGGCGGCCGCCGCGTTTCGGCGTGTGCTGTTCTCGCGGGGAAGCAACGTCAGCACGAACCTGCTCTGGGCCTTGGAAGGCGCGCTGCGCAACGTCCGCTGGGACCGGCTTGACGTCGAGGTACGCGCGCGTCTTCGCGCCGAGGTCGAAGCGGAGGACGCGAGCTAGCCACCGCAGCCAAGACGTCAAATTCTGCAACCACTGGAGGACGTGCATGGCAAAGAAGCGATCGCAGAGCCGCGGAATACGCCCAGTGATGGATTCGTGGCTCTGGGGGCTTGGCGCGGTCGTGGGCCTCGCATTTGTGCTCAAGGGTGTGGCCGACATGCGCGCGACCGGCAGCTCCGAATCAGGATACCTCATGCTGGGCCTCTTCCCGGCTCTCCTGTCGCCGATCGCGCTGGTGTATCACGTCCGCAAGATCCCCGTCGTTCGTGACATGCGTCGCGGGGCGAAGGCAATCGCGCGCTGGACGGTATCGGCGGACGAGTATCGTCTCTTCGTCGAGGCGGATGCACGACTCGAAGCCGAGACCCGCACGCACAACTTCTACAAGCCGCTGCGCACCATTCCCGCGGGTGGCGTGGAGGTGATCTTTGCCGGCGACGGTGTGCTGATCGGCGACGGATATTTTCCACTATCGACGACCAGAGGGCGACGCGTTGTTCGCGTGCGCACCACCAGTTCAACGCCGCCGATGCTCGAGTTCGGGATGCTGCTGGAGACTCGAGCCAGCACATCGAGCGTTACGACAACGGCGGTGCGGACTTCAGATACGCTTCGCCTGCCCGTCGCTTCCGGCGCGACGCGCGAGGCGGACAGCGTGGTTCGTCACTTCAGCGTTGCTGTCGCGCGCGGTCGTACGCCATCGTTGTAGCAGCGGCCGTGCGAATTTGCTGGGTCGCCTGAATTTCTCTAACTTGGCCGAGCCGACTGCTGACGGCTTCGCCCGTCTTCCTGACGGTCAGACCTCCGCCAGCACCCTCTCATCCCGTGAACATGACCGACAGCACCGCTCCCCTGAACGCCACGCACCTTGGTTGCTCGCTGACCTGCAAGGACCTGCCCGCGTCCATCCGCTTCTACGGAGACGCCATCGGGTTCACGGTGGAACAGACCTTCGAGCGCGAGGGCAAGCCGGTGGCCGCCGTGGTCTCGTCCGGCAGCATTCGCATCGTGCTCAACCAGGATGATGGCAAGCTGGGTTGGGACCGCGTCAAGGGACAGGGTGCGTACCTGCAGTTCGAGGTGCCGACCTATTCCGACGTGGACGGAGCCGCCGAGCGCATCAAGTCGGCCGGTGGCACGCTGCTGAGTGAGCCGGCCGATCGACCGTGGGGCGTGCGCATGTTTCAGTTCACGGATCTGGACGGGTTCAAGCTGGGTGTCTCGACGCCGCTCCAGGGATAGTCGAGGGCGCGCGCTCGGCGTTCAGTCCGGCAGCACCCCCTCCTTGCCCGATCCGGCCACACGCGCATTCACCGCGCACTCCTGCACGAGCAGACCGATGGAGAACTGGTTCAACGCAATCACGCTGTACTCCAGTGGCTCCGTGCTTTGTGGCGCCCAAGCGGGATTGAATCCGGACAACCCCGTGAGATCGGGTGCCACCAGGTCCACCATCGCACCCGTCAACCACGCGGGAGCCACGAACAGGATGTAGTCCAGATCGCTGAATGCGCCGGTTGAGACGGCGATGATGCCGTCCAGCTCAGCTGGCAGCGTCCCCTGCACACGCAGTCGGTGGTGACCAGCGCCGGTGACGCGTGAAACCGTGGGATTGAACGGCGCCGGCAGCGTCAGGCCGCGTGTCGAGAGCGTATGGAAGGACTCGAGCGCTTCCTGGAAGACCTTGGTCTGCCCGGTGGTCGTGGACGCGCGGACGTTGAGCAGGTGCAGATCATCAGTGCGCTGTCGGTTGGCTGGCACACCATATGCCGGCACGGTTGCACCAACCGCCGGAAGCTGATCATACAAGGTGGCGATGTCACAACTCGTCCCGGACACGCGCGTGACGTACGACATGGAATGCTCCAGCGCCTGCCCGTTCGCGCCCACCACCGTCACACTGGCGAACTGTGGTACGAACGACTCGGGACCGCTGAAGTCCACGTTGCTGATGTTCCCGGGCGCGGCAGGATTAACATCGCGGCGCAGGAACGCACGATCATTCGTGCCCACACCGGTACCGGTGCGGATGTAGCCGAGCAGGTCGTGCGGGCCGAGCGGTGCGTCGTCGAGCAGAAAGTCCGGGCTGGCGGTCCTGATTTCAATGGCGCTCGTTCCGTACGACATCCATCCGTTGGCATTGGCCGGTAGACCAGCGGCGATTCCGCTCACCGTGCGTTCCGGCTGCGGCAGGTCGCAGGGACGCGCTGCGTAGTCTGTGAGGAAGCCAACGGTCTGAAGCAGCACGGCGACACCGCTGTTCGTGACAACCGCCAGTCCCCCGAGCGCACCGGTGAGCGTGAACTCAAATCGATCGGCAACGCCGGTCACTGGGGTCCACGGTGCGGTGGGGCCGTCGCGATAGGCGAGCCATTGCACGCGTTCGTCGGCCGGACACGCGGCGTAGTCGAGCGTGATGGTGGTGTTGGTGCTCACGGGCATCACGGTCACGCCGAGCGTGGTGGTGACGTTGGCGAGGCCGCTGGTCTGGCCGGTGATGATGAGCGTGGACGCGCCCGGCGCTGCGCCGCTGGTCACAAGCGTCAGCGTGCTCGTGGTGGACGTGGACACGGGACTGAATGAGGCGGACATCCCGGTGGGTAGTCCGGTGACGCTGAGGCCGACCACACCAGAGAACCCGCCGGACGGCGACACGGAGACGGTGCTGGTCACCGATCCACTTGGCGCCACGGTCGCGGCGTTGGGGTTGGCGAGGATTGCGTAGCTACCAGCCACCGACACCACGAGCGTGATCGTGCCGCTGCGGGTGCCTGGCGCTCCCGAGCCCACGATCTGCACGGGGTAGCTGCCCGGTGGCACTGTGGAGCCTACCGCAAGCGTGAGGGTGGAGCTGGTCCCGGTGGGTGCCTGCGGCGCGAACGTCGCGGTGACGCCGGTGGGCACGCCGGTGGCGGACAGCGTGACGGCGCCGGTGAAGTTGGTGCGCGCGATGGTGACCGGTACGGTGGCGCTCGCCCCCTGCAACGCAGCCGGTGGTGAGGTGGCGGACAGCGAGAAGTCGGGGCTGGGTGGCGCCGCGGTGACCACAAGCGAGAGCGCCGCCGTCGCGCTGGGCACGCCCGATCCGCTGGCCGTGACGACGAGCGGATAGCTGCCGGCGGCCACGCTGGCGGCCACGGTCACCGTGATGGTACCAGTGGTGGTGGTGCCGCTCGTGGCCACGTCGGACGCGGTGGCGGTGACGCCCGTCGGCGCGCCGGTGGTGCCAATGGTGACGGGGCCGGTGAAGCCGCCGCTCCGGGTGATGGTGGCGGTCACCGCGGCATTGCTGCCGGCTTGGACGGAGAGCGAGGGAGCGCTCACGCTCACGGCGATGCGCGGATTGGGGGTCTCGCCACCGGGATCGGCCGGGCCGCCCTCGGTGCTGCCGCAGGCGGTCAGGGCAAAGACGGCCGCAGTGATGAGGGCGAGGCGTTGGACGAGTGGCACGGGCAGGCTCCGGACGGACGAGGGACGGATCGGGCTCTACCGTACACGCGCGCTCGGAGGAGGGGCAGGCTCATGGGGGGATGCGCCGTGGACCGACTATCAGGCGGCGGCTGCGGGTTGTTGGCAGCTGATTGCCGGTTGCCGGTTGTCGGCCTCTGGCACGGCGCCTCTCCATCATGACGCCGGAACCGCGGTGCGGCGGGGCCGCCCGGAGATCGGGGGTCTGCGTCGGGTTCGGGCACTGCTTTCGGTGTGGGTAAACGGCTGACGGTTGACCGTGGAACAGAGCATTGGGGCACGGCTGGACCGGCGCCGTGTCTGAGGCTGTTTATCGTCAACACCCGATTGGATCGTGTCGCCCAAACGACGCTCGAGAGCGGCAACACAAAACCCTGCGCTACCACTCCCGTCACGCGTTCTCTCACTCCGTGCCGTACGGGTCTCCGAATATCACGAGGAACGCGACGATGCCAAGAATCGGGATCGCCAACGCAGACAAGATGATCCCACCGGGATCGCGGCCCGCCCGTTCCGCTCGCACATCCGGATGGTCGGCCAATACCAGGTGGAACGCCTCCACCACTGGGCATGCCGGGCTGGGAGACACGACCCGGACATTGCGCACGTGCACGAGTGTGAGCGTGTCGCCACGCACGGTCTGGATGCTGCCCTCCAGTCGATTCACTCGGCAGACCGGCGACGGCCCGGCCCCGGGCGCACCTGGCGCGAGCAACACGAACGCGCTTGGGCTGCCCAGACGAACCCATCGCTCCGTGGCCGGTCGCCGAGTCACCGAGAGGCACCCCGTGGCGACGAGCGCGCACAGCAACAGCGCCAACGGTTGCGTCCCGCGCGCGAGAAGCGACGCTGATCGGTCGCGAGTGGTGGGCATGGCCTGTGTCCGGGCTGCTGTGACTACAGACTGCTTCTGTAGATGAATGCCATCACGATGACGCCGAACAGATACAGCGCCGTGGTTCCCAGCCAGTTCGCACTGCGTGTTTCCGACCGCACCAGCGTATCACGGGAGGACAGCACGAGCACCCGCCGCAGGGAGGGACATGACGCCGCGCCCTTCGGCTGCCCGCGTACGCGCACGTCGCGCAACAGCAGCGTATCGGCGCGCACGTCTTCCACAATCGCGTCCACGCGCAGCACGCGACAGGCCGGGACGGGCACAGCCCCGCTCGCTTGCGCCTCGTACAGCGAAAAGCCGTCCGGACTCACCAACCGTACAGGCTGGGGAATCACCGCGACGCGCGTCACCTGCAGACAACCACCCAGCAGCACACTCGTGGCCAGAGCCGCGCGCACACCCCACCGGTGCAATGACCGTTTCAACATGTATAATGATACTCGCTCTTGTTGAGCTCGCCCCGGTCCACAACAACCGCTCGTCCCATGACTGCAAAGGCGCGCAGCGCACTGCTCGAGAACCTGAAGTCGCGATTCAACGCGCACATGTCGCGACACGCACAGGTGACGTGGGATCAGGTACTCGCGCGCCTGGACGGTCACACCACGGCGCTGCAATCACTGCTGGCAATGGAAGACTCGGGTGGTGAACCGGATGTGATCGCGCGCGACGCCAAGAGCGGCGCGATCACGTTCTGCGACTGCGCGACGGAAAGTCCCGAGGGGCGCCGCAGCCTGTGCTACGACGGAGCAGCGCTCAAGGCGCGCAAAGCCAACAAGCCCGCGGGCAGCGCGCAGGAAATGGCCAAAATGATGGGCATCTCGATGCTCACCGAACCGCAGTACCACGCACTGCAGCAACTCGGTGAGTTTGACCTCAAGACCTCAAGCTGGCTCGCCACTCCCCACGACGTGCGCGCGCTCGGCGGTGCACTGTTCGGAGACCGTCGGTTTGGTCGGGTGTTCGTGTACCACAATGGCGTGCAGTCGTACTACGCGGCGCGCGGGTTTCGCGGCATGTTGCAGGTGTAGCAGGGACGAACCGCGTGCGTGTGCGATGCCGTGGTGCGCATGGCGAACCCGATGCTACGCCACCAACGGATTGCGGACCGCCAGACCGGCGAACCGTCCGAAATCGCGGTCGGCGCTCCACAAGGCCGAGACGCCGTGTTCGAGGCAGAGCGCGGCGACGCGTCCATCATGTACAAGTGGCCCGGCGACCTTTCCGCGCAACGCGAGCGCGCGAAACGTTGTCCAGTAACTGGGTGATTCGCCAAGCAACGTCAACGACGGTGACTCGAACCACGCGTCCAGCTGGTCACACGCGCGTCCCAGCGGTGTGGGTGGCCTGAAGATGCGTGGGTGGGTGACGACAGCCAAAAACTCGTGCACACACGGCCACGGGATGGCCCAAGCGGCACTCCCGTTGGCGAGTTCGGCCACCGCCGTGACGGCTGGCGCGTGCCACGCCGAGTCTGCGCGATGTGCGTAGACCAAGATGTTCGTGTCGACAGCGATCATCCGCCGCGGCCATCGTAGATGGTGGCGGACACCGTGTGCCAGTCCCCGAGATCGACGCCGGACTGCAGGCCCTTCCCCTTGAAACTCGCGTCGCGCAGCTGAAAGGCCTGTCGGCGCGCACGTCGCCGCGCGAGCACCTGGCGCAGTCCTTCTTCCACCAGTGAGCGCACCGTCATGCCGTCTCGGCTGGCAACGGTTCGGGCCTCGTCGAGGAGTGCATCAGCAATATCGATGGTTGTCTTCATATGGGTCGCAATATCGCATTGTTCGCTCGGTTATGCCACCCTCGTCTCGACCGCGCGAGCAGGTAGCGCGTTGTCTCCCGCTACGACGCGATCAGTCGGACGTCCGGCAGTTGAGCGAGCGCACGATCGAACGTGAGCAGTGAGCCGCCGTGTTGCGTGGCAACGGCATGAATGAGTTGATCCATAAAGCCGGGAGACATCCGGTTTATGGCGGTCGCCAACACTTGCTCGCACTGTCCGGTTGCCCGAACGGAATCGCCACTCACGAACAGGTGAAGCGCGCGGGCAGCGTCGGCATGCGGCACACGATAATGGTGGCGCAGCGCGTGATAGCACTCGGCCACCACCACATCGTCGACCACGATCGGTTGCGGTGACTCGGTGAGCGCCCGTCGGCGGCCTGCGCCTGCGCCTCTGGAAGGCCCGTCAGGAGCCGAAGCACCACGGAGGTGTCCAGCGAGACCGGTGCTGTGGTCTCACTTGCAGCGGGTGCAGGCATGTTGGACCGTGGCGTCGGTTGCCGAGTCATTCAGGCCGCTCTGGGGCACGTGCGCTGGCCACGCTCGCCCGGATTGCCGGCAGGGAATGCTCGCCGACCGCCCGAGCGTAGTCGCTGAGCACGCCGAACCACCGCTGCGGTGCGCCGTCGGCTTGCGGGTCCGGCGGGCTCGCGTGCGGCTCGCCGTCGAGCACATAGCGCACGCCCTCGGTCACGAGTTCGCGGACGGTGCGGCCCTGCTTGGCCGCCTCCACTTTGAGCCGACGATACAACTGGTCGTCGAAATCTATGGTTGCTTTCATGCTAGCAAGCTAGCAATACGTCAGTTGAGACACAACGTCAGCGGACCGTGGGAGGAGGGCCTCACGGCAACGCGTACACCTGCAGCTCCTCTTCGTCCGTCTCGGGATTCTGGAACAGCGCCACGAGCCGCCCGCCGTGCACGTCGAGCGGACGGACGTCGCGCGGCACGCGCACGAGTCCCGTGAGTGTGCCGTCGTCGAGCGAGCGACGCTCAAGGATCGTCTCTCCAGCGCCTGGCACGGAGCGTTCCACCCACAGCGTGCGCGTGGCGTCGTCAATGAACAGGCCGTTGTACGCGGGGAGCGCGGTGGCCGATGGAAAATCGGCGAAGAAGCGTCGCATGCGATCGTAGTCGGCGGGCGTGCCGTGCATCACGTGCGCCCACTCTTCAATCGCGGCGGAGCGCTGCGCCTCGCTTGGCGGACGGTTGCTCACGCCCACGGCCACGGTACGCGGAGCCGTTGTGCCAGCCCGCTGCAGCGTGACCGACGGCGTCTCTCCGTTGCCGAACACAACGCGCGCTGCACCAACGGATGCGCGCATGCGCGCCCCGAGCATCATGATCTGGATCAACAGTCTGTTGGTCGCCAGCGTCGTGACCGCACCCGATGGCGCAATCCGTACCACGTTGCCGCGCTGCTCGGTCTGGCTGGCGCCGGTGGACGTGGCGCCGATGAGGCTGCCATCGGCTTCGCATCCCCAGATGAGCACGGCGTCGGTGAGCTGCTGCCGCTGGAACGCACCGGTCGCGCTGTAGAACGACACGCGGGACAGCATCTGATCGTGGACCGCAATCTCGCCGTTGCCGCAGCGCCCGATCCACATGACGGAGCGGAACTCGCGCCGTCCCGACCCACCGAGCGTTCGTGGCGTCCGTTGCGATCAAACCAGTGGAGCTGGTCTTCGGCGTCGTCGGCAATCACGAGGCCGCCGTCGCCACGCAGTGTGGCGTACCGCATGCGCCCAATGAGCAGACCGCCGGGCGCGGCGGCTGGAATGCGCAATCGTGGCTGCTGGACGGTGACAGTCTCAGGCGCCGCAGCCTGCGCGGTCA
>JBBSPE010000057.1:0-23842 GCA_038259155.1 Gemmatimonadales bacterium
CGACACGTCGCGGAAGGTGCCATCGGCCGCGATCACGCCGTTGCGCACCACGAGCACGCGATCGAACGACTCCAGCAGCACCGGATCATGGGTCACCGCGATCACGGTCCATTGCCGCTCGGGCTCGACCAGGATACTGAGCAGCCGACGACGATCATCCGCCAGCAGGTTCATGAACAGATCGTCGAACAGCACCAAGCGGGGTGAGCCCGCGATCCCCTGCGCGAACAACAGCTTGGTGGCCAGATGGGAGGGGAGGGAGCGGCCCCCGTTGGTGATGCGCGTCTGCACGCCGTCACGCATGGCCTGCACCTCGTCCTCCAACCCCACCAACCGGAGCGCTTCCCACACCTCTGCCTCCCCAATGTGCGCGCGGCCCACCGACACGTTCTCCGCAATGGTGCCGTCGAACAGGTCGGTGAGCGACAACACTTGACCCATGCGCTCGCGCATGCTCTCGCGGTC
This sequence comes from Gemmatimonadales bacterium, assembly GCA_038259155.1. Lineage (GTDB taxonomy): Bacteria > Gemmatimonadota > Gemmatimonadetes > Gemmatimonadales > Gemmatimonadaceae > JAABRT01. Next base: position 466 of record JBBSPE010000057.1, read on the forward strand.
GACGGCATGCATGGAGAGATTGTCCACCAGCAGCGTGCCTTCGAAGTCATCGAACAAACCACTCAACAGGCGCAGCAGGGTGCTGCGGCCGGCGCCCTTGAAACCGGTCAGCGCAACGCGCTGTCCGGCCTCGATGGTGAGCGACACGTCGTGCAGCACCGGTTCACGCGTTTCGCCGTAGGTGTACGAGAGACCGCGCGCCTCCATGGCCATGCCGAGCGGCGTGACCGGAACCACCGTGTTGCCGATCGCGTCGAGTTCAAGGTCGGTCACATGCCCGGCTTTCTCCACCGAGGTGAGCAGGTCGTACACCACGCTCAGCGACAGCACGAGCTTCTCGACGCCGGCGAGCACCGTGACCACCACGAGCTCGGAGGCCACGAACTGTCCGAGGGTGATCTGCCGGTTCACCACGAGCACTGTGCCCACAATGAGCAGTCCGGCCGTGATCATCGTCTTGAAGACCACGATGGACACCGCCTGCTGCACCAGGACGCGGAAATGCTTGTTGCGGTACTTCAGGTACTTGGCGAGAATCGCGTCCATGCGCGACAACGCCAGCTCTGAACGGCCAGCAAACTTGAACGCGTGAAATGAGCGCGCCACCTCCTCGAGCCAGTGCACCGCGCGGTACTTGTACTTGCTCTCCATGAGGCTGGTCGCGAGGCCCTTGGGGCCGGTGATCCAGAACAGGAGCGCGAGCGTGAGCACCAGCAGGATGCCCACCAGCGTGAAGTACGGATGGTAGAAGGTGAGCAGGATCAGGCCGAAGACGATCGTGAGCAGCGCCTGCGAGGTATCAAGCAAAAACTTGGCCAGGCTTTTCTGGATGAACGCGCCTTCAAACAGCCGGTTCACCGTCTCGGACAGATCCTCGCGCAACGCCACGTCGTAGCGAATGCGCGGCAGGTGAAACGCGTACTCGAGCGCGAGTCGCGCAAACACGCGCTGCTGGATGCGCTCCACCACGCGAAGCTGCAGCACCTGCAGCGCACCAGCGATGATCGTGCCCACGATCACGTAGGCGATCAGGATCCAGGCCGACTGCAAGATGAGCCCACCCTGAATGAGCTGCACGATGGCGCCCACACTCAACGGCAGCGTGAGCGAGAACAGTCCGGCCAACCCGGCGTAGAAGATGACCACCAGAATTTCGCGACGATCGCGCGAGAGCAGCTCCCACAGGCGGGTCACGGCATGCGACCCATGGGCTGCGGCTTCCGCCTCGGACGCCGCATCGGTGTCCGCCCGGTCCACGTCGGTGGCCGGCACGGCCGCGGTGCTTGGCTTGAGTTCCAGTGTTGACAACGCAAGGCAGGACGACCCGAAGCGCTCACGGACCTCGACCGCAACGGCCTGCGCGCTGAGCGGGTCGTCCGCCGTTGTCCCGCCGTTTCGCGCCGCCAACCGTCGATCGGTGCCGTCGGGGGACACGAGCCACGCCTCGGCACGACCGCGACCGCGACCGGCCGCACGGATCACGAGCAGGTCGCCGCTCGTGGCTTCCGCCGACGGCGCCAGCACGAGCGGGAGATCCCCTTCCCGGACAGCGCGCTCCACCGCGGCCGGGTCGACGCCTCGTGTCAGGAACGTGAGGTCGATCGCCTGTCCGGCCTGCTGCAATTGCAGGACGAGGGTGCCGCTGTGCGGGCGCGCGTCAAAGGCAACGTACAGCGACTGGTCAACGTCAAGACGAAGCGCGTCGGCAAGCAGTTGCACGACGCGCGTGGATTGCGAGATCATCATGTTGGGGGAGTCGGGGTGGCGGCACTGTCGTCACGGCGACCGGTTACCAATGTAATTAACGCACCGCGCTCAGCTTCGATCCATCGGTTTTCTCAATGGCGCGGCATGCTTTCTCGACCCGACGCCCCCGCGACGTCGGCCAAGGTGCCGGAATTGGCGCCCGTGGGATCTCGCCACACTCGCACGGAGCGCACGTGCGCCGAGCCCGGCGCCGCATTCAGCGGCAGCAGCGCCAGCGGCAGGCCGTTGGCCGTTCCGCCCACGCGCAGGGTGGCATGCACCTGCCCGGATGGCACCGTGAGCCGCAAAATCGACAAGCGCCCAGGCAGCAGATGCCACGCCCGTGTGTCCGCGCGCTCCACGGCAGAAGCAAGCAGACCGGCCACGGCAGCGGCGGCCTCACCATGCTTGTCTCGCACGGCATCCACCGCGGCAACCCGCGTGACCGTCCGTGCCGTCAGACGGGCAAGCCGCGCCCCTCGCAGGCGTCGCGCATCGGCACCAATCGCGTCGCTCAGCTCGGCGACCTCGGCGCCCGATTGCGGTACCGCGTACACGGTGGGAACGCCGCTCGTGTCCGAGGCTTCCGCGAGCTCGACCGCGATGGGCGCACTGGGCAGGCGCGGCCGGAGCAGTGACGGCCAGCTGATCTGCAGCCAGCCGAAACTCCAGTTGCGCGCGCCCAGGTAGCGCGTGCGATTCCGGCGTCGGGGCGTCCAGTCGGATGCGACGCTCATCGATGCCGCATCGCCAACGCGGTCTGCGGCCGGCGTGAGATCGCTCGCCAAGGGCTCGTCGTCCGTGAAGACGCCGCCATTCGGAAGCGCCTCGAGCGCCGCAAGCCAACGCGCCGCACTCACCGCATCATCGTCACCATCACCATCACGCGCGGTGCTCGCCCGTTGCGTCTCGCCACGCGCAGAGACAGGCACCATCCGTCCGTCACGCTTCGTCGCTCCCAGGGCACTCGCGGCGCGAGAGGTGACCGCCAGCTTGTCGCCCAGGCTCGTCGTGTGTGTACCGGCGCTCGCGAACGTGGCAAGCGTCGTCGGCGACACCGGACTCCCCGCGACCAAGGACGAGTCCGCGGCAGGGGTGACCCGGCGTGCGCGGCGACGCGTGGATGCGACGGAGGGCCCACCGATGGGCAGCGCGAGCGTCTGCTCCACGTAATGCGCCACAAACCCACTCTCCACGACCACCAGCAACGTGGCGCTGTCGCCGCCGGGTACCTGCAGGGCGATCGCGTCCACCTCGGCCGGCGACGCGCCGCGCAGCAGCGCCGCGTTGCGATAGGACACCGCGGCGTCGTTCCATTCACCGGCCGCCTCGAACACGGCGCCCGCGACGTCACGCAGCGCCGCATGCGTCGCGCGTTCGTCCGGGTCCAGATCGCCCGCGCTGCGCTCAAGCAACGCGGACAGACGTCGGGCGTCCACGGCCGCACCGGCGACGTCGCCACTCTGCACCCGCGCGAGCATGGCGTAGTACGGCGAGAACAGTCGTTCCGTGCGCGCCGGCACGTAGCGCAGCACTCGGTCGTTCGTGAGCAGCGAGAGCACGCCACGACTGGCGCTCTTGGTGTAGCGCTCTTCGGTCAAGCGATCCGCCTTCGCGAACGCCGCGGCGCTCTCCGTCCACTGGCCAGCATAGAACGCCACCTGCCCCTGGAACAGCGCGCGCAGCAGGTCATCGTCCGGCGCGCCATCCTGCTTGCCGTTCAACTGCACGAGCGCCGCGTCGAACGAGCCCATGGCAAGCCGCCGCCGCAGCAATTCGTCGCCCCACGGCAGGCCACTCGGCGCCACCGAACGCGAGCTGGATGCGCTGCGCCATACCGCGCCGCACCCGGTCACCGACACGGCCACCACGGCGAGCGCAATCGCGCCGAGTACGCGGCGTATGGTAGGACGGTGGCGGGCGCGGTGCGGCATGGAACTACCGACTCCGGCGGTCAAGCACAACGATGCGCTGCTGGGCGAGCGCGATCGCCTCGGCCAGCTTTGCGTTCTGCGTGCCCGTGGCCTCAATGCGCTGCAGGTCGAGCGAGAGCAGGACCTGCTGGTACCGCATCAGCGCCTCAACCGGCCGCAACTGCTGATCGAGCAGCTGTGCCACCTTGAAGTTGAGCATGGCGTCGTCCGGCGAAATCACCAGCGCGCGATCGTACCGCTCGAGCGCCAGCACACGATCGCCGGCCGCGACGTAGTCATCACCTTCACGGACAATCGCCTGTGCCAGCGCAATTGTGCGCGCTTCACGCGTGGTATCGGACGCGTTGCGTTCCACGCGCAGGCCGGCGCGATCGCGCCGTGCCACGCTCGCGACGCGTTGGTTATCCAGCTGCACGATGGCGAGCGGCCCAAGTACGTCGGTGGGCATGGCGTCGAGCGACGCGGGCGTCATGACCATGCGACCACCCGCGCGACGCATGCTCCAGGCATCGGGCGCCGATCGCGACGCGGCCATCACCTGCGCGCTGGTCATGCCGAGCGCAACCTCTCCGCGCCCGATGGCGTCGCATATGGCGGGCTCGCAGTCAGCGACGGCGGCAGAGGTGACGGAATCGTGCTGGTACGCACGTTCCGTGCGCGCGAGCTCTTCACGCACACGAGCGTCGGCGATACTCGCGTCGGCCGAGGCCACGCGATCACCGGTGACTAGGATGGGTGCTTCTTGCACAACGCGCGGGCCATTGCACGCGCCCAGCGCAGACAGCAGGACGAGCAGGGCCGCGGAGGCGACACGCGGCGACGAGAGGCGAACAGTCGGGGTCATGGGAGTCTCCTACCAGCCAATGCGGCGGCGATCAACGTACTTCTTGATCTTGTGCTGACCCACCCAGACCTTGGCGTTGGTCTGGAGGTCCACGAGGGTGGCGTCTACCTGATAGGTGACCACGCGTTCCCTGCCCTGCGCGTCCTGAATGGCCTGCACGTCGCCCTGGAGCATGAACTGCGCCCCCTGTTCGGCGGCCATGCGTGCACGCGTGTCGGCCAACGCGTTCACCTGCTGATCGGCGCGTTCGTCGCGCACGGACACGCGTTCATCGGCGCTGGCCACGATGCGGACCGCGCCGGACGTCACGTAGGCCCGCTCGAGATCGCGTGTGAAGGTTTGCACCGGGATGTGCTCGAGGGTGCGGTTCATGAACGCCCCCACGATCACCGTGGGCGACTGGCCGCCGTGGGCTGCGCTATACTGTCGGGCCCAGCTCGCGTCGATGGACTGCTCGATGAGGGCGTTGGCGACCAGTCGCGAATCGGCGTCATTCCACTTGCCGGACAGGTCGGTGACCGAGTTGGGATCGATGCGGGCGACGCGCGTGCTGCCACAGGCCGCGACGGTCACCAAGGTGAAGGCGGCGGCCAGCGCTCGGCCGGCCCTCCACAGGTGGCGACGGGGCGCGCGGGACGCGGCCAATGGAGCGGTGAGACGGCGGGATTGCTGCATGGGGAACTCCGGGGACGGGAACGGTGCTCGAACAGAGGCATACCAGCGTGTGTCCCTATGGAAAAGCATGGCTCGCGCCAGATCGCCATGGTCGCGTAACGCAATACTGGACAATAGTTTACGGTGACGTGCGTCACGTCGGGCGTCCCGAGAGGGAGACGATATGGTGTCGCTTGGAGTAGACAGGTGCTGGGGGCCATGCCACGCCGGTCGTACGTTTCAACGCAGGTCGCCCTCCCGCGCGGTGCACGAGTCGGCCGACCGCAGGTTCACTTTCTGCTGAGGCTCGTCATGTTTCTCCCCGCTGATCGGCACCCCCCAAACGAAGGCCATTCCGAGCGACGGCCGGCGACCGACGCGGACTTCGACATGGACCTCGACCCGGATGACGACACCGACGAGGCCCTCGACGCCGAGTTTCCGCTCGGCGACGGCACCGCGGACCGCGACACGGTGGTGATGTGTCCGTACTGTGGCGAGCCGAATGAGATCGCCCTCGATCCGGGCTCAGGCACCCACCAGGACTACATCGAAGACTGCGCGGTGTGCTGCCAGCCATGGCAGGTGATCGTCAGCTATGGTCCCGATGGATCTGCGGATGTGTCCGTCCTGCCCGCCGACGGACGCTGATCGCGACTGACGGCTGCTCACTCCCGCCCTCCGAGCGACTCCCATGGTAGCCCATCCGTTGCCCCTCCTCGATCGCCCGGCCCTTGAGGGCGCTCGCCTGATCGCGCTGGACTGGCTGGCGCATCTCGTGCGGGCGAGTGCACGGCTGCACAAGGACCCAGCCGATGCCGAGGCGCTGCATGACGTGCGCGCGCATCTCACGCGACTGCGGGCAACGCGGCGCGCGTACCGGTCCGAGTTGGGGTCGGCTGTGGGCCGCCGTGGTGTTCGCGAGCTGCGCGTCGCTCACCGAGCGCTGGGACCCGCCCGTGACCTGGATGTGCAACGGGCGTGGCTGCTGGCGGAGCAAGCTCACCTGCCCACGGAAGCGACCCTCGGCGTGGCCTGGCTGCTCGCCCGCATTGACGCAAGGCGGACGGTACTCTCCCCCCGGCTGACCAAGGCCGTGGCTCGGCACATGGACCGGCACGCGGACGTGTGGCGCCACGCGCTGTCCCGATATGTTGTCACGCGCGAGGTCGGCGAGCCGCTCCATGAGCCCACACTCGCCTCCGTCGTCGTGCAGCGCTTGCACCACGCCGTGCAGCGCCTCCGCGCAGCCATCGATCACGCCGTGCACGACGCACCGGGCGACACGTTGCCCACCTTCGACGCGCTGCACCGTGTTCGGTTGCACGTGAAACGGGTCCGGGCGCTGCTCGCGCCGTGGCAACATGAGACTTCCATCTCCACGAGCCTGCACCAGTCACTCCAGCCGCTGCTGCTCTCGCTGTCGGAGGCGCAGGAGGCGCTCGGCCTCATGCATGATGCGCTCGTGCTGGCCCGCCACGTGCGCAAGTTGTCCGAATCGCGGGCTGTTGGCGCACACGATGCGAAGTCGATCCGGGCACACGGGTCACCAACGAACCCGACGCCCGAGCAACCGCCCACCACGCTGGCGTGGTCGCTTGGCGCGATCGCCGCGCACGCAAACGGACTCGCCGAGGAGCATCGCCTCGCGTTCGTGTACGGTTGGCTGAGCGAGGGAAGCGACGTGGCATTTCCCGAAGTGGCCGAAGCCGCCGAGGCCCTCGCGCGGATTGCCCGCGCCGACCAGGAGATCGAGCGCAAGTTCCTGCTGCGTGAGGCGCCGCACACCGCGCTGTCGCACGCCGGCGTGCGCATCGCCCAAGGCTGGCTGCCGGGCGAACGTCTGCGGGAGCGTCTTCGTCGCAGCGTGCATCCCGACGGGCGCGTCACCTGGACACGCACCGTGAAGGTGGGAACAGGAATCGCGCGCCTCGAAATCGAGGAGCCCGCGGACGCCATGCTGTTCGAGTCCCTGTGGCCGCTCACCTCGTCGGCGCGTGTGGAGAAGGTGCGCTACACTGTCGCGGACGGCGCCTTCCGGTGGGAAATCGACGTCTTCCTGGACCGGGATCTCGTGCTGGCCGAGGTGGAGCTGCCGTCAACGGACACGCTGGTCTCGTTTCCTGACTGGCTGGCGCCGAGCGTCCTGCGCGAGGTCACGGGTGAAGCAGCGTATGTGAACGCCAATCTGGCGCGCGACATCCGGCGTGCCCCCGGTGCGCTGTGAACGAGGGCGACCTGCTCACCACCGTCCTGCTGGTCCGCGACGCCCGAGAGCGCACGATCGCCTTCGAGCTGCGCACGCATCCGCTGCCGGGACGCGCTCCCCTGTCAATCGATGCGGAGTCGCGCGCGGTGCTGGCGATGCTCCAGCGGCGCGAGCTGCTGCGCATGGTGCGCGGGCATCCGCTGCACGTCCCAATTACCCCGGCCCTGCTCCGAGGTGGTGCCGTGACCGGATTCGCTTCCGCGAACGTGGTGTTTTTTCTCGCCGCGACGGCGCTCGGGGACGCCGACACGCTCCGCGCACTCGAACGCTTCGCCACCGCCGGATTCCGGTTCGGCTTTGTGGGCACCGAACTGCCTGCCGCCTTGCCCTACGTCCTGCGGGGGGCACCGGTCGCTTTCGACCCCGGCGCGCTCAGTGGACCCGCCCTCCACACCACGCTGCAGCACCTCCTTGAGCAGGGAGCCCGGCCGCTGGCGCGACACGTGGATGATCGGGCCACGCGCGAGCGTCTGCGCGCGAGCGGTGTGGAGGCGTTCAGCGGACGACCACTGCCGCGAGGGCGCGCGCAATCCGGCGAGAGCAGACCGCGACTGCTGCGCGCACTGCGATTATTGGCGTCACTCGCCGATGGCCGTCCACCCGACGCGGCGTTCGATCGTTTCGTCGCGAGCGATCCGGTGGTGGCCGACAGCGTGTTCCGCGCCACCGCGTCAGCGGCCACGGGCACGCAGCGCCCGCGCACCCTCTCGCACGCCTTCACGCTGCTGGGCCGCGAAGCGATGCTCGAGCGGTTGCTGGTCGCCACGGCGTTCCTCGCGGGCGAATGCAGCGGCGACCCCGAGTTGGCGGCGATCGCGATTCGCCGAAGCCGCATGCTCGAGCGTCTGGCGCCTGCCCTGGATCGGGTGGGACATCCGCGCGCGTGCGCACTCGCCGGTTTGTTGTCCGTGACGGATATCGCCACCGGTCTCACGCCCGATGTGCTGGCGGACGAGTTGGGCCTCTCTCCCACGCTGCGCGACGTGCTGCTCGAACGCAAACAGTCACTCGGGGCGCTACTCGACGTGATCGAAGCGCACGAGTACGGATGGTGGGACGACCTGTTCGCACGTTGCAGCGCGTTGGGCCTTGCGCCAACGGTCGTGAGCGCCGCCTGGGCGAACGGTTGGCAGGACGCCCGCACGGAAACCAGCGCACGGGCGGTGAACGACGGATGACCCACGGCGCCACGCGTCACGGCGCCATGGTGCCACGCGTCCCGTCCGCAGGCCACCAACCAGCACAGACTGGCGCGCGACGCGCGCGGCAGGCAACCATTCGGAATGTCCGACGAACCGCTCGCTTATCTCCTGCACCGCTTCGCCACCGATGCGGCGACGCTCCGCGCCCGCGCCGAGCAGCTCTCGGCCAAACCACCGGCGCACGGCCCCGACGCGGCCGCCTCGCGGCGCATGGCCGACGCCTGCGACCTCGTGCTCGCACAGCTGAACAGCGCGGCCGCACGGGCCGGGGACGATCTGCTGGGCGCGCTCGAACAGCTCGGCCCGCAACTCGAGGCGCAGGCCGCGCGCGCACCCGACGCGTACGTGCGCAGCGTGTACGGCGGTGCCGCCGCCCGCGTGCAGGAGGTCGTGGTTCGTACACGCGCGGCGCTCGACGATACGGCACCGGACGACGATGCGCTGGACGAAGAGTCGAACGACGACGATCTGGACGATGACGATTTTGACGACGACGTGGACGACGACGACCTGCACGAGGATGCGCTCGACGACGACACGCCGAACGCCGACGAACCCCACGGCAGGACGGCCCACCAACCCCCGCCGCCAGATGCACGCTGACGCGAGCGGCTCCAGCACGGTGCGGCTGGACAAGTGGCTCTGGGCCGCGCGCTTCTACAAGACGCGCGCCCTCGCCGCCGAGGCGATTGACGGCGGCAAGGTGGACGTGAACGGCGATCGGGCCAAGCGGTCGCGGCACCTGGCGCCCGGCGATCAGGTGTCGCTGCGGCTTGGCCAATACCACTGGCTGGTGATCGTGCGCGGCGTCTCCGAGCGTCGGGGGCCAGCGAGCGAAGCGCAGAAGCTCTATGAGGAAACGGCCGAGAGTGCCGCGCAACGGGCGGCGCTCAAGGTGCAGCTCGACAGCATGCCGAGCTTTTTCGGACACGGCGAAGGGCGCCCCAGCAAGCAGGACCGGCGCGCGATTCGTCGGCTCAAGGGCGACGGGTAGCGAGCGGGGCCGGCGCGCTCGGCAACCGCTGCAGCAGTTCGGCGAGCAACGGCGTGTGCAAGCGGTGCCCACCTGCAAACCTGTGCTCGGTGGCCGGCACCCCCACCGCCTCAAGACGCTCGCGCACCGCCTCGCGCGTCGCCTCCGACGCAAAGCGATCGCGTTCCCCCGTCACCACGTGCAGATCGGTCTCGCGCCACGCGGTGCGCAGCGCGTCGTCGGCCACATCATGCGCCAGCCCTCCGGCCCATAGCACGTGCGTGTGCACGCGTGCCCCCGAGCCGAGCGACGGATTCGCGGTGGCCTGAACCACCCAGCGCATGCTCATGGCCACTCCCTGCGAAAAACCCAGCACGCCCAGCTGCGGCGACACGCCCCGCGCCGACACCACGGCCGCGTGTTCTCTCGCAATCACGGATTGCAGCATGGCCAGCGCATCACGCAACTCGTCTTCGCGGTCATCGCGCGTGAGCCACGTGGCACCGGTGCGCTGCAAATGCCCGCCGTCCGCACGCACCGCCTCCACGTAGAACCGCGACAGGCCCTCGGGCGCAACCACGCGCGCGTCGGCGGGCGCGCCCTCGCCGAAGGCCTGAATGAAGTCGGCGGCGCGGTTGCCGTAGCCGTGAAACACCACCCACAGGCGCGCCGTGTCCACCGGCGCGGCGCCCGTGGTGGCGTAGCGCGCCGTTTTGGCCACCGTGAGCTTGTGGGTGTCGATCGGGTGCGTCACGCCGACGCCATGGCCACCGCCGCGATTTCCACACGAATGCCGCGCAACTCGGACCCCACCACCGCACGCGTGGGGAACGGCGGCTCCATGAACTCGCGGTACACGCGGTCGAATGCGCCCCAGTCGTCCACGTCGGTGAGATAGACCGTCACGCTCACAAGATGCGCACGCGTGAGTCCGGCGGCCTCGAGCACTCGGGTGAGATTGAGCATCACCTGCCGCACCTGCGACTCGATGTCATCACCGGCGAGCGCACCCGTATTCGGGTCGCGCGGCACCTGGCCGGAAATGAACAGCAGGTTGCCGGCACGCACCCCCGGGCTGTACGCTCCCGCAGGAGGCGCCGTGTTTGCAGGCTGGATCGGTGTCCAGCCGCGCGCAGTATCAGACATGATTCACCATTGGCAGTTGGGGTTGGCCCCGGGAGATGACGTGGCGACGCACCTCGAGACGCTCGAGACGCCTGTACCGATCGTGGATCTCGATCGGCTCACTTACAATCTGGACCGGATGGCGGCGTACGCCACCCTGCACGACCTGCAGCTGCGCCCGCACGTGAAGACGCACAAGTCCACGCGCATCGCCACCGAACAGTTGCAGCGGGGCGCGATCGGGCTCACGTGTGCCACCACACAGGAGCTCGAAGTCATGCAGGGCGTCTGCGACGATCTGCTGCTGGCGTATCCTCCCGTGGGGGCAGCACGCCTGGAGCGGCTGATGCGACTGTCGCGGGACACGCGGCTCGTTGTGGCGGTCGATTCCGCGGAGAGCCTGCCGGCCCTCGCCATGGCCGCCAAGCTCGGGCAGCGTGAACTCGAAGTCTACGTAGAGGTGGATCTCGGCATGCGACGCGTTGGCGTGCCGCCGGGCGAGGCAGCGATCGCATTGGCACGCGCCGTTTGCGACGCCGCCCCGCTGCACTTTGCCGGTATCACCTTCTATCCCGGACACATCCGCCAGTCGCTCGAGGAGCAGGGACCGCCGCTGCAACAGCTGGCCGCTGACATGACGCGCCTGCTCGACCAGCTGCACGACGCGGGGCTGCCGCCACGCGTGGTGAGTGGTGGCTCCACACCCCTCGCCTGGCGCATTCATGAAGTACCGGGCGTCACGGAAGTTCGTCCGGGCACGTACGTGTACAACGACCGCAGCACGGCGGCCATCGGCGCCTGCGACGACGAAGACTGCGCGCTTACCGTGCTCGCCACGGTCGTGAGCACAGCGGTACCGGGTCAGGCCGTGATCGATGCGGGTCCGAAGGCGCTCGCGCGCGACCCGTTGCGCGGCGAGGGCGATGGCTGGGCGGCGCTGCTCGATCATCCCGACGTCGTCGTGCAGCGCATGAGCGAGGAACACGGCGTGCTCGATCTTTCGCACACCGACTGGCGACCGCGGGTTGGTGATCGCGTGCGCCTGGTGCCCAACCACGTCTGCATTGTGGTGCAGCAGTTCGACACCATCGTGGGCGTGCGCGGCGACTATGTCGAGACGTCATGGCCGGTGTCCGCTCGCGGGCGCGGACCTGTTGACCTGCAGGCGGAAGACCAACCGCGGCGACCACGCGCCGTATAGTCCGGTCAGCGCGCGGGTTGCTCGCCAGCCCGCACGCTCAGCGCCGCGTTTCAGACGTATCGCCAAGCGGCTCCCAAATCTGCCCCTCGAGCTTCTCGTCCACGGTCCGCGCTGCAGGTAGTCGCTCGAGCGCTGCCCGCGCGCACCACAGCGACTCGGCCGCCACCAGCGCATCGAACGCGTCATCACTCGTTCGCACACTCGGCAGGTACTGCCCCAGCGAAGGCGTCCGCGTCATCAGCGCCTCCACGTGCGCCACCCGCGCTGCCGGCTGCGACTTCACCACGTGCGGCGCACACACACGGGGCCAGAGCTCCACCACCACGGCGCCCGCACCACCCGCGTCGTCATCAAAGGGCCACACGCACGCGCCCGCCTGAGCCAGCGCATGCAGCGTGGCCATGCCGCGCAGTGAGCCCACACCCACGCTGCCGGCCCCCACGAGCTGGAACACGGAGAAGGGCCGCAGACCCGGCTGCGCATCGCGCAACGCACGCTCCGTGGCCCGAAGCGCCGGCGTTTCGCCGTTCGCCTGGAGGAGCGCCGGTCGGCGACGATTCGCTCCGCGCCCCCAGAACGGCGGCTCGCCACCCTCAAGAATCGCATCCGCCCGCGAGCCCGGAAACGCACGCCACACCTCGCGCCCGCTGCGCCAGCCGTTCCCGTGAGCGTACCACGCGGGAAACCCGAAGGAGAAATCGAGTCCCACCACCAGTCGCTCGCCCGCTGCAACCGCGGAGTCAACGAGCCGCACAAGCTCATCGGTGACCGTGTCGCGCGTCCAGCCGTTCCGGAGCCGTATGAACTCGCCGTGTACGCACTCCGCCAGCCAGATCTTGCGCTCGACGCCCGTGCGCGCCCCGGACCAGTCCACCGCCACCACGCGTGCAGGAAGCATGTGCGCGGAACGACCGCGCGCCGCGATTGGTGCCTGCCGGCGGCGCTTTCGGTATTTTGTCGGCTGAATGCAGTATCTTTCAGGAATGCCACGCCGCATCCTGCTCGCCGACGCGGACGCCTTCTTTGTTGCCGTCGCCCGCATGGTGGACCCGGAAGGCGCCGGCCGCGCGCCACTCCTCATCGTGGGCGGTCGCCCCGGTAGCCGCGGCGTCGTGTGCTCCGCCTCCTACGAATGTCGCGCGTTTGGCGTGCGCTCGGCCATGCCTATCGCACGCGCGCTGCAGCTCTGCCCAAACGCCACGTGCGTGCCCGTGCCGCGCGGTGCCTGCAGCGCGAGCAGCCGCGCCATCGCGGCCGTGCTCAAGCAGTTCGCGCCGGTGGTGCAGCCTTCAAGTATTGACGAGTGGTACCTCGATCTCAGTGGCACCGAGGCCATGTACCACCACGAACCGCTCGCGACCACGGCCGCGCGCATCCGCACCGCCGTGCTGACTGCAACCGGCCTGTCCGTGTCTATCGGTGGCGCCACGTCGCGGCTGGTCGCCAAGATGGCCGTCGAAGAGGCGAAGCCGTCACGAGGCGCCACCGGCGTCCACTGCGTGGCACCGGGTGGTGAGGCCGAGTACCTCGCTCGGTTTCGACTGGCCGACCTTCCCATGGTCGGCCCGCGCCTGGCCGAGCGGCTCGAACGGGCCGGGCTGGTGAGCGTGGCCGAGGCGCAGCAGGCCGGTGAGGCGCGCCTGATCCGTACACTCGGCGAGCGGGCCGGCCGCTGGCTGCAGCAGCGGGTGCACGGGGTCGATCCGAGTGTGGTGGAGCCGCGCGACCAGCAGAAGTCCGTGAGTCGCGAGGACACCTTCGCGCGAGACATCGCCGACGAGGTCCTGCTGGAACGCGAGCTGCTGCGCCTTGCCGTGCGTGTGTCCGCCGACCTGCGCAAGCAGGGGCTCGAGACCCGCACGGTCACGGTGAAGCTGCGTGATCGCACGTTCAACACCCGCTCCGCCCAGCGCTCGCTGGTGTTTCCCGTGGCGGCTGAGCAATCGGTGTTTCAGGTGGCGCGCGCCCTGCTGCGCAAGCTCCGGCGAAACCACTCCACGCCGGTACGCCTGCTGGGCATCAGTCTCTCGCATTTTGAGGGTCGCGACGCGGAGGCGACGCAGCTCGGACTCTTTGAGACGTCTGCCGCGGGCCCGCCGGCGGGAGCCCGTGCCGTGGGCGGGCTCGACGCACACGAGCTTGCCAACGTGTCGCCCGTGGAGGGAGACCGTGAGCGCGCGCTCACCCAGGCGCTCGACCGTATCCGGGCGCGATATGGCGCCGCGTCCATCGTGCCGGCCCAGCTCGTGGATCGCCGAGACGACCCCGGCCCGCGCGTGGAAGACGAGCCCGAATAGCCATGAGGCTGCAGCTGGCGGTGGAACCCGGCCCACCGGTGGGTTAGTTTATCCGCGTATATCGCCAAAGGTGGCCCGGTCGGCCGTCGCCGCGTGACATCGCCGTAGATTCACGCAGGCAACCCGCGCCTCCATTTATTCCGTGCAACAGCAACGCATGAGCATCACATGACCAAGCCGTACAATCCGAACACACAGGGATGGGGATTCGCCCTGGTGGTGTGCCTGCTCACGGCCGGACTGGCCGGCACGGCGTACACCATCCACAAGAACACCTATCGCCACCCGCGCGACCCGATGACCACGCAGGTGGGCGCCACCGCAGACGCCGCCGAGTCGCACGAGGGTGGTGAGCATGAGATGGACGAGCACGCCGAAGGAGAGGAGCATGTGGAAGGCGCAGCGCAGCCAGCGGGCGAGGAGCAAGGCACGCATTGAGTGAAGCAGCGAGCGATCACCATCAGTGATCGCTTGCTGCGCACTGCCGTCCCGGAACCGGAGGTCAGGCCATCTTGAGCGTGAAGCTCATTGTGGTGCCCACATCCAGCGCCGTTTCCACGGAAATAGTCCCGCCATGCGCGTCCACGATGCCTTTGGCGATGAACAGCCCCAAGCCGGAGCCCGCCCGCAGTAGCCGAGGCGCCTGCCAGAAGCGCTCAAAGAGGCGCGGCACATCGCGTGCGGCAATGCCCGGGCCGGTGTCACGCACCTCGATGTGCACGAGACCAGCTGCCCGGGCCGCGGTGGCCCGCACCGTCACGGTGCCTCCCTCCGGCGAAAACTTGATCGCGTTCACCAGCAGGTTCGACACGACCTGCCGGATGCGCGCGACATCCGCGAGCACCGGCGGCAACTCGGGTGCAATCTCGCACGTCAAGGTGAGCGCTGCGTCGTCCGCCATGGGTTCGAACAGGTCGGCCGTCTCCAGCAGCACCTCACCGATCGCGCTGGGCCGGAGGTCCACCAGCAGGCGGCCGTCCGAGATGCGCGAGACGTCCTGCAGGTCCTCAATGAGACCATCCGCCTGTCGCGCTGCGCCGCGGACCGCCTGCAGCTGCTCCAGCTCCACCGACACCGGGGCGCCCGCGTCGCTCTGCGCCATGAGTCCGCCGGTCAGCATCACGATCGCATTCACCGGGTTGCGCAGGTCGTGCGACACAATGGCCAACAGTTCGTCCCGCTCGCGCACCGCGCGGCGCGACTCCTGATAGAGACGGGTGTTCTCCAGCGCCAGCGCGGCGCTCGAGGCAAACTGCTCGGCCACGGAGATGTCATCGGAGCCGTACGCAGCGCCCACCCGGGATCGAACAAGGCTGAGGGCACCAATGGCTCGGCCGCCAGCGCGCAGGGGGACCACCAGCACGCTCCCCACACCCAAGGCGCGCGCCGTCTCGCGCACGGCCTCGTCGGCAAACTGGGCGGCGAGCCACGCCTCGCCGTTGATCAGCACGCGCGGCTCACCCGAGTGGGCGATGCGCGCCGCACTCGCCTCTGGCAACGCCGGCGGCAGCAACTCAAACTCCGTAGTCAGCAGCGGGGCCACCTCCACCCCCGCCACCGCACGATGGTGCGCCGCGGAGGCGCGACGCACGCGACCGTCCGGCGCGAGCAGCTCCACCAGGCTCCAGTCTCCCAGCAGCGGCAGTGGCATCTCGGCGATGGTGGCCAGCGTGGATTCCACGTCGAGCGAGGCCGCCAGAACCCAGCCGGCCATGGCCAGCATGCGCTGCCCGTCCTCGAGGCGCTTGCGCTCGCTCACGTCGCGGATGAGCACCATGAACGTTCGGGCGCCATCCACGGTGACGCGCGCGATGGACGCGTCGGCGGGAAACTCCTCGCCATCCCGACGCACACCCGCGATGGCGCGCCGCTCGCCCATGCGACGCGAATCGACCTCGCCGGCGGCAAAAGTCCGCACGTGCCCGCGATGCATGGCGCGCGCCGACATCGGCAGCAGCCGGTCGAGAGGTTCACCCAGCATCTCGTCCTCGCGCCACTGGAAAATGCGCTCTGCGCCCTGATTGAACCGAACGATGCGAAACGCCTCGTCGAGCACAATCACGCCATCGGCGGCAATGTCGATGATGGCGGAGAGGGCGGCCTGCGAATGTTGTTCGCTCATGCCATTCCGTGAGGTGCGGTGGCCGGGTAGCGTTCACGGGGTCGCGCCGACGACGGGTGCACCAGACTCGGCTGACGTTAACGGTCAGCATCACTCCAGACCAGACGCGCTCGTGATCGAAGCGGCCCGTATCCCGCGCATCCCCGTAATCGCGGCGCTCTTCCTGTTGGCTGGTGTGGCCGTCGGTATGATCGCAGGTGAACCCGCCGATCGCACGCGGGTCTGGTTCGTTGGCCTCCTGCTCACCGGTGCGCCGGTGGTGTACCACACCGTGCGGGGTCTGCTGCGAGGCGAGTTCGCCGCCGATGTAGTGGCCTCGCTGGCCATTCTCGGCGCCGCGCTGCTCGATCAACCGCTGCCTGGCCTCGTGGTGGTCATCATGCAGACCGGCGGCGAAGCGCTCGAGGCGTGGGCGGTCACGCGCGCATCCAACGCCGTGGCCACGCTCGAGGCCGACGCCCCGCGGTCGGCGCAGCGCGTATTTGAGGATGGACGCGTCGAGTCCATCGACGCCGCGGCGATTGCGCGTGGCGACACGCTCCTTGTGCGACCCGGCGCGCTGGTGCCGTGTGACGTGGTGGTGATCGATGGCAGCTCGCACGTGGACACCTCGCGTCTCACGGGCGAACCAGTACCCGTGCACGCCGTCACGGGAACGCCCCTGCCCTCGGGCTCGGTCAACGGAGACGGCGCGCTCACCGTGCGTGCCGAACGGGTGGCCGCCGAGAGCCAGTACGCGCGCATTGTGGAGCTCGTGCGCTCCGCGCAGAGCAGCAAGAGTCCGCTCCAGCGGGTGGCCGACCGGTGGGCCGTGTGGTTCACCCCCTTCACGCTGCTCATGTGCGCCATCGCGTGGGTGATTTCCGCCGATGCGTCGCGCGTGCTCGCCGTGCTGGTGGTGGCCACGCCCTGCCCGCTCATTCTCGCCACGCCCGTGGCAGTGATCGGCGGAATCAGCCGTGCCGCGCGCCGCGGCATCATCATGCGACACGGCGGGGCGCTCGAGGCGCTGGCCAGCGTGGATACCGCGGTCTTCGACAAGACGGGCACCGTCACCATTGGGCAGCCGCGGGTCGCCGCGTTCGCGGTGAGCGACAACGCCAACGCACCGCTGCTCCTCGCGCAGGCGGCAGCCGTGGAGCAAGGGTCCGGACACCTGCTCGCCCGCGTCCTCGTGGACTATGCCCAGACGCAGTTCAGCGCGTCGGCGGCGCCACCTGTACCGCGCGTGCGCGAAGTGCAGGAGACATCGGGCCGCGGCGTGGAAGGTCTGCTTGGCGACGTACGCGTGGCAGTGGGTGCCCCGCGCTACGTCGCCGAGCGCCTGCCGGCGCTGCGCAGTCGCATGGAGGCGTTCGGCGGGACCTCCAACGGACTCCGTGCCTTCGTGGGCACCAGTGACGGCACGCTTGGACGAGTGGACTTCGCGGACGAGCTGCGCCCCGACGTTAGCCAGCTCTTCGCGACGCTGCGCGGCCTGGGGATTGGTCGCTTGCTGCTGCTCTCCGGCGATCAGCAGGCCAACGTGGCACGCACAGCGCACGAGCTTGGCATCACGGAGTTCGCGGGCGACCTGTCACCGGAGGACAAGCTCACGCGGGTGCGCGGTTTGCAGGCGGAGGGCGCGCGAGTGATCATGATCGGCGACGGCACCAACGATGCGCCGGCCTTGAGTGCGGCGCAGGTTGGCGTGGCGCTGGGTGGGCACGGCGGCGGGGTGAGCGCCGAGGCCGCCGATGTGGTGCTGCTGGTGGACGAGCCGTCGCGAGTGGCCGACGCCATTGCGATCGGGCGCGCCAGCATGCGCATCGCGCGACAGAGCATTGGCGTGGGACTCGGCCTGAGCGTCGTGGGTATGGGCCTCGCCGCCGCCGGCCTGCTCCAACCCACGGCCGGCGCGGTGGCACAGGAGGTGATCGACATTGCGGTCATCATCAACGCGTTGCGGGCGGCCCGGGGATAGGACAGCGGCGCCGCGGGCGTGGAGACCCGGGCGCGGCCGCCCGCGGTACACCGTGCTGGCTAGCTCACCGTCGCGATGCACTCGATTTCCACGCGCCCGCCAGCCGGAATACCGATGCTGCCCACGGCCGTGCGCGCGGGCTTTCGCCCTGTGAAGAACGTGGTATACACCGCGTTCATCGCATCCCACTCGCTGATGTCGAGGAGGAACACCGAGCACTTCACCACCCGATCCATCGTGGACCCCTCGCTTTCCACGAGGGCCTTCACGCGCTCGAGTGCACGCCGGGTCTCCGGGCCGATCCCACCGGGCTCGAGCGAGCCGTCGGCCCGTGCTCCAATCTGCCCGGCGAGAAAGAGCAGGTCACCGGCACGCCGCACCGGTTCGTAGGGACCGCCGGACGGCGCAGGTGCCGCCGCCGGCGGTGTACCCGCGCTGGACACCACGGAGCAGCCGGACAGTGCGGCCGAAACGGACGCGACCAACAGCACCCGGGCAGTCGCCGCTCGCACACGGCGCCACGGTGCATGTGCGGAAGATGGATCGGCCCGACGGACAGCGGAGGACTGGAGGCGCACTGAATGCATCACGGAGGAAATCCTGGTTTGGCGGGACGAGAAAACGCAAAAAGGGCGGACGCCCCGTAGGAACGTCCGCCCAGCGCACGCGACGCACAAGGGTGCGCGCGCTCAGCGCACCGACAACACCGGACCAGCCGTCGCGATCCGCTCGCCGGCCATTTGCTTGGCCGCGTACATCGCCCGGTCCGCCCGCGTGATCCAGGACTCCAAGGTCTCTTGGCCGTCGTACAGCGCGATGCCCATTGAGGCGCCCACCGCGAACTCCATCGCGTTGTGCGGTGTTGGCATCTCGGCAATCGCCTCGAGGAGGCGATGCGCCAACATGTTCGCCACTTTCAGGTCCGTGTTGTTGAGCACCACGGCGTATTCGTCGCCGCCGTATCGACACACCACGTCACTCTGCCGCAGGAACACCTTGGACAGGCACTTCGCCACGCTCACGAGCGTCTGGTCGCCTGCCTGATGACCATACATATCGTTCACGAGCTTGAACTTGTCCAGGTCAACCATCACCAGCGCCACCGGCTGCCCGGAGAGCGCGTTCAGGTGCAGGGCGCGATGCGCCATGGCATCGAACAACTTGCGATTGCCGAGACCGGTGAGCGCGTCGATGGTACTCTCGCGCTTGGCGACCTCCAGCTGCTGGTCGAGATTCTCGATCCGACCCGCCAGCGCCTGATACTGCGCCTGCATCTGGGCCTGCCGTGTGCGGAATGCGTCCTCGATCGCCGACAGCGCGGAGGTGACCTCCTGCTTGATTTGGCTCGTCTGCAGGCGGTTGATCGCCGTCCGGACGCGCATCACCTGTGTGTCCGCGATACGATCGGCCGTCTGCTCCGCCTTGACCGCGTTGTGCACCGTTTCCACCACCGACCAGAGTGCATCACGCAGTTCGGTGATGGTGGTGTCCACGTAGCGTGATTCGTCGCGACGGTGCTCCGTGAACGTCCGCGCCACGCCGGTCCAGTTGCGGTCGCGCACACCCAACGCACTGCCTTCGCCGGGCTCGACGGGGACTCCCAGCGTCGCGTGCCGCTGCCAACGCTGCAGCTCAGCCGAGATCTCCGGCGCCGATCGCTCCGACAGGTCGAAGGCGTGCCGGGAGAACGCGGTGAGCACACTGCCCAGCGTATCGAGGACAAGGGCGACCTCGTCCACTTGATCGGCCGAGCCGCGAGCGGACACGCCTTGGGCGGATACGCCCTGAGCGGGTGTCGGCCGGGCACGTGACGCGGCACCGCCGGGAATGGCCACCAGTTTCGGAGAGTCCGCGGGCGCATCGGATGTCGCGGGCTGCCCGGTCCGGGCGGCGGCATCTGCAGCTGGGCGTGCTCCACCGCGATCGAAGCTGAACTTGCGGAAGAACATCGTCGGAGGGGGAGGGAGGAGGGGGAGTTGTTTATGGATATCGACCCCTCCGCCCGCAAACTTGAACCGCGCCTTGAACCCCGCCTGGAACTCCGCCTAGAACTCCGCCTCGGCGGGTGCCATGATCGTTGCGGCGCCTGCCTGGATCTGCGCCAGCAGCGCATGCGTCGCCGGCATCATGTGCGCCATGTAGAATCGCGCCGTCTTGAGCTTGGCTCCGAGAAAGGCCGAGTCGCCTTCGCCGGCGGCCAACTGCCGCTGCGCCACCGATGCCATCTTGAGCCACTGCCAGCCCAGCGCCGTGTAACCCATGAGGTGCAGATAGTCCGTGGCCACCGCCCCCGCCTCATCAGGATTCGCAAAGCCCTTCTCGGCCAGCAGCATGGTGGCCTTCTGCAGCTTCACGAGTGCTTCCCCCACCGGCTTGGCCAGCGCGCCCAACGTCTCGTCGTCTGCTGCCGCATCGATATCGGCCTTCACCAGTGACAGGAACCGACGCACGAGGCGTCCGCCATGCATGGGCAGCTTGCGCCCCACCAGGTCGAGCGCCTGAATGGCGTTGGTCCCCTCGTAGATCTGCGCGATGCGCGCGTCGCGCACGTACTGCTCGATGCCGTACTCCCGGATATAGCCGTGGCCGCCCAAGGTCTGCAGGGCGATGTTGGTGGCGTCGAAACCGAGATCGGTGAAGAAGGCCTTGATGACCGGCGTCATGAGCGCCACGAGATCTTCGGCTTCTTCCCGCACCGCCGCGTCCGGATGGCGATGCTCCGTGTCGATGAGCATGCCGACCCAATAGGCGAGCGACCGTGCGCCTTCGTTGAACGCTTTCACGCGCAACAGGCCCTTCCGCACGTCGGGATGTACGAGAATGGAGTCGGCCGGACCGTCCGGGTTTTTCACGCCCGTGAGCGCACGCCCCTGCAGTCGGTCCTTGGCGTAGGCCAACGCATTCTGGTAGGCGACTTCGGACAAGCCGAGCCCCTGCATACCCACGGCGAGCCGCGCGCCGTTCATCATCACGAACATCGCGCGCATGCCCTTGTTGGCCTCCCCCACCATGAAGCCGGTCGCACCATCAAAGTTGAGCACGCAGGTGGCCGACCCCTTGATGCCCATCTTGTGTTCGATCGATCCACAGGTGACGCCGTTGCGGGTGCCGGGTTTGCCGTCGTCGGTGGGCAGGAACTTGGGCACGAGGAACATGCTGATGCCCTTTGAGCCGGCCGGCGCATCGGGCAATTTTGCGAGCACGAGATGCAGGATATTCTCCGTGAGATCCTGCTCGCCCGCGGAGATGAAGATCTTCGTGCCGGTGATGCTGTACGCGCCGTCACCAGCCGGTATGGCGCGCGTGGTGATGATGCCCAGGTCGGTGCCGGCGTGCGCTTCGGTGAGGCACATGGTGCCAGCCCACGTCCCGTCCACCAGCTTGGGGAGATACCGCTCTTTCAGCTCGTCATCGCCGTGGCTCACCAGCGCGCTGTCGGCGCCGTGGGAGAGGCCGGGATACATGCTGAACGACAGATTGGACGAGCACAGCATTTCCTCGAACACAAAGCGCACGGCTTCGGGAAGTCCCTGCCCACCGTACGCGGGATCCGACGCGATCCCCGTCCAGCCTCCGCCCGTGTACTGCGCGTACGCCTCCTTGAAGCCAGCTGGCGTGTGCACCGCGCCAGCCTCGTAGCGGCAGCCCTCGGCATCGCCCGACTGGTTGATCGGAAACAGCACCTCTTCGCACACCTTGGCGCCTTCGGCCAGCACCGCGTCCACCAGATCCGGCGTCGCCTCCTCGAACCCCGGCAACTCGGCCAGGCGCGCCACGCCGTGCACGTCGTGGAGTACAAAACGGATGTCGTCGAGCGGAGCGCGATAAGTCGGCATGACAGCCCTCGGAAGGCAAGGCGCAGTGTCGCGAGGGGCCCGGAGCGGCTGCCGGCCGGACGGTCGCGATCGTGCCTGAAACATGGGCCGCGGCGCCGCGGCCGACAAGCCGCAATTCACGACGGTAGCGTCATGTTTTGCCGCCGCCCGTCCGTCCGGACACGACGGAGGGACGGCACCGGACCGGCGCGTGCGGCGTTAGACTGCGGCATCTGTCGCATGGACCCGTACTGGAGCCCGCATGAAGCAGTTCTTCACGAACATTGCCGCGAACCTCGCCACCGTTGCCCTACTGTTCCTCTTGGTGATCATGCTCACCATCGGGCTCATCGCGGCGGCGGCGGGTGACGACAGCGGCCCCGCGGTTCCTGATGGCGCAGTGCTGGTGGTGGACCTCGGTCAGGCGCTCGCCGATCGGCCGGCTGAAACCACGCCCACCACCGCCCTCGACCGCGTGCTTGCCGAACCTGGCGGCAGCCGCCTGTCCCTGCGCTCCGCCGTCGTGGCGCTCGAGGAAGCCGCCACCGACGAGCGCATCAGCAGCGTGCTGTTGCGCGGCAACGTGGCGAGTGATGGCCTCTCGTCCGGCTATGGTGGCCTCGTCGAGTTCCGCGAGGCGCTGGCCGCCTTCGCCGCAACGGGCAAGCCGGTGCACGCCTACCTCACCGAGCCCACCGTGCGCGACTACTACATCGCCAGCGCGGCCAGCACGATCACCATCGACCCGTTCGGCACCCTGCAGTTTGGTGGCTTGGCTTCCACGCAGTTTTACTTCGCGGGCTTCCTGGAGAAGTACGGCATCGGCGTGCAGGTGAGCCGCGTGGGCCGCTACAAGTCCGCCGTGGAACCGTTCCTGCGCGCCGACTTGAGTCCGGAGAGTCGCGCTCAGACACGCCGCTATCTCGACGCCACGTGGGACGAGATCAAGCAGCAGGTCGCGCGGTCGCGCAACGTGGACACGCTGCGCCTGCAGCAACTCGCGGACTCTGTGGCGCTCTTTCTGCCCGACGAGGCCGTCGCGTTTGGGCTGGCTGACCGCGTCGCGCATTTCGACGTGCTGCTGGCCGATCTGCGTCTCGCCGCTGCTGAGGTGAATGGAGTCGCGGTGGGCGCGCGCACCCACCCCCCCCCCCACACCCGTAAAGTAAACCCCGCAGGCACCCCCGCCGCCCGTGAGACCACCCACCCCCACGCCCGCCACAACCCCCCCG
>JBBSPE010000058.1:0-23659 GCA_038259155.1 Gemmatimonadales bacterium
GCTCGCCACCGGCACCGCCTACGCCCGCATCACGCTCGGCGGGAGCGCCACGGCGTTCCTGCTGTTTCTCGTGAACGCCGTGTTTCGCGGCGCGGGCGACGCGGCCGTTGCCATGCGCGTCCTCATTGTGGGCAACGGCATCAACTGCCTGCTCGACCCCGCGCTCATCTTCGGCCTCGGCCCGTTCCCGGAGCTCGGGCTCACCGGGGCCGCGATCGCCACCACGATCGGCCGCGGCGTCGGCCTGCTCGTGGCGCTCGTCCTGCTTGCGCGGGGCACCGGGCATCTGGTGGTCACACGGCAGCATTTCGTGATCCGGCCGAGCACCATGTGGACGATCGCGCGCTTGTCCGGATGGGGAACGGTCCAGGTCGCGCTCGCGTCCATGAGCTGGATCGGGTTGGTGCGACTCGTCGCCGGATTCGGCAGCACCGCGCTCGCGGGCTACACCATCGCCATTCGCGTGGTGATCTTTGCGCTCATGCCAGCCTTCGGCGTGGGTGCGGCGGCCGCGACCATGGTCGGACAGTCGCTCGGCGCGAAGCTGCCGGATCGGGCGGAACGCTCCGTGTGGACGGCGGTGCGGGTCAACGTGCTGCTGCTCGGCAGCACCGGTGTCGTGTTCGTGCTGTTCGCACCTCTCATCGTCGGACTGTTCACAAGCGCGCCGGATGTCGCGCGCGTGGCGGTGTACGGCCTGCGTGTGATCGGGCTGGGCTTCCCCGTGTACGCGTTCGGCATGGTGCTCGAACAATCGTTCAACGGCGCGGGCGACACGCGCACGCCCACCTGGATCAACGTGCTGAGCTTCTGGATCGTGCAGATTCCGCTCGCCTGGCTGCTCTCGGCACGTCTCGGATTCGGGGAACGCGGTGTGTTTCTCGCGGTTCCCGTCGCGTATACGGTGCTGGCCGCCGTGAGCGTCGTGCTGTTTCGGCAGGGCCGCTGGAAGACCAACGTGGTGTAAGGGTCGAGGGAGCTGGCGTGGCGGTGCTGCGCGCGCTCGTTGAGTTGCGGCCTACCGGGGCGCATCTTTGGGACCATGCATCGCTCACGCCTTCCGCTCACCCTCTGGTCCTGCTGCATCGGACTGGCCGCGCTCGCCGGCTGCGCCCGCGCTACGGCGGACGCGGTGGAGCCCACCCTCGTGTTTGCGGCAGCGAATCTTCGGGAAGCGCTCACCGACGTGGTGCGTAGCTATCGTGAGACTGGTGGTGATAGCATCGTGCTCGTGTTTGGATCTACCGGCGACCTCACTACACAGATCGCCAATGGCGCGCCGGCCGACCTCCTGCTCGCCGCCAACGAGGCCGCAGTGGATTCGCTCCAGACGCTCGGCCTGATCGACGTTGACACGCGGGAGGTCTACGCTGTCGGGCGCGTGGCGCTGATCACGCGTTGCGCACCCGCGCCGGATGGCGCCGAGGATTCTGCGGCGCCGTGCGAGGACGTCGCGGTTCAGGATCTGCCCAAGCCCCGGTTTCGCGCCATTGCCATCGCCGACCCGCGCTATGCGCCGTACGGTCTGGCGGCACGCCAGGTGCTGGAGCGTGCCGGGGTGTACGAGCGCGTGAAGGAAAAGCTCGTGATGGGTGCCAACGTGTCGCAGGCGGAGCAGTTCGTGAGCAGCGGCAACGCCGAGGTTGGGTTGGTGGCGCTGTCACTCGTGATCAACAAGCGTGGGGTTCACCACTACGTCGTAGATTCGTCGCTCCATGACCCGCTCGCACAGGCGGCCGCGGTGCTTGCGCGTGCCGAGCATCCCGGGTCTGCCGCCGCGTTGCTGCAGTTTCTGCGTTCGGCATCAGGCGCAGCGATTCTTGAGCGCTACGGATTCCTCGTCCCGCCGGCCACGCCGCCGCGCACGCAGTGAACGAGTCGTTCGGTGCGGCGCTGTTTCCCATACGACTTTCGCTCATCGTGGCCACCGCCGCCACGATGTGCGCCGTGTTGCTGGGCCTGCCGATCGCCTGGTTGCTGGCGCGCCGACGCTTTCCCGGGCGGTCGCTCCTCGAGGTGCTGGTGCTGCTGCCCATGGTGCTGCCGCCCACAGTGATCGGCTACTACTTGCTGCTCACCGTTGGTCGCGAAGGTGCCGTCGGTCGTGTGATTGAGTCGGTCTTTGGTGCTCCCATCGTGTTCACGCCGTTCGCCGCGGTGCTCGCAACCGGCGTTGCGGCCGCCCCGTTTTTGGTTCGCGCGGCGCAGGGCGGTTTCGAACAGGTGGACACCATCTACGAAGATGCCGCGCGCACCCTGGGCCGGTCGGAGCTGTCGGTGTTCTTCACGGTGACCGTGCCGTTGGCGTGGCGCGGCATTCTGGCGGGCACCACGCTCTGCTTTGCGCGCGCGATGGGAGAGTTTGGCGCCACACTCATGCTCGCTGGCAACATTCCCGGGCGCACGCAAACGGCCAGCCTCGCCGTGTACGACGCTGTTCAGGCCGGACAGCAAACCGATGCACTGGTGCTTTCGCTGCTACTCACCGGCGTCACGGGCGCGGCGCTGTTGCTGCTGACACGCGTTGGCGGTCGCCGGACGTCGAACGGGCGCGGCGAATGACCATCGAGGTTTCGGTACAGCACCGTTTTGGGTCGTTCGCGCTCGACATGGCGTTCGCATCTGGGCAAGGTGTGACGGCACTTCTTGGCCCATCGGGTGCGGGTAAGACCCTCACGCTGCGCGCCATCGCCGGCCTTGTTCGCGTAGCGGCGGGGCGCATCGTGGCGCAGAACCGGGTGCTGCTCGACGTGGCCGCCCGGATCGACTTGCCCGCACGCGAACGCCGGGTGGGCTACGTGTTCCAGCAGTACGCACTGCTGCCGCATCTCACGGTGCGCGAGAACGTGGCGTACGGACTAGACGGGTGGGCCAACGCCGAGCGGGCCGCACGCACGGACGAGATGCTCGCGCTGGTGGGACTCGAATCGTTTGCCGATCGCCACCCGCGCGTAATCAGCGGCGGACAGCAGCAGCGTGTCGCGCTGGCTCGTGCGCTGGCGCCGAGACCAACGGTGCTGCTGCTCGACGAGCCCCTCGCGGCGCTGGACGTACCGCTTCGACGGCGATTGGGCGAGGAGCTGCGCTCCCTGCACGAACGGTCGGGTATCCCGATGGTGCTCGTGACGCACGACCCTGACGAGGCCGCGCGCATTGCGGACGTGGTGCTGTACGTGGAGCAGGGGCGTGTTCGCGAATCGTGAACGAGATTCGTGGTTGCGCATACTGGGCGCGCACACGGAGCGCGCCTCGCCGCCGCCAGCGTCAGATCGCCTTGAACTCGTCGAACGGCTGTAGACACGCATTGCACACGTGAATCGCTTTACAGGCGGTAGATCCAAACTCGCTCTGAAGCCGCGTGTCACTCGAACCGCAGAACGGACACGCGACGGGTGTCCGACGACGCGTGAGCGTGATCAGCCCGCCCTGCTCCGCGCGCCCCGGCGGCGCGATCCCGTAGGCCCGCAGCTTCTCGCGTGCTTCCTCACCAATCCAGTCGGTGGTCCAGGCCGGTGCGAACACCATGCGCACGTGGACTTCCGTGGCACCTGCTTCGAGCAGCGCCGACCGAATGTCGTCCTCGATCTCGCGCATGGCGGGACAGCCGGAGTACGTGGGCGTGACCGTCACGGAAACCGTGCCGTCCGCAACCTGCACGTTGCGAACGATGCCGAGCTCCACGACGCTGATGACCGGGACCTCAGGGTCCTTCACCGTGCGCAGCACCGCCATGGCCGACTCCGGCGTGAGCGGCGCCGACGCGGCGTGCACAGCGCGCGACTCCGTCACCAGCTCGCGCCCGGGTGCGCCCGCGCGACACTCTGCATCACGGTAAGCAAGTGCCCCAGGTGTTCCGTGTGGCGTCCCACGCGCCCGCCGCTGGCCATCACGGCGTCATCAGGCGGCGAGAGCGTCGCACGCGCGAGCACGTCGGTCACGAGCGCGATGAAGCGAGCGCGCATGGCGCCGATATCCAGCCCGACCCCCTGTTCGGCCACAGCCTTGGTAACGGTGTCGTCCTCGAAAAACTCACCCGTGTAGCGCCAGAGCCCATCGAGCGCACGTTGCATGCGGCCATGGCTCTCCTCGGTACCGTCACCGAGCCGCACCACCCACTCGCTCGAATGGCGCAGGTGATACCTGTCTTCCTTGAGTGATTTGGCGGCGATTGCCGCGATGTCGGCGTGGCTGCAGGCGGCGAGCGCCTCGAGCTGCACGATGCTGAAGGCATCGAACAGGAACTGGCGCATCATGGTGAAGGCAAAGTCACCGTTGGGAAGCTCGGTGAGCAGTGCGTTCCGGAAGCGCACACCGTCGCGAAAGTACGCCAACGCATCGGCGTCGCGTCCCTTCCCTTCCAACTCTCCCGCCAGACCGAGGAACATGTTGGCCGCGCCCACGAGATCCAGCGCGATGTTGGCCATGGCGATGTCTTCCTCGAGGATGGGGCCGTGGCCACACCACTCCGACATGCGATGACCGAGGACAAGCCGATCGTCACCGAGGCGCAGGACGAACTCCACGAGCGGCGCTCCGAGGGACGGACCGCGCGTGCCGGCAACGTTCGGGATGTCCGCAGTCGCGGTGGCCGAGGGGGCGCTGGTGACCGCCTCGTCTTCGTCGTGGTCGCTCATCAGAAGACGCGCACGCCGCGCGGCACCTTGTAGAACTGCGGATGCCGATACGCCTTGTCGTTACCCGGATCGAAGAACGGTCCGGCGTCGCCGGGGGCGGAGGCAATGATGGCGACGGCCGGCACTACCCACAGGCTCACGGCTTCACCGCGCCGCGCGTACACGTCG
The DNA here is from genome assembly GCA_038259155.1 of Gemmatimonadales bacterium. Classification (GTDB taxonomy): domain Bacteria; phylum Gemmatimonadota; class Gemmatimonadetes; order Gemmatimonadales; family Gemmatimonadaceae; genus JAABRT01. The sequence continues at coordinate 4,803 of JBBSPE010000058.1, forward strand.
CGCGCGTTCTGCATGGCGTGCTCGGCGTCGGTGGCGTGCACACTGCCCGCGTGCTCGTGCGGCGCACCCTTGCCGGCCTGCGTGAACACCTCCCACAGCGCCCATTGCGTATCCGACTGGCCGTTGGACGCGCTGTCGGCAGCGCCGCTTGACGCGCTGGCCGCGGAATCCGTGGCGCTCATCAGGCCGCCTGCACCGCGCGCTGCGGTTTGGCCGCGTGGGCCGTGGCCGCCTCGCGCACCCACGCTCCCTCGTCGTGCGCCGCGGTGCGCGCCGCCAAACGTTCGCGGTTGCACGGACCGTTGCCGCCGATCACCTGGAAGAACTCCGCCCAGTCGATCTCGCCAAAATCCCAGTTGCCCGTCTCCTCGTTGTAGCGCAGGTCGGGATCAGGGAGCGTGACGCCGACGGCCATCGCCTGCGGCACCGTGAGGTTGATGAAGCGCTGGCGCAGCTCATCATTGGTCTTGCGCTTCACGCGCCACTTGAGCAACTCGGCCGAGTTCGGGGAGTCCGTGTCGCTGGGGCCGAACATCATGAGGGACGGCCACCAGAAGCGATTGACGGCGTCCTGCAGCATCTCGCGCTGAGCATCCGTGCCGCGCGACAGCGTGGCGCAGATCTCAAAACCCTGGCGCTTGTGGAAGTTTTCTTCCTTGCAAATGCGCACCATGGCCCGCGCATAGGGCCCGTACGACGCCTTGGCCAGGATGGTCTGGTTCACGATCGCGGCGCCGTCCACGAACCACCCGATCACACCCATGTCCGCCCACGACAGCGTGGGATAGTTGAAGATGCTGGAGTACTTCGCGCGACCGTCGAGCAGTTGGGCCACGAGCTCGTGCCGATCAACACCCAGCGTCTCCGCGCCACAGTAGATGTACAGGCCGTGGCCCGCTTCGTCCTGCACCTTGGCAATGAGCGACATCTTGCGACGGAGCGACGGCGCACGCGTGATCCAGTTGCCCTCGGGCAACATGCCCACGATTTCCGAATGCGCGTGCTGCGACATCATCCGGACGAGCTGCCGCCGGTAGCGCTCGGGCATCCAGTCTTTGGGTTCGATGCTGTCGCCAGCCGCGATGCGCGCCTCGAAAGCGGCCACCTGGGCCAACTCGTCGGCGGCGGCGTTGGCAGAAGTCTTCAGTGTCTGTTCCATGATTCCAATGTATGCGGAAAAACGGGGATCCGACAATCGTGCTGTCCCTTGATCGGTACCTCACTTACTACATTACACACCATGACTCCTGATGCTCCCCCCAGCGACGTGCAGGCCGGCCGAGTCACCGTACAGGTGACGAATGGCGTCGGCACCGCCGAGTTCCATCATCCCAAGGGCAACTCCCTGCCCGGCGCACTGCTTCGACAGCTCGCCGAACAGATCACCGCACTCGGCGGGCGCGACGACGTCCGCGTGATCGTGCTGCGGAGCGAAGGCACCGGGCCGTTCTGTGCCGGCGCCTCATTCGACGAGTTCGCCACGATTCCTGACGCCCATGCCGGCGCCACGTTCTTCAGCGGATTTTCCAGCGTCATTCTGGCCATGATTCGCGCGCCGAAGTTCGTGATCACGCGCGTGCACGGGAAGGCCGCCGGCGGCGCGGTGGGACTGATCGCCGCGTCAGATTACGTGTTTGCCACGGGAAATGCTGCCGCGCGGCTCAGCGAGCTGGCGGTGGGCATCGGCCCGTTCGTGGTGGGCACGGTGGTTGAGCGAAAGCTGGGCGCCGGCCCGTTTAGCGCGATGTCCGTGGACGCCGATTGGCGCGACGCCGCGTGGTGCGAACGGCACGGACTGTACGCGCGGCTGTTCGATGACGTGGGCCAGATGGACGCGGCGGTCGCGGGGCAGGCCGCCACGCTCGCGGCCAGCAATCCGGAGGCGATGCGCGAGCTCAAGCGCGTATTCTGGGCAGGCACCGAGCACTGGGAGCCACTGCTCGCCGAACGCGCGGCACTCAGCGGGCGCATGGTGCTTTCCGACTTCACGCGCGAGGCAATCGCCCGCTTCCGCGCTCGCTGATCAACACGGGGCAGCGGTTCATGAACACAGAGACGCCGACGCTCGCAGCCAATCCCGCAGCGGCCGCGTCAGGCAACTGTCAATCGTGGTTGACAGTTGCGGCGCGCGGGGGCACTGTAGAGGCACAGCAGAGGGATGCGCCCCCGTCCGGGAACGCCTTCGCCGCTGGAGCGTTCATTGGGCGTCAGCGTCCCCGGTATGGTGACGCCCTCTCGCGTCACCGTTTGCGAGTACAGCCCGTCACCTCGTCGGACTCTTCCTGCATGCCATGTCCCCTCACGCCGGTTCGGCGTCGCGCATGACCGACCGTGAAGTGGCGCTCAACCCGCACGGGCTGATCGCCCGCGCGGACGCACCGATGTCCGCATCCCCCTCGTCGGTGATCTCCGCCACCGGGGGACCGCGTACACCGGCCAACGCCGTCGCTGCGGTTGAGACCGGGATCGCAGACGCTGCGCACTGTGCGGGCATCGTTCGCACCCACGCGCGCACCTTCACGCTGGCCAGCTATCTCCTGCCCACCGGGAAGCGCCGCGCCGCGTATGCGCTCTACGCGTTCTGCCGAGTGGCCGACGACCTCGTGGATCGGGCCACGCCCGGCACCGAAAGCACGCTCACCGCGCAGCTCGCGGACTATGAACGACAGTTGGCTGCGGCTTTGTCGGGGCGCCCCAGCAGCCCGGTGTTCCGGGAGATCGCCTGGGTGGCGGCCGAGTATGAGGTCCCGCCGGAACCGCTCTACGAGCTGCTGGCCGGCGTCGCCCGGGACCTGCGACCCAGCACCTACCCCACGTGGCGGGACCTCTCCCTGTACTGCGAGGGGGTGGCGAGCTCCGTTGGCGAAATGTGCACCCATGTGTTCGGTGTGCCCGGCGGTAATGAGGTCCGGGTCCGGGCAGTCCGCTACGCGCGCGCACTCGGGGTGGCGATGCAGCTCACCAACATCCTTCGGGACATCGGCGAGGACGCCCATCGTGGCCGCTGCTACCTGCCGGACGAAGATTTGGCCATGTTCGGGCTCTCGCGGCACGATGTGCTCACCAACCCTGCCCTCCCGCGCGACGAGCGCTGGCGGCCCATGATGGCCTTCGAGGTCGGACGAGCCCGGGCCCTCTACGAGGCGGCGACGCCAGGCATCGCGCTGTTGTCTCACGATGCGCACCGTTGCGCGCGCGCCTGCGCCACCGGCTACGCCGGAATCCTGAGCGCCATTGAGGCGCAACAGTACGACACCATCAGCTCCCGGGCACGAATGGGACGTGTCGCCCGTATGAGTGTACTGTGGGACGCGTGGCGATTCCGCGCGGCCCCGCTCGATACCGCAACCGTTGGGAACGGCCCCACTTTGCTCTGGGACCGGCCCGCCGCCGATGCTTCCCCGGAAATCGCCCGACTCGCCTGAGCGCGTCGCTCGACCCTCCGAACGACTCTACGAACGGTGAACACCCTGTCTTCCAACTCGTCCGCTGACTCATTGCCGTCAGCCACCCTGCTCCGCGTCGCACTCGTGTGCCTCGGCGTTCACGCCGTCATGAGTGTGTTCTCGGCCGTTGCGTTTGCGACCTTTCTCACGCCGCCGCTTCCCGACTGGCTGCGCGAGCCGCAGAACATGAAAGTGTACGCCATTGGCTACGCGTGGGGCGGTCAGACCACCGTCGTCTTTGGCGCGCTCGCCGGAATCCTGCACGCGATGGGTCGGTTGGGCGCGCGCCCGGCTCTCGGAATCTTCGCGCTCAGCTTCATCGTGTCACTCGGATCGGAGCTGCTGGGCACGTCCACCGGCCTGCCGTTCGGTGTGTACGGATACACGCAGCTGCTGGGGTACAAGATCGGCGATCTCGTGCCGTTCAATATTCCCACGAGCTGGTTCTACATGTTGTACGCGTCGCTCGCGATTTGCGGGCGCCTGCTGCCGGCCAAGGACGACAGCACGTCCAAGTGGTACTGGGCGCTCATCGCCAGCCTCGTGCTCACAGCGTGGGATGTGTCCATGGACCCCGCCATGGTCAAGACGCGGCACTGGGTGTGGGACATCCCCGACCTGAGCGCGACCTCGGCGTTCTCCCAGTTCATAGGCCGAGAGATTTTCTTCGGCATGCCGCTCACCAACTGGCTCGGTTGGCTGCTTACGGGCATCGTGGTGTCGCGGCTCATGCTCGTGGTGGTGCCGCCGTCGCGGTGGGCGCGCCTGGTATCCCCCAGCCGCTTTCCGCTCGCGCTCTACGCGCTCAATGGCCTGCTGCCCATCACGATCTGTCTTCGACAGGACATGGTGCTGGCCGGCGTGCTCGGCTTCATCGCCATGGCGCTTCCGCTGGGATTGGCCTTGCGGGCGGGCTCGCCGGTGCCGGCCGAGCTGCCGCCCGCCCGTGCTGGCCGGGCCGTGGGCGGGGTCGCACTCGCAGGCGACTGAGCCCAGCGTCGTTCGGCGCGGGCACGATGAAGGTCTCCTCTGCATTGTGATGACATGCGTATTCTCGTAATCGGTAGCGGATTTGGTGGCCTCTCGGCCGCCATCCGCCTGCAGGCTCAAGGGCACGACGTCACGATCGTGGAAAAGCTCGACAAGGCCGGCGGTCGGGCCTACGTCTTCGAGCAGGACGGCTTCACGTTCGACGCCGGCCCCACGATCATCACGGCGCCGTGGCTCATCGAGGAGATGTTTGAGCTGTGTGGCGTCCGCACCAAGGACTACGTGGACCTCACCCGTCTCGACCCGTTCTACAACATCCGGTTCGAGGACGGCAGCCGTTTTCACTACAACGGCGACGGGGACCATCTGCGGCGTGAGGTGGCGCGCTTCAATCCCGACGACGTGGCGGGCTACGACCGGTTCGTGGAGCGGACCGCAGACATTTTCAAGACGGGCATGGCGCTCATCGACAAGCCATTTCCCAACTATGCGTCCATGCTCAAGGTGCTGCCCGATCTGGTGCGACTCCGCGCCGACCGCAGTGTCGCGGCCTACGCGTCGCAGTTCGTGACCGACGAGCGGCTGCGACAGGTGTTCAGCTTTCATCCGCTGCTCGTGGGCGGCAATCCGTTCTCGTCGTCGTCGATTTACGCGCTCATTCACACGCTCGAGCGCGAGTGGGGCGTCTGGTTTGCGATGGGCGGCACGGGCGCACTGGTGAAGGCGCTGGTGCGGCTGTTCACGGACATTGGCGGCGAGATCCGCTATGAGAGCGAGGTCGCATCCATCAACGTGGATCGTGCGAGCAAGCGCGCCACCGGCATCACGTTGGTGGATGGCGAGACGCTGCAGGCCGATGCGGTCGTGTCCAACGGGGATGTGGCCCAAGTGTACCAGTCGCTCATCCCGGCATGGGCGCGCCCGCGCATGACGGACCGCAAGCTCGAGAAGTACGACTATTCCATGTCGCTGTTCGTGATCTACTTCGGCACGAACCGCACCTATGGCGACATCGCGCACCACGAGATCCTCATGGGGCCGCGCTACAAGGCGCTGCTTGAGGACATTTTCGAGCGCAAGCTGCTGGCCGACGACTTCTCGCTGTACCTGCACCGACCCACGGCCACCGATCCGTCGCTGGCGCCGCCTGGCCATGACTGCTGGTACGTGCTCTCGCCCGTACCGCACCTCGGGGGCAACGTGGACTGGGCCCGGGTGGGCGACCGGTACCGCGACCGGATCATGGAGTATCTCGAAGAGCGGTACCTGCCCGACCTCCGTCAACACATCGTCACCGAGCGCCGGATTGACCCGCGCTATTTCCGTGACACCCTCAACAGCTACCTCGGCAGCGCCTTCTCCGTGCAGCCCACGTTGCTCCAGTCGGCCTACTGGCGGCCGCACAACAAGGACCGGGATATTGGTGGGCTCTACTTCGCCGGGGCCGGCACGCATCCCGGGGCCGGTGTGCCGGGCGTGCTCAGCTCCGGCAAGATCGTGGCCGACCTCATCGGCGACGCCACCGGATCGCCTCGGCGCACCGTCACGCCCCCGGTCGGCGCGGGCGTCTGATCTGGTCACCGGGTGGGCGTCGCGACTATCTTTGTTGATTCAACTACTCCTGCGTCCACATCCGTATCCATGACCATTACCATCACGCCGACCGAGACCACGGGCATCCAGCGTCGCCTGCAGATTGCGGTGCCCGCAGACACGGTATCGGCCGCCGAAGACAAGGCCGCCAAGAAGTACGCCACCAAGGTGCGCATGCCCGGCTTCCGTCAGGGCAAGGCGCCCGCGGCCGTTGTCCGCAAGAAGTTCGCCGAGGCCATCCGTCAGGAGGCTATTGAGGCGCTCGTCAATGACGCCTTCAAGCAGGTGATCGCTGACGACACGCTCAAGCTGGCGGCCCAGCCGCACGTGCACGATCTCAAGTTCGAGCCCGGTGCCGATCTCACCTTCGAGCTGCACTTCGAGGTGCGCCCCGAAGTGACGCTCGGTCAGGTGGAAGGCTTCACCGTCACGCGTACCGAAACCGCAGTCACCGAGGAGTCGCTGCAGGAGCAGCTGGATCGTCTGCGTGACCAGCGCGCCACGTGGACCCCGGTTACCGAGAAGCCCATGCCGGGCGACATGGTCACCGTGCAGCTCTCCACCGCCGAAGCCGACGGCACACTTCCGGCGTCGCGTGAATACCGCATTACGCTCGGCGGCGGACAAGCCATTCCGGGCATCGAGGAACTCATCACGGAGGCCGCGCCCGGCGAGACGGTGGAGCGCCCGGTGAAGTGGCCCGATGATTTCCCGGACGAGTCACAGCGTGGCGTGTCCAAGCTCACGCGCGTGACGCTCAGCGAGGTCAAGCGCAAGCTGATGCCCGAGCTCGACGACGCGCTGGCGCGCGAGATCGGTGACTTTGACACGGTGGACGCGTTGAAGGAAGGCGTGCGCACCGACATGGCCAGCCATGCCACGCGCGAGGCGGACGCCGAGGTGCGGGGCCAGCTCATCGAGCAGATCCTGACCGCCAACCCGTTCGATGTGCCCGATGCGTGGGTGCGTCAGCTCATTGAAGGGTACGCCAAGATGTACCAGATCCCGGAAGCGGAAATGAGCCGCTTCGTGGAGGAGTTCCGGCCCATGGCCGCGCGGCAGGTGCAGCGCGACTTGGTGGTGGAAACGCTCGCTGAACGGGAGTCGCTCAAGGCGACGGATGCGGACATCGATGCGAAGATCGAGGAGCTGGCGAAGGCCCGGAACGTCGATCCGGGCCAAGTGTACGCGCAGCTCCAGAAGGGCGGCCGGCTCACAGAGATTGAACGCGAGCTGACCGAAGAACGTGTGTTCACCTGGCTTCTCGAACGCAATACCGTGACTGCGGCCTAAGTCCGCACCCGACTCCCGAGTACATCTATGCCCACGATTTACACGCCGTACATCATTGAACGCTCATCCCGTGGTGAGCGGTCGTACGACATCTTCTCGCGGTTGCTCATGGACCGCATCGTCTTTCTCGGCACGCCCGTGAATGATGATGTGGCCAATGTGATCATCGCGCAGTTGCTGTTCCTGTACGCCGACAACCCGGAAAAGCCGATCAACCTGTACATCAACTCGCCCGGCGGCAGCGTTTCGGCCGGCATGGCCATCTACGACACGATGCAGTTCATCAAGTCGCCGGTGCACACGACGTGCATGGGAATGGCGGCCAGCATGGGGGCGTTTCTGCTCACGGCCGGCGAGCCCGGCAAGCGCGGCGCTCTGCCGCACGCCCGCATCATGATCCACCAGCCCTCACAGAATGGCGGCGGCGGATCGGCGTCGGACATCGAGATTCAGGCCCGCGAGATTCTGTACCTCAAGGCCAAGATGAATGAACTCATGGCCAAGCACACCAACCGTCCCGTGGAGCAGATTGAGCGCGATACGGATCGCGACCGGTTCCTGTCGTCAGAAGAGGCCAAGGTGTACGGCCTGATCGACAACGTGATTTCGACGGACGCCGAGTTGATTGCCGCGGCAGCGGCGACTGCAGCGACGCGCTAAATCGCGCGGGTTGAAACTGTGGCGGGCCCCGGGAAACCGGGGCCCGTTTTTTTGTTTACCTGCCCCCCCATCCGGCCATCCGGCCCAAGGCCATTTGGCGCGGCTCCTTTGTGTGAGACCTGCTGGACCGGGCCTGTGCCCGACCAACGCCGCGGTTACCTTCATGCTGGTTCGGGTACGATCGGCGTCTCGATGGCGGGATGCGCTTGGGCAAAGGATTCATTCAGTGTCACCGCTCCGCCCACATGACCGTTCGCGCGCTGTGCGATGTCCTTTGACGCCAACCTGAACCTCGCCACGCTCCTGCTCGCAGGTGCGATGTCGGCGATGCTTGCCGGCGTGCTGCGGTGGTATGCCACGCCGCACCAGCAGACGCACTATCGGCATTGGACGAGTGCCTGGATCGCACAGGCTGCCTACTACCTGATCGGTGCGCTCGCGTTCACGCTCGCGATTCTCGGCATCGGGGGGAATGGCACCCGGTTGGCCCTGTCTGTCGCCACGCAGGTCGCCAACACCTTCGCCTCGGCGTTGCTGCTCATCGGGGCGGTCGGGTTTGTCCGCCGGCAACCGGTCGACACCCGAGCGCTTCACCTGGCGCTCCTGATTTCCATTGTGCTCGGGGCGCTGATTGCCGTCTCCGGCATGTGGACCGGCGGGAGCAGCCTGGTGCGCACCACCTATCGCTCGCTCATCACATCCGCTTCGTTCATCGGCAGCGGCCTCATCATCTGGCGCAGCCGCCCCGCCTCCGATCGACCGGCGCGCCTGCTCGCGCTCGCGCTGTTCGTTTTCGGCGCTGCACACGTGCACTATCTCGGGTACGCACTGTTGAGTATCGCGGGCCGTCGGCCAGCATACCCGCTGGCCTGGTTCACGCTGCTCGACCTGCTCTGGCTGGCCGCGATCGCCATCGCCATGGCGGCAATGGCGTTCGCCGATCAGCGAGAGGCGGCCGCAACCGCGCTGCGCCGGCAGGAGAACGCGTTCCGGCAGATGATCGAGCACTCGAACGATATCACGGCCGTGCTCGACGCGCAGCAGACCGTGCAGTACCTCAGCCCGTCGGCGCATCGCGTGCTCGGGTGGGGCGAGGAGGCTGTAGGGCGCGGCCTGCTGGAGTTCGTGCATCCCGATGACCAACCGGGAATCATCGAACGCATCCAGGCCGAAGATCCGGGTGCGGTGCCGTACACGCTGCGCGTGCGCACGAAGGGCGGAAACTGGCTGCGCATCGAAGCGGTCTCACGACGCTCCCTGGACGAGCACGGCGCGGCGATCGCCATCGTCAACGGGCGCGACGTGTCGGAGCGCGAGCGACTGGAGGCGTCACTCCGCGAAGCGCAGAAGCTGGAGAGTGTGGGGCGACTCGCCGGCGGCGTTGCGCACGACCTCAACAACGTCCTCATGATCATCGGTAGCGAGGCGCAGCTGCTCTCCAACGGCGCATCCGCCGAGGTCAGCGAGGGACTCCGGGAAATCAGTGCCGCCACCGACAGGGCGACGGAGCTGACACGCCAGCTGCTCACGTTCGCCCGTCGTCAAGTGGTGCAACCGCGCGTGATGAACGTATCCGACGCGATCTCGAATACAGCGCGCATGGCGGCACGCCTCGTACGCGAATCCATCGAATTCCGGCTCGTTCCACCCGCGGCAGACCACTTTGCGTTGATCGACCCGACGCAACTCGGACAGGTGGTGATCAACTTGCTCGTGAACGCGCGCGACGCAATTCCGGACCAAGGCACCATTGAGCTGTCCGTTCGTGAGCGATCGCTGGTGCCACTCGAAGCGCCGGGTATGCCGCCCGGGCAATATGTGGCGATCACCGTCCGCGATACCGGCGTGGGCATCCGCGACGCCGATCGTGCGTTGCTGTTCGAGCCGTTCTTCACCACCAAGTCGCAGGGTGAGGGCACCGGACTGGGTCTGGCCACGAGCTACGGTATCGTGCGACAGGCCGGCGGATGCATCCTCGTGGAGAGCACAGTCGGGAGAGGCTCCACCTTTGAGGTACTGCTGCCGTCCGCAGAACGCGTTGACATCAGCACGGAGACCGCGTCTCCAGCGGCACCGCGGGCACAGGGTGAGTGGGTGCTGGTGGTGGAGGATGAGCCGACGCTTCGGGCGCTGCAGGTTCGCGCACTCACGAGCGCGGGTTTTCGTGTGGCGCAGGCGGCAGACGGCATCGCGGCGCTCGATCGGCACGCTGAAAATCACGGTATCCGAGTGGTGGTGACCGACGTGATCATGCCGCGCATGGGGGGCGTGGAGGCGGCACGTCGACTGCGCGAGCAGGATGCGTCGCTCGGCATCCTGTTCCTGTCCGGCTACCCGGGCGAGCTGGACTTCCTTGAAACACTCCCTGCGGGGTGTCGGTTTCTCCAAAAGCCGGTGGCGATGCACGAGCTCGTCAAAGCTGTGCACGCGCTGCTGGAAGCCAACGCGGACCCGCAAGTCTCCTCTTCACCAGCAGCCTGATACCTTTCGCCGCTGACACGTGCCCGTGCCGAACGACGGTCGCCCGGTCATCTCTCCAGCCACCTGCCCTGTGATTGCTCCGCTTCAGCGCGCCGCCGCGCTCCTTCTGTTGCTCGCCTCCACCGCGTTCGCCCAAACAGCAGCCACCAACGTCTCCGTCTCCGGCACAATCCAGGATGCCGAGACCAAGGCACCGCTCCCGTTGCTGACCGTGCAGCTTCGCACCGCGCAGGACAGCGCGTTTGTGACCGGGCGACTCACCAATGACGCCGGCACCTTCACGTTTGCGGGGCTCCGGAGCGGTGTGTACCTGCTCGAGGCGCGGTCCATTGGGTACCGCCCCATTCGTGAACGCGTGGTTGTTGGCGAGCTCAGCGCGTTCCTCGACCTCGGCACCCTGCTCATGGTGCGCGAGCCGCAGGCGCTCGGCGCCGTGGCCATCACGTCCAATGCCGACGCTCTCTCCGAGGCGCTGGACACCAAGGTGCTCACCGTGGCCGACAACATCGGGCAGGCGGGTGGATCGGTGCTGCAGGCCATGTCCACCGTGCCGGGCGTGACCGTTGGGCAGGACGGCAAGGTGCTGGTACGCGGCAGCGACAAGGTGGTGGTGCTCATTGACGGCAAGCAGACCGCGCTCACGGGCTATGGCTCGCAGAGTGGTCTGGACAATCTGCCCGCGTCCGCACTGGAGCGTATCGAGATCATCAACAACCCGTCCGCCAAGTTCGACGCGAACGCCAGCGCTGGCATCATCAACCTGGTGTTCAAGAAGCAGGAGCAGGACGGACTGAACGGAAAAATCGGGCTCACCGGCGGCGCGGGCGCACTGTGGGAAAAGCAGGCCAACCTGCCCACCATCCGTCCGCAGTTCCGGGGCACGCCCAAGTTCAATCCGTCGCTGTCGCTCAACTACCGGAGCGGCCCGACCAACAGCTTTGTGCAGGCCGACTGGTTGTACTCTCCCACGCTCAACAAGAACGAGTTCGCCACCCGCACGTACGACGACGGGTCGGTGATCATCCAGCAGATCAAGCGCAACCGACGCACCGACTACTCCACCGTGAACGCCGGTGTGGACCACGAGTTCGATGAGGCCAACACCCTGAGTGTGTCCGGACTGTTCAACCGCGAGAAGATTCTCGACAACGGCGACAATCCGTACTTTGCCGGCACGCTGCAGGATCGCTACCGCCTGTGGCAGTTCCTGGAAGACGAAGTCAAGTACACAGCCTTCGGCACCGCGGTGCTCACCCATCGCTTTCCGCAACCCGGGCACACGCTCGCGCTCACGAGCAACTACTCGTTTCATCGTGAGGACGAGCAGTACTTCTTCACCAACACGCTGCCCGGCTTCGTGGGCAACGACGCCTTCAAGCTGCTCTCCGACGAGCACGTCGTGGACCTCAACGCCGACTATCGCAAGCCACTCCGACAGGGCCGGCTCGAAGCCGGCTTCAAGGGGCGTTACCGCACCATTCCTGTGAACATGCAGTTCTTTCCCGGGGTGAACACGCCCATTGACACCGGCGCCGGCGGCAAGGCCACGTATCGAGAAGTCATTCCGGCGGTGTACGGCAACTATGTGTACGAGAGCGAACGCATCGAGCTCGAGGGCGGCGTCCGGCTGGAGAGCGTGATCCTGGACTACGACGTGAACCCCGACCACAACACGTACAAGAGCGACGGCTATCGCTACACCCGGCCGTTTCCCAGTGTGCGGGCGGCCTACAAGTTCAATCCGTCCAACAAGATTTCCCTGTTCGTCAACCAGCGTGTCGATCGCCCCAACGAAGTCGACATCCGCATCTTTCCCAAGTACGACGAGCCGGAGCTCATCAAAGTCGGCAATCCGGCGCTGCAGCCGCAGTATTCCACTTCGGCAGAACTGGGCTACAAGACCAGCTGGACCAGCGGCAGCTTCTACGCCGCCGCGTACCATCGCATTGTGGACGGCACGATCACGCGCATTGCCACGCAGGCACCGGGCAGCACCCTGCTCTACAACGTGTTCCAGAACGGGGGACGGAGCTGGAGCACCGGCTCGGAAGTCGTGTGGCAGCAGACGGTGTCGCCCCGCATTTCGCTGAACGCGAATGCGAACGTGTTCCGCTCCACGGTGGACGCATTCTCCGTGGTGAACCAATACCCGGTGCCCGTCACCTACTCGGCCGAGCGTCAGCAGCTCACATCGGGCAACTTCAAGGTCAACGCGCTTTTCACGTTGCCGCAGCTGTGGCAGGTACAGCTCTCAAGCGTGTACCTCGCGCCGGATCTGCTGCCGCAGGGCCGCATCGAAAGCCGATACTCGCTCGACCTTGGCGTCAAGAAAAGCGTGAATCAAGGACGCGGCGAGTTTGTTCTGAACGCCACCGATCTGCTCAACACCATGCAACTCGAGCGCACGATTCGCGGTACCGACTTCACGGTCGTGAGTACGGACTACCTGGAAACGCAGGTCATCCGCGCGGGGTACAGCTGGAAGTTCTAGGAGCGTGCCCCAAGGTCTGCTGGTCACGCGGCCGCGCTTGGTCGGCCAGTCCGGCCTGAAGTGGAATTCGGACAGGTTGACCGGTATGCCTCCTTGGGTTTCGGCCCGCCCGAGCCGAGACTTACGCTCAGCCGCCGCTTGGACCGCCCCGGTCGCTTGACCCCCTACCCCCGGGCCGGTTAGTTCTCTTCAGTATTCGGGGCATTCTCCCCTCTTTCGACCCTCGCACGCCGACATGTCCCAAGACAAGCATCTGCGCTGCTCCTTCTGTGGCAAGTCCAAGGACGCCGTCAGAAAGTTCATTTCCGGCCCATCGGTCTACATTTGCAACGAGTGCATCGCGCTCTGCAATGAGATCCTGGCCGAGGATGAAGAGCGCGAGGTTACCGAAGCGATCACGCAGGTCCCGTCGCCCCGCGAAATCAAGGGTACGCTCGACCAGTACGTGATCGGGCAGGAACGCGCCAAGAAGGCGCTCGCCGTGGCGGTCTACAATCATTACAAGCGCATCAACGCCTCGGCCAACGCGCGCGAAGATGACGTCGAGCTGGACAAGTCCAACATTCTGCTCATCGGCCCCACAGGCGTGGGCAAGACGCTGCTGGCCCAGACGCTGGCGCGCATCCTCGATGTGCCGTTCACCATTGCCGACGCCACCACGCTCACCGAAGCCGGCTACGTGGGCGAGGACGTGGAGAACATTCTGGTCCGGCTGCTGCAGGCGGGTGACTTCAACGTCGCCGAGTGCGAGCGCGGCATTGTGTACATCGACGAGATCGACAAGATCGCGCGCAAGTCGGAGAACCCGAGTATCACGCGTGACGTCTCGGGCGAGGGTGTGCAGCAGGCGCTGCTCAAGATCCTTGAGGGCACGGTGGCGTCCGTGCCGCCGCAGGGTGGCCGCAAGCACCCGCAGCAGGAATACATCCAGATCAACACGAAGGACATCCTGTTCATCTGCGGTGGCGCGTTCGACGGTCTCGAAAAGATCATCGAGGCCCGTGTGGGCCGTCGGCAGATCGGTTTTGGCAAACCGGTGGTCGAAGTGGAAGAGCCGCTCGAGGGCGTCGTGAACGAGACGGCCAAGTCGCCGTTCTCCGAAGTGGAGCCGGAAGACCTGCTGCGCTTTGGCATCATCCCAGAGCTCGTGGGTCGCATGCCGGTGTGTGTGCCGCTCGACGCGCTCGATGAGAACGCGCTGGTACAGATCCTCAAGGAGCCCAAGAACGCACTCGTGCGTCAGTACCAGCGGCTGTTCGACCTGGAAGATGTGAAGATCACGTTCGAAGAGTCCGCACTGCGTGCTGTGGCCGAGAAAGCGTTGCGCCGCGGCACCGGCGCGCGCGGCTTGCGCGCGATTCTCGAAGAAACGTTGCTCGAAACGATGTTCGATCTGCCGAGCCGTGATGACATCGTGGAAGTGAAAGTCACCGAGGCATCGGTCACGCGTGGCGGACCGCCGCTCCTGGAGATCGCGCCCAAGCGTCAGAAGAAGGAAGCCTGAGCCCTCGCCCTGCCCCGCGTTCTGGTAGCTCGCCCACGATCGTCGCGACCCTGCAGTATCCCGTGCTGCCGCTTCGCGATGTCGTGCTTTTTCCGCACGCGGTGATGCCGCTGCTGGTGGGCCGTGCCCGCTCGCTTGCGGCCGTGGCTGAGGCGGCCGAGGGCAACCGCGAACTCCTGCTGGTCACCCAGCGCGATCCCGATGAACCGCAACCCACCGCAAGCGGCCTGCATCGCGTCGGTGTGATTGCCCGCGTACAGCACGTCACGCGACTTCCCAACGGCAGCACGCGCGTCCTCGTGGACGCGCACGATCGCGTGACCGTTTCCCGGTTCACCGTGCCGCGCAGCCGACGCGCGGAGGTGGAAGACGCGCACGCCATTCAGGCGACCGCCCGAGCCTTCCCGCTTGGACGGCGTACGGGCGGCACGTCGGATCTCGATGTGCGGCTGCGGCACGTGTTTTCGCTGTTTGAGGAGTACGCTGGGATGCAGCGGCGCACGCCGCCAGAGATCGTGGGCGTGCTCCAGTCCATCCAGGATCCGGAGCGGCTCGCGTTCGGCATCGCCGCGCACCTGCAGCTGACCCTCGAGGCCCGGCAGGAGCTGCTCGCCAAGCCCACGCTCGACGCACTTGTGGAGCGGCTCTCCGATACCCTGATCACGGAACTCGAGCTGCTGCGGCTCGAACGTCGCATCGACGAACAGGTGCGCGGTTCGCTGTTCCAGAACCAGCGGGAGTTCTTTCTTCAGGAGCAGCTGCGCGCGATTCACCGCGAGCTCGGCAACGACGACGGCGACGGCCACGAGGAGCTTGAGGCGCAGCTCACGGCACGCAAGTTGCCCGAGGGCATCAACGTGCGCGCCGCGCGCGAGTTGCGGCGCCTGCGCAAGTTGTCGCCCATGAGCCCGGAGGCCGCCGTCTCGCGTGGCTGGCTCGACTGGGTGGCCGCGCTGCCCTGGCACGAACGCTCACACGACACGTTGGACATCAAGACGGCGCGTGACGTGCTCGACGCGGACCACTACGGTCTCACCGATGTGAAGGAACGCATTCTCGATCACGTGGCCGTGCTGTCCCGCGTGGGCACCGTGCGCGGGCCGATTCTCTGCCTCGTGGGGCCGCCCGGCGTAGGCAAGACCTCGTTGGCACGAAGCATTGCGCGTGCGATGGGCCGTCAGTTCGTGCGACTATCGCTGGGTGGCGTGCGCGATGAAGCGGAAATTCGCGGACATCGCCGCACCTACGTGGGCGCGATGCCGGGCCGCATCATACAGGCCATGCGGCGCGCCGAGGTGACCAACCCGGTCCTGCTGCTCGACGAGCTCGACAAGCTGGGCAGTGACTGGCGCGGTGATCCCGCATCGGCGCTGCTCGAGGTGCTCGATCCGGAACAGCATCGCGCGTTCGCCGACCACTATCTCGAAGTGGACTACGACCTGTCGAACGTGTTGTTCATCACCACGGCCAACTCGCTGCCCGGCATTCCGGAGGCACTCCGCGATCGGTTGGAAATAGTGCGCCTGCCCGGCTACCTGGAGCCCGAGAAGCTGGCCATCGCCTCGCGCTACCTGCTGCCACGCCAGCTCGAGGCGCACGGCCTTGCGGCGGGCGATGTGCAGGTGGACGAGGCGGCGATGACCACGATCATTCGCGGCTGGACGCGCGAGGCAGGTGTGCGCGATCTGGAACGTCGGATTGCACGACTGGTGCGCAAACTCACGCGCGCGCTTGCCGAGCAGGGTGATGTGGCGCTGCCGATCACGGTGCTTGACTCCGACCTCGCCACATATCTGGGCGTGGCGCCGTACGACGCGGAGGCGGCGAGCATCGAAGATCGCGTGGGCGTGGCGAATGGTCTCGCGTACACCAACGCTGGTGGTGAGGTGCTCGAAATTGAGGTGAGCATCATTCCGGGCCGCGGTCGCCTTCAGCTCACCGGAACGCTCGGCAACGTCATGAAGGAGTCGGCCTCGGCAGCCCTCACGTGGGTACGTTCGCGTTTGGAACCGCTGGGCATCGATCCGGAAATCCTGCAGAAGCATGACCTGCATGTGCACGTGCCCGCCGGCGCCACGCCCAAGGACGGTCCGTCGGCCGGTATCGCGATGGCTACGGCCATGGCCAGCGCGCTCACGGGTCGCCCAGTGCGCGGCGATGTGTCCATGACCGGCGAGGTCACGCTGCGTGGTCGCGTGCTCCCCATTGGAGGCCTGCGCGAGAAGGGCGTTGCAGCACACCGGCAGCGCATCACCCACGTGATCATTCCGCACTCAAACCAGCGCGACCTCGCGGAACTACCAGATGACGCCCGCACCGGCGTCACGTGGCACGTGGTCAAGTCCATGGACGAAGTGCTCGAACACGCGCTGCGGCCCGCTGCGCCTGCGGACGTCACGCGACAGAGGTCCGTCGCGGGGGCCGATCCGGCAGGCCGCAGCAAGTCACGCTCGACACCGCGGCCTGCGACGCGGCCCACCGTGCGCGTATCGTGATCACAGGTGACCGGCCCACGACCGGCCCTTCTGTCGACCCACTGGTCATTCGCTCGCTCGAGTTCATCGGCCCAATGGCCGAGGCGGGCGGCTGGCGCCCGGAGTCGCTGCTGCCCGAGATCGCGTTCGCCGGCCGCTCCAACGTGGGCAAGTCGTCGCTGCTCAACAAGCTCGTGCGTCGGAAGGCATTCGCGCGCGTGAGCAACACGCCGGGCCGCACGCGCGAAATCAATTTCTTCGCGGTCAACAAGTCGCTCGTGCTCGCCGACCTGCCGGGCTACGGTTACGCGCGCATCTCGAAGGAACGCAAGAAGGCGTGGCGTCCGCTCATCGAGGGATACATCACGGGTACGGCGATGTTGCGCGGCGTGGTGCTGCTGCTCGACTCGCGGCACGACCCCACCGACGACGACCGGCACATGCTGGATTTTCTGGCGGAGGTGGGTGTGCCCACCATGGTGGTGCTCACGAAGATCGACAAACTCAAGTTCAAGGAACGCCAAATCCGCGTGCCCGCGCTCTGCGCTGCACTCGGCATTGACGAAGAACAGCTGCTGACGTTCTCCGCGCGCACCGGCGAGGGACGTGACGCACTGGCTGAGGCAGTGGTTGAGCTGTGCGAAGCCCCGCCGTTCCGGGACGTCGAGGCGTGATCGCGTTGGCCACGCACGTGCGCTCGGTGTCCGCCGTCTTCGCGTGTGTGCTGGCTGTGGGGTGTGCCTCGCTGCCGGCCAACGAAGCGCCACCGGACCTCGCGCTTGGCGCCAGCGCGGCGCTCGTGCCCGCGGGATTCGGCACACTGCGGCAGGACGATATTGCCATTCGCCTGTCGCTGCCCGGTGGCCTGCAGGTGCGCGCCGCGCCGCTGGACGAGACGTTCATCCGGCTGCTCTCCCCCGATTCGTATCGGGCGCTGCGCGAGCTGGTGGCCAGCAAGCAGGAGGAGATCGATGGCTTGCAACAGCGCGCGCGCCTGCCGAGCTACTCGCTCTGGGTGGTGAACTTCTTTGCGCAGGAGCAGGGAGAGACCCGGTTCAGTCCCATGGAGATCGTGATCCGCAATGTGGGACGGGACTTCCGTCCGCTCGACGTGTTTCCGATGACGCCGGGGTTCGGCGAGTACCGACTGCGGCAGCGGGAGACGCAGTCGGCGCTGTTTGTGTTTGATGGTCAGGTGGATCCGAATCAGCCGCTGTCGATCGTGATCGAGACGGAAACCAGCGGTGGCTGGGATGCGGTGCTGCAGCGCGTGGAGCGCGAGCGGGCGCTGGTGCGGTCGCGCGCCATGTCCCAGCAGCGGCGGGATACGGCGCCGTAAGGGGTCGGGATTCAGGGTGCACTCGTAGCTGTTCCGCCAACCCGTCCCGCCATGAGGCCCACGGCCATTCGGCGCTTCGGCGAACAGCGATGCGACGGCCGCGGAGAGCGTGGTGGTCAGGGCCTCGGGGCCAGCACGCGGCGGTGGCCCGTGGGCACGACCGACACGGCTCCGGGCCACCCGCGCCACACCTAGGCCAACGCGCCGAATGGCCGTGGGCCAAAAAGCCGGATAGGAGTGTGGAACGGCAACGGCGCCGCGGACTAGGGCACGGAATGCAGCAGCGGGACGCGGAGCACATCCTCGGCCACCCCGGCATCACCGCTCCGCAGCAGGTGCGCAATGTGGCTCAGCGCCTCCAGCTCGCGCGGCCAGGTCACCGTGCGTCGCGCGGTTGCCAGCGAGACCCAGCGGGCAGCGGCGTGCTCCAAGCCCAGCAGAGGCAGAGCCGGCTGGCCGCCCTCCCCCACCACCGCCGCGAACACGAGCGCCGCCTGAATGTCTCCGCCGGCCAGATAGAACGCGTTCACCGTGATGCTGTACAGCCGCTCGACCTCACAGCCGGTCTCCTCACGCACTTCGCGCA
>JBBSPE010000059.1:0-23525 GCA_038259155.1 Gemmatimonadales bacterium
CGCGCGAGCGCTGTCCGCTCCCGCCGCGCGCAGCGCCTCTCCCTCGGCCACGGTAGCCACACCGAGGCCCCACGGGCCGTCCGGACGCGTGGCCCGCTCCCCCGGGGCGTCACCCGGCCCATCGTCGAACTCCGCGCCAAGCGCACGCGCCACAGCCTCCGCACCCAGGCCGTAGGCGTCCGCCTTGACCATCGCCACCAACGGCGCGCCCGCGCGCTCGCGCAGTTGGTGAGCGTTGTGGCGAAGCGCATCAAGATCGATCTCGCACCACGCGCGAGCGTGCATTGCGGTCCTTGGGACGATGGGCGGTTTCGTATATTGCCGCAGCGACGACTGCGACCGGAGATCATGGCTTGCCGCAGCGGTGGGCGGTGGCACGGAACGCCGTACCCCGCCCGCGGCGTGAAGATCGCGCTGCGGGCAATACGCCAGCGCGTTGAGACTCGCGACTACATCTAGGCACGGGAGAGACGGGATGCAAGAACACGAGCAGGCTGCTGCACGACTGCCCGCGGAATCACGCCACACACTCCAAGATGCGCTCGCGATCATGCGCGACCTGCGCGTGCGCTGCGAGTGGGACCGGGCGCAGACGCACCGCTCGCTGCGGCCGTATCTCGTGGAGGAGGCAGCGGAAGTGGACGACGCGATTGCCGAGGGCAACGATGCCCTGCTCCGCGACGAACTGGGCGACCTGCTGCTGCAGGTGCTCTTTCACGGCGTGGTGGCGGAGGAGCGCGACGCGTTCGACATCGACGACGTGGCCGGTGCGCTGGTGACCAAGATGCGCGCGCGCCATCCGCACCTGTACGGCGATGGCGTCAAGCGCGATTGGGACTCGATGAAGTCGCACACACGCCGCTTCATTGACGAGGGACTGGCCACGGGGCTCCCTGCCCTGCATCGCGCGCAACGGC
Organism: Gemmatimonadales bacterium; assembly: GCA_038259155.1. Lineage (GTDB taxonomy): Bacteria > Gemmatimonadota > Gemmatimonadetes > Gemmatimonadales > Gemmatimonadaceae > JAABRT01. Next base: position 918 of record JBBSPE010000059.1, read on the forward strand.
TGCAGGATCGCGCGGCTGGTGTGGGGTTTGACTGGCCTGACGCCAACGGCCCGCTCGCCAAGGTGCGCGAAGAAGTGGAGGAGGTCGCCGAGTGGATCACTCCTGAGGGCGCCGTGCGTGACGCCGCGGCGGTGGAGGCCGAGTTGGGCGACCTGCTGTTCTCAGTGGTGAATCTCTGTCGCCGAAGCGGCGTGCACGCCGGCCTCGCACTCGACGCGGCCAATCAGAAGTTCGTGCGCCGATTCCGCGGCATGGAGGCGCTGGCTGAGGAGCGTGGGCTCACGTTCCGAGACTTGGCGCTCGATGCGCAGGATGCGCTGTGGGACGAGGTGAAGCGCGGCGAGTAAGCGCACGCCCGCCGCGCCGGCCGGCGCTACGGGCGCAGGCGATGCATGAGGCGCGGAAAGGCAATCACTTCGCGAATGTGGTGCAGACCGCAGATCCACCCGATCGTGCGCTCGAGGCCAAGCCCGAAACCCGAGTGTGTGAACGTGCCGTATTTGCGGAGGTCGAGATACCAGCCGTACTCCGCCACAGGCAGCCCCTCTTCGTGGATGCGCGCGAGCAGGCGATCGTGGTCATCCTCGCGCTGCGACCCGCCAATGATCTCACCATAGCCTTCGGGCGCAAGCAGGTCGGCGCAGAGCACGGTGCGCGGGTCAGCCGGGTTCTCCTTCATGTAGAACGCCTTGGCCTGCTTGGGATAGTTGATCACGAACACCGGCCGATCGTAGTCGGCCACAATGAGCGTCTCGTCCTCTGCACCAAGATCTTCACCCCACTGCGTCGCACTGCCTTTGGACTGGATGAGTGTGATCGCGTCGCCGTAGTCCAGTCGCACGAAGTCGCCACTCACCTTCTCCAACGGCGCCGTATCGCGCTCCAGCACCTTGAGCTCCTCGGCACGCCGCTCCAGCACGCGCGCGACCAGGAATTGCACGAACTCCTGCTGCAGCGCCATGCTGTCGTTGAGATCGTACCACGCCATTTCCGGTTCGATCATCCAGAACTCGGTGAGGTGCCGACGGGTCTTGGACTTTTCGGCGCGAAACGTGGGGCCAAACGTGTAGATGCGGCCGAGTGACGCGGCCAGCGCCTCGCCATAGAGCTGTCCCGTTTGCGCGAGATACGCCATGCCCTCGTCGAAGTACTCCGTGGCGAACAGACCAGCGCGCTCGCCGATGGCGCCCGTGAGAATGGGCGTATCGCACCGGATGAAGTCGCGCTCGTAAAAGAAGTCATGCACCGCCTGCTCGAGCTCGTGGCGGATGCGCATGATCGCCGCCTGGCGAGGACTGCGCAGCCACAGATGCCGATTGTCGAGCAGGAAGTCGATGCCGTGCTCCTTGGGCTGGATCGGATAGTCGAGCGGGCTCTCCCCAATCACGTCGAGCGCGATCACGCCGAGTTCGTGTCCGCCTGGTGCACGCGCATCGGCCCGGACCTCACCACTCACCGCGACAGACGTCTCCAGCGTGAGCGTGCCAAAGCGATCCCAGACCTCGGGCGGGAGCTGCGACTTCACCAGCACGCACTGCAGAATGCCGGATCCGTCGCGCATCACGATGAAGGCCACCTTTCCACTTGAGCGCACGTGGGTGACCCAGCCACGCACGGTGACGGTGGTGCCAACGTGGGCGTGGAGATCGGCGATGCGGGAGGACGGGTGAGTCACGGCAAGGTCTGGTTGAGGTGGACGGGTAAGCTACGACGGGTCGCCAAGGCGTGGCAACGGACCGGTGCTGGCCGCAGGCCCGGCGTGGCCGTCCGCTGACGGTCGCGGCCCTGTCTCCGGTCTCCGCCCCGGTCCGGGGCGACCGGCACCCTTGACGCCAGACTATTTCGTTAGTTAGTTGATTGAATGACTATTCACCTTATCCCGGTCGCCGCACCAGCGAACCACCGCGGACGCCGCGCCGCATTGGCGCACGCGGCACCGCCACGCGCCCAGCGCCCCTTCGCCGTGCTCGAACTCGCACTCGCACTCGCCACGCTCCTGCTCGGCACCACCACCGCGTACGCACAACCAGCCAGTCGAAACGACGTGCTCCGACTGCGCGACGTACTCACCGCGGTGGACAGCAGCGCGTTCGACGGACGCGCCCGACACGCCGAGGCCCGCATCGCCGACGCCAACGTCACCGCCTCCCGGGCCGCCTTTCTTCCCGCGCTCCGGCTCGAAGCCGGTACCGCACGCACCACCGACCCGATCGGTGTTTTCGGCGCCAGGCTGCGCCGGCGCATCGTTACCGCCGCCGACTTTGATCCGGCCCGGCTGAACCGCCCGGACGCGCTCGATATCACCAGCAGCGCGATCGTTCTCGAACAACCGGTGTTCGCCGCCTCCGCATGGATGGGGCGGCGAGCGGCGCAGTTTGCGGCACTGGCCAGCCACGCGGCCTCCGATCGCGCCGACGAGCAGGCACGGCTCGCCGCCGCCGAGCACTACGCTGACGCCATACTTGCCAGCGCCAGCCTGGCGGCGCTGGACGCGGCCGTCGAAGCCGGTACCGAGCACGTGCGGCAGGCCACCCTGCTCGAGACGAACGGCATCGTCACGCACTCCGATGTGCTGCTGGCGCAGGTGCGCCTGGGCGACATCGTGTCCCGGCGGGCTGTCGCCCGCGGACAGACCACGCTCGCTCGACTTGCGCTGGCGGTCATGATGGGAGCACCGGGCGACACGGCGCGCCCGCTGGCCGCCACGCTTCCCGAGACACCGACGCTGCTCGCCGCCGGTGAGGCGGCGGCCTCAGAAATGGTCGTCTCGGCATCCATCCGCTCTGGCGGCGGTTCCGCAGCGTTCGCCGCCGACACGAGACGGGGCGATGTGCGCGCCGCAGAGCTCGCGGTGCAGGCCGCGCGCGCGGACGCACGTCGCGCCGCCGCACGCTGGCTACCCACCATCGGTGCCACCCTTCGCTCCGACTGGGCGACGGCCGGTCAACCTTTTGGTGGCACACCCTTCTGGACCGCCGGTGTAATGGTGTCCCTGCCGGTGTTCAGCGGCGGTGCGACACTCGCCGACCAGCAGCGCACAACCGCTGCCGTGCACGCCGCCGAGAGCCGCGCCGAGGGTGCAGCGGCAATGGCGGCGCTCGACGTGACGCAGACGCACATCGATCGCGCGGTCGCCACAGATCGGTTGCGACTCGCCGAAGAAGGGCACACGCAGGCGCGCGAAGCGCTGCGGCTCGTTCGCCGTCGATACGAGGGAGGGCTCGCCGCCATCAGCGAACTGCTCGACGCGGACGCGGCCAGTACGACCGCTCGCCTCTCCACCGAACTGGCACGACATGATCTGCTCGTCGCCCTCATCGCCGAACGCGTTGCGCTCGGCCTCGACCTGACTCCACTCCTGGCTCTCGACCCATGATTCCGCTGACTGCACGTCTGCCGCGCACCGCGCGACTTGCCCTGTTGCTCGTGCCAATGCTGGCGGCCTGCGCTGGCGACAATACCGTTGCCGAGCAGGGGGTCGCACCCTCGACATCCGCGGCGGACGTTCGCGCGGAGCGCACGCACACGGTGACTGCGATCGACTCCATGATGCCGGATGTCACCGAGGCGGTGGGCACGGCTGCGCCGTTGCTCTCGGCAACGCTTGCCACCAAGCTGATGGCCACCGTGGAACGCGTGTTGGTGCACGAGGGTGAGGCGGTGGCGGCTGGGCAGGTCTTGCTCACACTGGATGTGCGCGACATCGAGGCGCGGGCCACGCAGGCTGGCGGCGCGCTCGACGCGGCGCGGGCGATGCTTGGCGACGCCGAACGGAGTGCGGAACGGATGCGCGCCCTCTTCGCAGACAGCGCCGCCCCGCGGGCACAACTCGACGCGGCGGAAGCAGCACTCGATCGCGCACAGGCCTCGGTCTCGGCCGCGACAGGTGGCGTTGCCGAAGCACGCGCCAATGGCACGTACGGTGTAATCCGCGCTCCGTTTGCCGGCGTGGTCACCGAGCGTCATGTCGATCCGGGTGCCTTTGCCGCGCCCGGATCACCCTTGCTCACGGTCGAACAGTCGAGCACGCTGCGCGTGTCGGCGCTCGTGCCGCCGGCTGCGACCGGCGCACTGCGGCGCGGTCAGTCGATCTCTCTTTTAATCGAAGGCGTTGCAGCCACTGGAACGGTTGAGGGCGTGGTGGCCGCATCCAGCGGTGGCCTTTTCCGACTGAACGTGACCGTGCCCAACCGAGATGGACGCTATCCGTCCGGCGGTGCGGCCACGTTGTTGTTGCCGGGCGCCGAACAATCCGTCCGACTGATCCCACGCGCGGCGATTGTGTACGAGGGTGATCTGACCGGCATCCAAGTGCAAACGGGTGCCGCGTCCGTCCGTCGCTGGGTGCGACTCGGTCGCGCGCGTGGGGAGCTCGTGGAGGTGCTTTCGGGTGTGGAACCTGGTGAGCTGGTGCTCGTTCCGGACCGCGCGGGAGGTGGCCAGTGAGCGGCATTGCCGGACGTGTTGCCGGGGCATTTCTCCAGAGCAAGCTCACGCCGCTGATCACGATGGCCTCCCTCCTCGTGGGCGCCATCGGTTTGGCCGCGACACCACGTGAGGAGGAGCCACAGATCTCGGTCCCCATGATCGATGTGTTCGCAAGCCTGCCGGGCGCGTCGCCCGCCGAGGTGGAGCAACAGGTCATCCGACCGCTGGAACAGGCCCTCTGGGAAGTGGCCGGTGTGGAGTACGTCTACTCCACCAGCAGCGAGGGTGGCGGCATGGTGACGGCCCGGTTCGCCGTGGGGGCCGATCAGACGCAGAGCGTGGCGAGTGTACACGCCAAGATGAGCGCGGGCAGCGGCAGTTGGCCGCAAGGCGCGCCTCCACCGCTTGTTCGCCCGCATGCCATCGACGACGTCCCGATTCTGGCGCTCACGATTTCTGATGCGCGTGCAGAGCCGGGCGTGGTGCGTCAGGTGGCGGCGCAGCTTGCCGAGGAGTTGCGCACGGTGCCGGAGGTGGCGCAGGTCTATCTCGTGGGCGGCGAAGCGCGACAGGTGCAGGTGCGAATCCAGCCCGCGCGCCTGGCGGCGACCGGCGTCACGCCCGGCGAGATTGCTGCCGCACTGCAGGGAGCGAACGCACGGCTCCAGGCGGGAGCGTTCACGACGTCCAACACCACCCTGCAGGTCACGGTGAATGCTGCGTTCGCGAGCGCTGGTGACGTTGCCGATGTGGTGATTGCCGTGCGGAACGGAAGCGTGATCACCCTGCGCGACGTTGCGCAGGTCGTGGACGGTTTCGCCGAGCCCACCAACTATGTGACGTCGGCGTCCGGCGACGGTTCACCGCAAGCAGCCGTTACGATCGCGGTCGCGAAGCGTGGTGGCGCCAACGCCACCGCGGTTGCGCACGCTGCGCTCACCCGCCTGGAGCAATCGCGCGGTCGTCTGGTCCCCGAAAGCATGCAGGTGGAGGTCACGCGCGACTACGGTGAGACGGCGGCCGAGAAGGCGTCGGAGCTCATGCTGCACCTCGCGATCGCCACGTTGTCCGTGACGGCACTGGTGTGGCTGTTTCTCGGCTGGCGCGAAGCCGTGGTGGTGCTCGTGGCGGTGCCGGTGACGCTCGCGCTCACGCTGTTCGTGTACTACCTCATGGGCTACACGCTCAATCGCATCACGTTGTTCGCACTGATCTTCTCCATTGGCATTCTGGTGGACGATGCCATCGTGGTGGTGGAGAACATCGCGCGACATGTGGCCATGCGTGACCGTCCCGCCGATGTGGCCGCGGTGGATGCGGTGGACGAAGTGGGCAATCCAACGATTCTCGCCACGTTCACTGTGATCGCGGCGATCCTGCCGATGATGTTCGTGTCCGGTTTGATGGGCCCGTACATGCGGCCGATTCCGGTGGGTGCGTCTGTGGCCATGCTCGCCTCATTGGGTGTGGCGTTCATCGTCACGCCGTGGCTGGGCTATCGCCTGCTTCGTGGGCATGGTGAGAGCGGGCACGGCGCAAGCGCAGACGGCGCAAGCGCAGACGGCGCAAGCGCAGACGGCGCAAGCGCACATGTGGAGCACGACTCCGACGCGCTGCGCTCACCGTTCGGGCGTCGCTACGTCCGGCTCATGACCCCGCTCATCGAGCGGCGCGGCGTGCGCTTCGCGTTCTACGGCGGAACCGTGGCGCTGCTGCTGGCGTCCATGGTCCTGGTGGGAGCCGGTGTGGTGCAGGTGAAGATGCTCCCGTTCGACAACAAGTCGGAGTTCCAGATCGTACTCGATTTCCCCGAGGAGACCACACTCGAGAGCACGCTCACGGCGACCGAAGCCATCGCCCGGGAGCTGCGCACGCAGCCGGACGTGGTGAGCACGCAGGTGTACGCAGGAACATCGGCGCCATTCAACTTCAACGGGCTCGTGCGCCACTACTTCCTGCGACGCGGTTCGAACGTGTCGGACATCCAGGTGAACCTCGCGCCCAAGGCAGAGCGCGACCGCCAGAGTCACGACATCGCGCTGGCCGTGCGCCCGATGGTCGATTCGATTGCCCGCCTGCACGGTGCGAGTGCGAAGGTGGCAGAGATTCCACCCGGCCCACCCGTGCTCTCCACGCTGGTGGCGGAGATCTACGCCGGGACCGATGACGCGCGGCTCGAGGCGGCCACACGGGTGAAGGCGGCGTTCGAGGGCACGCCGGGTGTCGTGGATGTGGACTGGACGGTGGAGTCACCGGCGTCCCAACTGTCGCTTCACGTGGATCGCGCAACCGCAGCACGCGCCGGCGTCGACATTCCGCTGCTCACGCAGACGATTGCGATGGCCGTTGGTGGCGTGCCCATGGGGTCACTGCAATCGGCGACGGCTCGTGAGCCGGTGTTGGTTGTCCCGCGTCTTGATGTCGCGGACCGCTCCAATCTCACGCGGCTGCTCGCGCTGCCCGTGACCACGGCCACCGGACCGCAGCCACTCGCGCGGTTCGTGCGGGTGGACTCGAGCGCCCGCGCGATGTCCCGCTTTCGCAAGAACCTGCGACCCGTGATTTACGTGACGGGTGATGTGGCCGGCGCCGTGGAGGCGCCGGTGTACGCGATTCTCGCGCTCAATGCAGTGCTCGACACCATCCGCGTGGATGGCGCGGAGATCACGCGCTACAACTCGGTGCAACCCGAGCGGTTGGACGAGACGGCGGTGAAGTGGGACGGCGAGTGGCAGGTCACGATCGAGGTGTTTCGCGATCTCGGCATCGCGTTTGCGGTGGTGCTCGTGCTGATCTATGTGCTGGTGGTCGCGTGGTTTCAGTCGTTCACCACACCGCTCGTGATCATGGCACCCATCCCCCTCACACTGGTGGGCATCCTGCCGGCGCACGCACTGACCGGCGCATTCTTTTCCGCAACGTCCATGATCGGCATGATCGCGCTGGCCGGTATCATCGTGCGCAACTCGATCCTGCTCGTGGACTTCATCCAGCTCGACGAGCGTCGCGGGCGGCCGCTCGTGCAGGCGGTGCTCGAGGCGGGAGCCGTCCGTTTCCGGCCCATCGCGCTCACGGCGGCTGCCGTCGTCATCGGCGGGCTGGTCATGGTGCTCGATCCGATTTTTCAGGGACTTGCTGTCGCGATGATCGGCGGGGCGATTGTGGCCACGCTGCTCACCATGGTCGTGGTGCCGCTCCTCTATTGGGAGTTGCGGCGCCGTGCCCCCGTGTCCACCCCCCACTGACAGGAGTTCAACCCATGTGCTCGGAAAACATCATTCGTCGCTTTGCCGGTGTCATCATCCTCAGCGCGGTTGCGCTGTCCTATCTGGTGAATCCGTGGTTTCTGCTCATCGTCGTGCTTGCCGGCGTGAATCTGTTCCAGAGCAGCTTCACCAACTGGTGCCCGCTCGAGCGCGTGCTGGTTGCCGCGGGTTTTCCAGGGTGCCCCAGCGACAGCAAGGTGTAACAGCCGTCGAGATCACCCGACGCGAAACAGTTCCAGCGCTCGCGCGTACCCGACCGTCAGCAGATGTCGCAGGCTGGCGTGTTCGGGGCGCGTAAGATCTGGATCGGCGGCGAGCACCTGATCGGCGGCGGCAAGCGCGGTCACGTTCAGTTCCTCGTCGCGAACAGGATCGGCGATGCGAAACGCGGGCAGGCCGGACTGTCGAGCGCCGAACAGATCCCCCATGCCGCGGATACGCAGGTCGGCGCGGGAGACCTCGAAGCCGTCCTCACTGTCCACGATCACCTGCAGACGCTCGGCGGCATCTGGTCCCACGTCGCCAAGCAGTATGCAGTACGACTGCTCCGCGCCGCGCCCCACGCGACCGCGCAACTGGTGCAGCTGCGACAGGCCAAAGCGCTCGGGGTGTTCGATCACCATCACCGTGGCGTTCGGTACGTCAATGCCGACCTCGATGACCGTGGTGGCCACCAGCACGTCGAGCGAGCCGTCGCGGAAGGCACGCATGACCGCATCGCGTTCCTCTACCGGCAGGCGGCCGTGCAGCAGTCCCACGCGACGATGCTGCATCGGGCCGGACGCGAGGGCCTCGTACATGGACGTGGCATCACGCAGATCGGTCTTCTCGCTGGCTTCGATGACGGGATACACGATGTACGCCTGACGGCCCTGCGCGAGTTCGCCTTCGATAAACTGCAGCACGCGGTCGCGCGCCGATTCCGGCCGGCGCGCGGTGGTGATGGGATGGCGACCCGGGGGCCGCTCGTCGAGCGTGGACACATCGAGATCGCCGTAGAACGTCAGCGCCAGCGAGCGCGGAATCGGCGTGGCGGTCATGAGCAACACGTCCGGTGGTTCGGCATCTGCACCCTTGGCGCTGAGCGCTGCGCGCTGCTCCACGCCAAAACGGTGCTGCTCGTCGATGATCACAAGCCCGAGCCGCGCGAACTCCACATCGGTCTGGAACAGCGCGTGCGTACCAATCGCGAGCACAGGCTGCACGGACGCGAGTCGCGTGAGCGCGGCGCGTTTGTCGCGCGCGCCGAGCCGGCCGGTGAGCAGTAGAGGCGTGAGGCCGAGCGGCGCCAACAGGCGTTCGGCCGTGCGGGCGTGCTGCTCGGCCAGCAGCTCCGTGGGCGCCATGAGCGCGACCTGCCAGCCGTTCTCCATGGCCAGCATCGCGGCAAACAATGCGACGACCGTTTTTCCGCTGCCGACGTCTCCCTGCAGCAGGCGATGCATGCGCCGAGTGCTGCAGAGGTCCTGCACGATCTCACGAACCGCCCGCGTTTGCGCGCTGGTGAGGGTGAACGGCAATTCCGCGCGCAACTTGCTGGTGAGATCGCGACGGTTCACAAACGTGATGCCCGCACGTGCCTCGCGCGCCACGAGGTTCGCGCGACGATGCAGCAGATGCACGCACAGCAGTTCCTCCCACGCCAACCGCGCGCGACCAAGCTTCGCGTCCACTACGGAGGCCGGTCGGTGCACGCGACGCAGCGCGTCGGGGAGCGCGAGCACGCCCGCCTGCTCGCGCAGCGCAGCCGGCAGCGTCTCCTTCACCTGCGGCAGCAGCGCATCGAGGTGCGCATCGACCAGCGCTCGCAACCAGCGCACGCTGATGCCGTCCGTGGCCGGATAGACGGCCAGCACGCGTCCCTCGAGTGAACTCTCGTCGCCCGGACCGAGGTTCACGAACTCGCGCGGCTGCAGCCGTCGGCCATGATGAAATCGCACCTGACCCGTGCACAGCAGCCAGTCTTCCTTGCCAATGGTGCGCTCAAGGAATGGCTGGCCGGGCCACGCGATTTCAAGCAGCCCCGACGCATCCTTGATCACGGCCTGGAACACGCGCAGTCCACGACGCGTGGGCAGGATTCCCGTCGCGACCACCTGTCCCAGCACCGTGACATCCGCACCGACAGCGGCGCGCGCGATGGGCGTGACCGTCGTCGCGTCTTCGTAGCGATGTGGCACGTGGCGCAGCAGGTCGCCGGCCACGCGCACACCCAGCCGTGCCAACGCTTCGGCGCGCGCGGGCCCGACGCCCTTGAGGTACGTGACCGGCGTGTCGAGGGTGAGTCGAGGTGGTGGTCCCGTGCGGCGTCGCCGACGCTCGGTCCCATCCCCGTCGGTCACGACGCCACGAGCTCCGTGGCGTATTCGTCCGCGTCGAACGCCCGCAGGTCGGGTGCCGCTTCGCCGACGCCCACAAACTTCACTGGTACGTTCAGCGCTTCGTGCACGGCCACCACCACACCACCCTTCGCGGTGCCGTCCAGCTTGGTGACCACGAGACCGGTCACGGGCACGGCCGCACTGAACGTTCGAGCCTGCGCGAGCGCGTTCTGACCAATGGTGCCATCGAGCACCAGCAGGACCTCGTGCGGCGCACCATCAAGGCGCTTGCCGAGTACTCGGTGAATCTTCTTGAGCTCGGTCATGAGGTCGCTGCTGGTGTGCAGACGGCCAGCGGTGTCAATGATCACGACATCGCAGCCTCGTGTGGCGGCCGCGTCAATGGCGTCGAACGCCACGGCGGCTGGATCAGCACCCGCCCTGGCCCCCACAAAATCAGCCCCGGCACGCTCGGCCCACACGCGCAGCTGATCGATCGCACCAGCGCGAAATGTGTCGGCGGCGCCAACGAGCACGCGCCGACCTTCGCTGCGCAATCGCGTGGCGAGCTTGCCGATGAACGTGGTCTTGCCGGCGCCGTTGACGCCGATGACGAGCAGCACTGTGGGGCCGTTGGTGGCGAACTGCAGCGCCGGATCGCTGCGGCCGGCCTGCAGCACATCGCGAATGCCGGTGCGCAGCGCTTCGCGAAAGTCATCCTCGGTTTTGATGGCGCCCTGCTTTGCCGACCGCTCCACCTCGTCCATGAGGCGCAGCGTGGTCGCCACGCCGAAATCCGCCTCGAGGAGCAACGTCTCCAGCGCCTCGAGCGAACCGGGATCGACGCCGCCGCGCAGCAGCACGCCAAAATCGGTGCGCGCGAGATCCTTGACCTTTTGCCAGAACGAGCGCTTGGGGGTGTCCCCATCACGCTTGAAGAGTCGAGCCATGTTGTACCAGTTGCAGGAACAGAAGTCGCCGGAGCGGCGCTCAGCGCAATCCGACCGCTCGCCGCCCGAACCATTCGACCGAGAGCAGGATCAGCGCCAGCAGGAACGGCCAGAGGCGTTCCAGCAGCGGCCGCGCCGCCCGCGACGGTGCGCCGGCCGACGGAATGGGCGGAACGGCCACGGGTGCGCGAGGCACCCACTCGCGGGACGGATTCACCACGACCGCCTGCGTGCGCTCGCCTACTCGCACCGTGTATCGGCCCGCCGACAGCGCAGACGTCTCCACCACGTCCGCGTCGTTTTCGAATCGAATCGCCAGCGAGTCGGACGTGCCCCCTTCCCGGCTCAGCACCACCGTCTGCAGGCTGTCACCCCCGCCGCGCCGCCAGCGCAGCGGCTCGCCGGCACGAATCAACCCGCCGGAGAGCCAGACTCCGTTTCCGTCGCCCTCGGACACCGCCAACCAGTCGAATATAGCGCCCCACAGCGCCGTGAACGCGTCCGACGAGCGCCCGCCACGCAGCGCCCACTCGGCGAATCCTGAACCGGCGATGCGAATCTGGCGAGCGCCGGACGCGCTGGTGACCGAGGCCACCACCCGCGACGTCCCGCTGCGACCAGCCCGGGCTTCGAGCAACGGGGTGCCGCCTTCAACCGCCGTCCCGATGTCGAGTGGTGCCAGCGAGTCAAACGGCAGCCCTTCCAGCACGGTGGAGATGGGCGACGGCGGTGCGCGAAAGGGGAACCACTCCACGGGCCGAGAGAACTCGCCGGCGCGCGCGGCGGCGGGCGCCGGTGCGGGCGCCCAGAGAAGCGACGCGCCGCGTCGTTCCGCCGCTATGCCGCTCCACGCGGTGTCGCCGTGCAACACAAGCAGCCCCGCTTCGTTGGCGCGCTGGCGCACGAGCGTCTCGGAGACGGGCGCGAGCGTTCCCTCCTCGCGCCAAATGCCGGGCGCAATGCGGAGATAGGCGCGGGCCGGCAGCATCACGGTGCCGCGCAACACACGCAGCACTTCGCGCACGTCGAGATCGGGCACCGTGCTCACGAACACGACGCGCGGCCGGTCGGTGATGTCGAGTGCGGCCGCCAGCGTGTCGTTGCGCGACTCGACGTCATTGGGTGCATCGACGACCGCCGTGAGACGCCTGACTCCTGCGCCACGTGGGAGCGGTGCCCGCAGACTCACGCGACGCGAGGCGAACGGCTCCAGAGGCTGGAGCGTCACACGCGCGAGCTCGAGCTCATCGAGCGCCACGGACAATGTTCCGCCACTCAGCGTGGCGTTGCCCGCGGTGATCGTGACGCCCACGTCGATCGTGTCGCCGCCCGTGGCGTACACGGGAAGTTCGAGATCGGCCACGGCCAGGTCCGCACGCGCGGGACGCTCCACGGCGATCACGCGCGAGCCTGCGGGGAGGCGGCGGAGGGACGCACCGTCCTCGAGTTCACCGTCGGTGATGACCACCACGGCGCGCCCGAGCGCCGTGGCCTGATCGAGGGCTGGCTGCAATGCGCTGCGCTGGTCGGACGGCGTTGCTCCCATGGCATCTGCCCGCAGGGCGATGCGGCTGGAATCCCCGGTGAGCAATACCGTGTCGCCGGCGAGCACGCCGATGGAGTCCTTCGCCATTTGCCACGCGGCACCAGCGTCTCCGCGCAACCAGCTCTCTGAGACGTCGAGTACGGGCAGCGGCGCGAGCGGTGTTGGCGCGCCAGCCGGCGCGCCGAGCAGCATGGCGAGCAGGCAGAGGTAGGCACCGGCGCGCAGCCCGCCCAGTGCCAGCGCCGCCCAGCCGCGCGTGACAGGACGTGCGATGTCGCGCAGCGCAGATCCCTCGCGATTCGCGGTCCCCCGCCAGAGCGGCCCGTACGCGACCCACGCCCCCACCAGCGCGATTACCGCCGCCAGCAGCCAGCGAGTCATGCGACGACCAACGCGGGCCGTCGATGGGAATGAATGCGCGTCATGAAGTGCAAAGGGGCGAACGCAGAAGGCGCGCGCAAATGCGCGCGCCCGGAAAACAGCGAGGAACGGGGTGGCGCCGGATCAGTTGCCAGCGCCGACGGTGCGCGGCCCCACCAGACGCGATCCTGCCACGCCGGGAATGGGAATACCCATGGGCCCATCGCGCAGGGCCAGCACTCGGGCGCCAAGATCGGCAAAGAGCGCGCTGCGGCGGAGCGCGAACGCAGCTCGCTGCGCCGAGGGCAGCGGCTCGCCACCGCCGGCGTTGCGGAGCGATTCCCGCGGGTCGCGGTGCACGCCGTTGATGAGCGTCTCAAAGTGCAGGTGCGGCCCCGTGGCGAGGCCGGTCATGCCGACCGCGCCAATGGTGGTGGAGATACTGACCCGCGTGCCGGACTTGATGCCGCGCGAGATGGCGCTCAGGTGCCCGTAGCGGGTGACCATGCCATTCTTGTGTCGGATCTCGATGGTGCGGCCGTAGCCGCCCTTCCAGCCGGCAAAGATCACCGTACCGTCACCAATCGCGCGCACGGGAGTGCCGCTGCTGGCGGCGTAGTCGATGCCGGTGTGACGCCGGAAGGTCTTGAGCACCGGATGCTTGCGGTTGCCAAAGACGCTGGATATGCGACGAAACTCGAGCGGCGCGCGCAGAAATGCGGCGCGCATGCTGCGTCCTTCGCCATCGAAGAACTGGCTTTCGCCGTTTTCATCCTCAAAGCGTACCGCGTCGAGCGACGTGCCGGCGATGCTGGCTCGCGTGGCGAGCACGCGACCCGGTCGCACATAGCCGTTGGGCGCGGTTTCCCGCTCCACCAACGCGGTGATCGAGTCGCCTACCCGGAGGTCGCGGCTCAGGTCAACGCGGTACTCCAGCACGTCGGCGATGTCGTACGCGAGCTCCACCCGGGCCCGCTCGGGGAACGCGCTGGCCGCGCTCACGATGGCGCCGGTCAGCGTGGAATTGATGACGCCCGCCACGGCGACCGTATCGATCGACCAGGGCAGGCGTTCTTCCGTTTCCGTCCACACATCACCGTTGCGCGCCAGGCGCACCACCCGATCGATGGCGAGCTGGAACACGACATTCCGCACACCGCTTTCCGGATCGACTTCGGCGGTGACCTGCGTGCCCGCCCGAACGCGGCGCGCGTCGAGAATGGAGAGTTCGGCGATCGCGCGCTGGGCCTCGTCAAAATCGAGGCCGTGGCGCTGCAGCACCGCGAGCAGCGGCTCACCGCTGTGGATCGTGTCGGTACGAACCGTCACGGCGGGCGCCGCGTTCTCCTCGAGGGTGAGGAGTTCGCCGGCACCACGCTCTGGTACGGGACGACTGATGGCAAGAGCACCAATGCCGAGGAGGATAAGCCCCCCGAGCACCAACCCCTTGGTGATGGCCCGGATCAATCCATCTGTCTCCGAATGAAGGTCGGGATTTCCATGTCGTCCAGTTCGACGCTTGTCGCGGGCGAAACGTTGGGTCTGGGGTTCCGAACCGGCGGCTGCACGCTCTCACGTGCAGGACGAGCGGGGGGCGCCGCAGGTCTCGACGAGCCCGGACGCTCGCGGGCCGGCGGGAACGGCAGTACCGAGGGGTTCCGGGTTGCTGGCGCGGCGGCCGTCGGACTGCCGAAGCCGTGGCTGATGGCGCCGTTGCCGAATCCACCCTGCAACAGCCGGTCGAAGCCCGTCGCGATGACCGTGACCCGGATCTCCCCGTTCATGGCCGGCTCGTGGACCGCGCCAAAGATGATTTCCGCCTCGTCACCCACCGCGTCGTGCACGATCTCGTTGATCTGGTGCACTTCGCCCAGCGTGAGATCCTCGCCGCCGGTGATGTTCACCAGCACACCCGTGGCGCCCGCGATGGACACGTTGTCCAGCAGGGGCGAGGCAATGGCCTGCTGCGCCGCCTCGGTGGCGCGCGTTTCGCCGCGCCCCACACCGGTGCCCATGAGAGCCGAGCCGCCGTTTTCCATGACCGTCCGCACGTCGGCGAAGTCCACGTTCACCAAGCCGGTTTCGCTGATCAGCACCGAAATGCCCTGGGTCGCGTGCAGCAGCACTTCGTCGGCCTTCTTGAGCGCCTCGTGGAACGGAATGCCCTTCCCCACCACCGCCAGCAGCCGCTCGTTGGGCACGATGATCATCGTATCCACGTGCTTGCGCATCTCGGCGATGCCTTCTTCGGCCTGCCGCATGCGCTTGCGGCCCTCAAACAGGAATGGCCGCGTGACTATGCCGACGGTGAGTGCGCCGGCATCCCGCGCCAGCTGGCAGATGACCGGCGCCGCACCCGTTCCGGTGCCGCCGCCCATGCCGCAGGTCACGAACACCAAGTCGGTGTGCTGGACCACGCGCGCCATGTCGTCCTTGCTCTCCTCGATGGCCTGCCGACCGATATCGGGCCGAGCACCGGCACCAAGACCGCGCGTGAGCTTTTTGCCGATCTGAATCTTGACGTCGGCCTTGGAGTGCATCAGCGCCTGAGCGTCGGTGTTCACCGAAATGAACTCCACACCCTCGAGATGCTCCTCAATCATGCGATTGACCGCGTTTCCTCCGCCGCCTCCGACGCCCACCACCTTCATGCGGGCGTTCTGCGAAGCGCTCTCCTCCAACTCAAACGGCATGCGGGGTAGCTCCATCGGGACGATCGATGTGCGAGAGGGACACGGGTGGCACGCTACGGCGAGAGGCGCCGGACGTCCACGGGCGGGCAGCACAAACCACCATCACGGCAGCGACCAGAATATACGACGCGTGTCGCGATATCGCGACCGTCATGAGGAACAAAAGTGATTCGGAGGTCAAAGTACGATAGCTGTCAAGCACTGTTGTCCACACGACTTACGCATCGCGCACCGATGTGATGTATCACACCCGCGGTGCGACGCCGCCCGATGGACTCAAAAGAAATCCTGCAGCCAGTCCTTCACCCGCTGCGCAAGCTTGTCCACGCCCGTGCCCGACAGGCCGGCCCGCCGCACCACCGCGCCGCCCAGCGCCACACGATGCGCCCCGTACAGCGCCAGGCCCGTCACCGTCGCGAACTGCGGCTCATCAACCAGCTCCCGCAACCCCGACAATCGGCCCGCTGGCACCCCCACCCGCACCCCCACGCTGAACACATCCGCCGCCAGCTCGGCCACCCCCTCCAGCGACGCCCCCCCACCCGTGAGCACCATGCCAGCGTTCAGCTTCCCGCCATAGCCCGCGGTATCAATCTCGCGCTGCACCAGATCGAAGATCTCGTCCATGCGCTGGTGGATGATGTGCGCCATGAGCTCGCGCGACAGGTGCCGCTCACCCTGCGAAGCGTTCGCCGGCACGGCAATGAGTTCGTCCGCCGACACCAGCGACTCAAACGCACATCCGTACGCCTCCTTGAGCTGCTCGGCGTCCTGCTGCGTGACCCCCAGCCCGTGCACGAGATCCCCCGTGACGTTGTTGCCGCCATACGGCAGCGACCCGATGTGCCGGATCTTGCCCTCGTGGAAGATCGCGACGTCCGTGGTGCCCGCGCCGAGCTCCACGAGGGCAACGCCGAGCTCCTTTTCTTCCTCGTTCAGCACCGCCAGCGCGCTCGCCAGCGGCTCCAGCACGAGCTCCTTGGTGCGAAAACCGGCGCGTTCCACGCTGCGTCGCAGGTTCATGGCCGGCGCGCTCCCGATCGTCACGAGGTACATCTCCGTCTCGAGCCGCGTGCCCACCATGCCCACGGGATCGCGGATACCCTGCGCCTGATCGACGTGGTATTCCTGCGGAATCGCGTGCAGCAGCTCCCGATCCTGCGGAATGGCCAGCGCGCGGGCCACCTCGTTTGCGCGCTCGACATCCGCGCGCACGATCTCGTTGCCACTGATGGCCACCACGCCGGTGCTGCACATCGCGCGCACGTGCTCACCGGCAATGCCGATGTACAGCGACTCTGCGGTGACGCCGGCGTGGCGCGTGGCCTCGTCGAGGGCCTGCTTGATGGAGCGCGTGGCCTCCTCGATGTCCGACACCACCCCGCGGCGCAGCCCCTGCGTCCGGGCGTGCCCCAACCCGAGCACCCGCAGCATTGGCGAGCGCGGCAGCTCGCCGCCCACGCTGCAGACGAGCGCGGTGGTGTACGCGGTGCCAATATCGAGAGCGGCGACGATGGGATCGGTTGTCATGGAAGTCTGGCGATGACCTGGTCACGGTAGCGCAGATCCAACTCCACCGCGCGGAGCTGTCGCCGCGCAAGATCCGCTTCAACCGGTAATATGTCCCGCAGGCGGCCGATGGTCACGTCGGAGCGGGTTCGAAGTTCGAGCGCACCGAGGACGAGGTGCAGATCGTCATTCCGTTCCAGCCGTGCGGCGGAGAGTCGCGCCCACAGGTAGGGCGCCCCCGTGCGAATGCGCGCGAGCGCGTCAAAGACCGCCGAGTCGGGAGTGCTCACCACCGGCACGTCAACGGGAGCCACGGCCGGATTGATCGGCAGCGTCTGCCCCATCGCGTCCACCGGCGTGAGTCCGTCCGGACCCGGCACAAGTGCCACTGCAACGCGCTCCTCCACCGTGACCAATAGCGTGGCGGGCAGCTGCCGCGACACCCGCGCAGCGATCACCATGGGATGTACCACCACGCGGGCGCCAAGGGTGTCGAGGGGCATCCACACCGACGCCGTCGAGTCGAGCGCGAGCAAGGCCGTGAGCTCGGCGGCATCGCCATACTGCAGCCCCACAAATTCGATGCGGCGCACGCGGAAGAAGTCCAACGTGGAGAGCAAGCGCGGCCCCCACCACGACATCGTGAGCACGGCGAGCACGCCGGCGCCGAGTCCAACGCGCCGAGCCCAGATCAACCAACGCGGTCGCGTCGCGACGCCGGCGTCGCTGGCGTTGCCGCGCGGCGACTTCGATGCGTCAGGCGTGGCCATGGTCCCGGGCCGTGAGCGCATCCAGCAGCAGCGGGCCAACGCGCGTGATGTCACCCGCCCCCATGGTTACCACCAGATCACCCGCGCGCACGAACGACACCAACGCGTCGGCACACGCCGATCTCGGTCCCCGCCAGGCGGGTGCGCGGCCAGCGCCGGTCATGCGGTCGGCGACAAGTGCCGACGTGACGCCGGCAATGGGTTGTTCGCGCGCCGGATAGATGTCGCACAAAAAGCAGGCGTCGGCGATGCCGAGTGCCTGGGCAAACGCCGTCGCGAAGTCGCGCGTGCGCGAGTACAGGTGCGGCTGAAAGGCCACCACGACGCGACGCTCCGGATGGGCCGAACGCGCCGCGTGCAGCGTGGCCGCGACTTCGGTGGGATGATGCGCGTAGTCGTCCACCACGAGCACGTCATGTACACTGCCCAACAGCTGAAAGCGACGCTCCACGCCCGCAAAACCCGCAAGGCCCGGCAACATTTCAGAGATGTGCGCGCCAACGAGAACGCCAGCGGCCAGCGCGGCGAGGGCATTGCGCACATTGTGCGCACCGGGCACCCGCAACTCGAGATCTCCTCTCGGCGCGCCGTCGAACTCGATGCGCGACCGGGATCCTGTTGCGCTGAACTGCACATCGCGTGCAATCAGCCGGGCCGACCCCAACCCGCTGGCGCCGTCCACCTCGGCGGCATAGCGGATCACCTCGCGCGTTGCATCCTGCGGGACCGAGCGTGCGCCCTCGTCGTCGCCACACACCACCACCGACCGTGCCGGCTGCATGAACTGCGCGAACGTGCGGCGAATGTCATCAAGATCCGTGTAGATGTCGAGGTGATCCGCCTCCACATTGAGGATGACCGCGACGGTTGGCGAGAGCGCCAGGAATGACCGATCGTACTCATCGGCCTCCACCACGAATAGGTCGCTCGCACCCGCGCGCAGGTTGCTCCCCCAGGCGCCCACACGGCCGCCGGCCACGCCCGTGGGGTCGAGCCCGGCCGCCGCGAGCGCTTCGGTGGTCATGACGGTGGTGGTCGTCTTGCCGTGCGTACCGGCCACCGCCACGAGTGTACCGCCGCTCACTGCTGCACCCAGCGCCTCAGCGCGTCGCACCACGGGCAACCCGAGTGCGCGCGCGGCCACCAGTTCGGGATGGAACGCGGGGACCGCTGAGGAGTACACGACCGCCCGCGCTGCCGACACCAGCGACGCATCGTGTGCGTGCACGGTGATGCCGACACGGGCCAGATCTGGTGCCCCGTTCACGTTGGCATCGGTGCCCTGCACCGCCACACCGCGACGCAGGATCAGCTCCGCGAGGCCGCTCATGCCGGCACCAGCAATGCCGACAAAGTGAACCGGACGGCGGTCAGTGGAATCGAGCAGCAACGTCACGTGATCGTCAGTCGAGATTGAGAATGAGAGTGGCAATCGCGTCGGCGATCCGCGCCGCCGCATCGGGACGACCGCGCTGCCGGGCGCGTTGTGCCATCACGCGGCGCAGTTCGGGGTGCGCACGCAGTTCACCCACGGTGGCCTGCAGGGCGGCGCCATCGAGCGACGATTGCGGCATGTGGATTGAAGCACCCGCCTCCGCAAGCGTACGCGCGTTGTGCGACTGATGATCCTGCGCCGCCGTTGGCAGCGGCACGAGCACGCTCGGAATGCCCCACGCGCAGAGTTCCGCAATCGTCATGGCGCCGGCACGCGTGACGGCGACATGTGCCACGGCATAGGCGTCGGCAATCGGCGAAAGATACGGCTCCACGCGCACGCGCGCCGAGGCGTGGTGCGCATGGGCTTGGTGGTGCGTGCGTCCCGTTGCCCAAATGAGGGTGACGTCATCTGGGATTCCCAGCGTGCACCAGTCGGCAACGGCGGCGTTGAGCGCTGCCGAGCCCTGGCTGCCGCCGGTCACCAGCACTACGAACGTAGACGGGTCGAGCGACCAGCGAGCGCGCGCTGCCGCCTGGCGCTCTGGCGACGAATCCGGCGGCACAATCGGATTGCCGAAGTCGGCGACTCCCGTGCGCGGCCCGGCGGCAAGGCGCGCTTCAGCCTCCGGGAAACCGAGTGATATCAGGCGCGCGCGCGGCGCAAAGAGTCGCGAGACCTTGCCCGGAAAACTGTCACACTCATGCAGGACAAGCGGTATTCCCTTCCATCGACCCCAGGCGAGCGCTGCGGCCGCCGCGTACCCACCCGTACCGATCACGCAGGCTGGCAACTCGGGAGCTGCGAGCCGACCGATGGTGTGCAACGCACCAAGTCCGCCCGTGAGCGTGGACACATTGCGCCACGGCTTCGTGCGATAGAGCGGATGCAGGTCGAGCAGCGTATGCGCAAACTCCGTGGTGGGCAGCACGTCACGCTCGATCCCGCGCCGCGCACCAATGAAGTGCGGCTCAACCTGTGGCGCCCGGGCGACGAGCGCGCGCGCGATGGCCAGGCCCGGATACAGGTGACCGCCCGTGCCGCCACCGGCAACAAAAACTCGCATGAACGCTCAGCCGCCGCCGGCGGCGAACGGATCCGTCGCGCCCGTGCCGAACGTGCGTTCCCGCTCACTGCCGATGTTCGCGAGGATGCCGGTCATGAGCATCGTGATCACGAGGTTGGACCGGCCGTACGAAACGAACGGCAAGGTGAGTCCGGTATTGGGCAGCAGGTTGATGGTCACACCCACGTGCACAAATGCGGTGATCACCGTGGCGTACGTCAGTCCAATGGCAACAAGTGACTGGAACGGCGTCCGCGCATGGCGCGCGATGCGGAAGCCGAGCCATGCGTAGACTGCAAAAGCGAGCACCAGTCCGCTCATACCGAAGAATCCAAACTCCTCCCCGATCACGCTGGCGATGAAATCGTTGTAGGACAGCGGAACCCACCCGCTCTGCTGCTGCCCCTCGCCAAACCCCACGCCCAGCACGCGACCACTGCCCACGGCGATCAGGGACTGGGTCTGCTGATAGTTGACGCCGCGATCGGCCGTGGTGCTTGCAGAGTCGCGCACCAGGAAGCTGTCGATGCGCCTGCCCACATAACCATCACTGCCGGCCTGCTGCAGGAGCAGTGGCACGGCCAACATGCCCAAAAAGACGAAGTGCGCGGTGCGCGCGCCGCCGGCAAACAGGATGATCGCCATGAGCAGGCAGAACGTCATGGCCATTGAGATGTCGGGCTGCAGGATCGCGAGCAGCGACAGCAGGCCAATGACCAAAAGAAACGGCCCCAGGCCCTTGCCGAGTCGGCGCATGGCCGGGCCCTTTTTGACGAGCAGCATCGGCGTCCAGAGGATCACCGCGAGCTTCGCGAACTCCGCCGGCTGAATGGACCCCCCAAACAGGAACCGACGGGAGCCACCAATGATCCCCGCGATGCCCGTGGTGAACGGGAGCACGGTGATGAGCATCGCGAACAGACTCACCCCCATGAGCGGCCAGGCCCAGCCGCGCCACCGCTCCGCGTCGAGCTTGGCCGCGAACGCAAACGCCACGATCCCGACCAGCACCCCCTGCGCCTGTCGAAACAGGAAGTGGTGCGCGGGGTGTCCCTCATCCATCGCCGCGATGGCGCTCGCACTGTACAGCACCACCAACCCGAAGGCGATGAGCGCGAACGTCACGATCACCAGCGCCCGCGCCTCGACGGTCATTCGCCAGCGTTCCCGCACGCCGGGCACTGACCTCACCCGTGCACCATCGCGCGTAATCGAGGCGTCGTGCGCCGGTGCACCGAATCCGTCGAACACACCCGTGCTCACGCTTCCCTCCGCGCCAGCTCGGTGAACCGCGCGCCGCGCGCCAGGTAGTTCGGGAACATGTCAAAGCTGGAGCACGCCGGCGACAACAGCACCGCGTCTCCCGCCACCGCGAGCGCTCGCGCCCGCGCGACCACATTGTCAAAGTCCTTTCCTTCCATCAGCTCCACAGCGACCTCGGTGTGAGCAAGCGCAGTGCGCAAGTCAGCTGCAGCCCGCGCTCCCGCTTCACCGTAACAGAGGACCGCTTTGCCAACTCGCGCAAGCGGTGTCGCCAACACGGTATACGGCTCACCCTTGTGGCGACCGCCGACCAGGAGCACTGTGGGACGGGTGCTGCCTTCGAGCGCCACGAGCGTGCTGGCGACGTTGGTGGCCTTGGAGTCGTTGATCCAGAGGACGCCGTCGTTGTTGGCGACCGGTTCCATGCGATGCGGCAAAGCGGCGAACCCACGCAGCGCTGCGGCCATGACTGCGCGAGCCTCCAGCGTGCCGTGCGCCGGGTCGGCGCGAAGCACCGCCAGCACCGCCGCGAGCGCGTTGGCCACGTTGTGGTCCCCAAGCAGCGGTAACTCGGCGCGCGCCATGAGCGGCTGGCCATCGAGCATCAGCAGGTCGTTGGCGCGGTCAAACCACGCGTCCACGCTGGTTGTACGCTGCGTGGAGAATCGCGCCATCGTTCCCGGAACCGGACGCACGCGCTCGGCAATCTCGTCCGAGTCAGCGCACACCACCCAGCGCGAGGCCGCATCCGCGTTCGCGAAAAGGCGCTGCTTGTCATCGTAGTACGCCGCAACGGACGGATAGCGGTCCAGATGATCGGGGCTGAGCGTGGTGAGCACGCCAACATCGGGACGCAACCCGGGCGTGTCGTGCAGCTGGAACGACGAGAGCTCGATGGCCGCCCACGTGGGGCGAACGTCGCGCATGGCGACCTCACACACGGGCAGGCCAATGTTGCCGGCCTCCACCGCATCGTGCCCCAGCGCGCGCAATACGTGACC
>JBBSPE010000060.1:0-23492 GCA_038259155.1 Gemmatimonadales bacterium
ATGCTCGACGACGTCGGCGCGTCCGGTATCGTGACCACGTCTGACCTGCTCGGCTCGCTTCCTCTCGATGGTATGCCGACCATGTGCCTCGACCGCGACGCGGCCGTGATCGACGGCCGCTCGACCGTACGACCGCCGCTTCCCGACGATTCCGAGCGGCTCGCCTATGTGATCTACACGTCCGGATCGACCGGGCGACCCAAAGGCGTCGAGGTGACGCACGCCAATCTGGTGCATTCGCTGTGCGGCATGATTGATGGCCCGGGGCTGTCCGACGCCGATGTGGTGCTCGCGGTGACGACGCTGGCGTTCGACCCCGCGCTGCTGGAGCGCCTGGGGCCGCTCCTGGTCGGGGGCCACGTCTGGCTCGCCGATGCTGCGGATGTCGCGTCGGGGGAGCGGTTCGCCGAGCGACTCAACCGCGGCGGGTTCACGCTCCTGCAGGCGACCCCGGCCACATTCCGCATGCTGTTCGACGCAGGCTGGGAAGGCGACCGCGGGCTGCGCGTCTTTGTGGGTGGCGAAGCACTGCCGCGCTCCCTCGCGCAGCGGCTGGCCGAGCAGTGCGCGGAGGTGTGGAACGTGTACGGACCGACAGAGGCGACGATCTGGTCGAGCTGTTGGCGCGTGTCGGCAGACGCGGACGAGATCCGCATCGGGCGGCCCATCAGCAACACGCAGATGTACGTGCTCGACGACCTATTGCAGCCGGTGCCGCCCGGCGTGCCGGGCCAGCTGTACATCGGGGGCGAGGGGGTTACGCGTGGGTACCGCGGCAGGCCCGATCTCACCGCGCAGCACTTTGTGCCGAACCCCTTTGTCGCGGACCCGTCTGCGCGGCTGTACGCC
Organism: Gemmatimonadales bacterium; assembly: GCA_038259155.1. Taxonomy (GTDB): domain Bacteria; phylum Gemmatimonadota; class Gemmatimonadetes; order Gemmatimonadales; family Gemmatimonadaceae; genus JAABRT01. The sequence continues at coordinate 850 of JBBSPE010000060.1, forward strand.
ACCGGGGACCGCGTCCGTCTTGGGGCTGACCGTGAACTGGAGTATCTCGAGCGGACAGACCGTCAAGTAAAGATCCGGGGATTCCGCATTGAACTCGGCGAGATCGAGGCGGTGCTGACCGAGCACGATGGGATCCGGCAATCGCTGGTGCTGGGGCGCGGCACGGGCACATTGGACGCGCGCTTGGTCGCCTACGTCGTGATCGAGCCAGGCGCCTCCGTCACGCCGAGCGAAATTCGGCGGTACTTGCGAGAGCGCCTGCCCGACTACATGGTGCCCGGATTCGTGCTGGAGATTGAGCACTTCCCGCTCACGCCCAACGGCAAGGTCGATCGCGCGGCTCTGCCTGATCCGCTGGCGTCCACCGTTCGCGCGACCGCCGAACACATCCCTCCCGAGACGCCCGGCGAGATACTGATTGCGCGTATCTGGAGCAGCCTCCTGGGACGGGACGCCATTGGCCGCCACGACAATTTTTACGAACTCGGCGGACACTCGCTTTTGGGCCTGAAGGCGGCCGCTGCAATCCGACGGGAAGCCGGATTCGTCCTCAATCCGCGCGCCATGTTCTTCCAGACGCTGACGCAGCTGGCCGAACAACTCGAACGGAACGAGTCCTGATCCGATGATGCCGTTCTACTTTGGATCGTCCGGCCGCTCGCTGTTCGGGATCTACGAAGCCCCCGCCGTCGGGGCTGGCTCCCGGGGATTCGTCATCTGCAACACGCTCGGGCGGGAGTACTATTTCGCACACCGGGCCGGTCGGCTTCTGGCCCAACGGCTCGCAGGCGCCGGCATGCACGCCCTGCGATTCGATCAGCTGGGCACAGGTGACTCGGCGCTGGACCTCGATGACGTGCGTTGGACAGACTGGGTCGGCTGCGTGGCCGAGGCCGTGGACGAACTCCGGGACATGGCCGGCCTCACCTCGGTGGGGCTGATCGGGCTGCGCCTTGGGGCCGAAGTCGCGGTGCACGCGGCTGCCTCGTGCAACATCGATCGGCTCGTCCTCTGGGACCCGATCCCGGACCGTGGCCGCTTCTTGTCCACCCTCGCGCCGCCTGAGCTGGCGCGCTGCTTTCCCAGCGATTGGGTCTCGGCCGGTGGCGCGCACGGGCCGGTGCCGTCGCGGACATTGCTGGTCAGCTCTCGGGTGGAGGCAGGCGTGTACGATGCGATGGTGGCCCACCTCGAGACGCGCTGTGCGCAGTTCCAGTTTGAAACCACGAGCGACTCGGACGAGTGGCGGTCAGGCGGTGCCGATGTGGGCCGTCTTCCCATGCCCGTCGCATCAATTGAAGCCATCGTCGCCTGGTGCCGGAGGGGCTGATGCGAGAGAAAGCCGTGCTGTTCGGACCAGAGCGAAGCCTCGTCGGTGTCTGGACCGAGGTCCGAGCCGAGGCGCGTGCTTCGGCGGTGCGCGGCGCTGTGCCCGCTGTGATCATCATCAACTCGGGCCTCGTGCCGCACACGGGGATCTGGCGTCTCCACGTCCGCCTCGCGCGGGCCCTTGCGCAGCGGGGTTTCCCGTCCCTGCGCTTTGATCTCTCAGGGATCGGTGATTCCGGTGCGCCTCGTGAGGGGCTCCCGCTCGCGGAGAGTGTTCGTCGCGATATCGACGCAGCCGTCGCCTATGCACGTGACACGCAGGGCATGGAACGGATCGTGACGCTGGGACTCTGTTCCGGCGCCCACGACGCCATTGAGGCGGCCGGGCGCCACGACGATGTGGTCGGGCTCGTGGCCATCGATCTGATCAGCGACCTGACGATCTGGCAGTTCTACGCCGTGCACTTCGGGTCGCGTCTGCTCAAGCTCCAGAGCTGGAAGAACACTCTCTTGGGACGGAATGGACGGGTGAAGTCGCTGCTGGGAATGCTGCCCAGTGCGGGATCCCCGCCCGCCAACGACCACGAGGTCCAGATGCTCGACATGGGCGTCCGCCCGCTTCTGTCGAGAGGCGAGCTGAAGGCTCGACTGTCGCCGCTGGCGGTTCGGGGTACCCGTCTCCTCTTCGTGTTCTCCGGGGGGCTCGAGGACAACTACAACCATCGGGGCCAGTTCCGGACGGCAATGCCCGAACTGTCTCGCGCACCCGAGTTGAGCGTCGACTTCTTCCCCGACGCCAATCACACGTTCGAGGACGCCGAGCAGCAGCGGGCGCTGGTCGCGCGCGTGGCCGCGTGGTGCAGCGAAGGGTTCTCACAGCCCCAAGGCTGACATACGGTGGCGCACATCGTCTACGTCACCGATGGCATGACGAGCACCGTGAACTCCAGCTTGGAGCTGACTCGCCGACTCGCGCGCGCCGGCCATCGGGTGACCTACGTCAGTCAAGCCGACCTGCGGGCAGTCATGACGGCCAACGCACAGGAGTTTCGCCAAGTCACCAGCGACCGGGGCTTTGCCGCCCAACTCGACGCGCTGCCGCCACCGTGGAAACGGGGCCGCCGCTGGGGCCCCGGAACACTGCTGCGTTGGTACATCGCGCGGCGGAGACTGCGCGCGCAATCGGCGGAGTTGGGGTCGTTCGAAGCGCTCTTGCGGGAGCTTCAACCCGAGCTGGTGATTCTCGACATCGAGCTGCACGCGGCGGTCATTACCGCCATGTCGATGGGACTGCCAGTGGTGCTGGTGATGGTGTTCTTCTCGGTTTTTCGACACGCCGACCTGCCCCCCATGCACTCGACGCTGCTCCCCGGAACCCGCTTGGCGGAACGGGCCCGGATTCGATGGGCGTGGGTGGCCACGAACGCTGCACGGTTGCGGGGCGAGTGGCGCAGTCGATTGAGCCGATCTGGGCTGGCACACTATCTGGAGCCAGTGCGCTTTGACGCGCGGAGCATCGACGACCTCCAGGCCGTCGCCCGGGCCCGCGGCATCGACCTCGCCACGGAGGCCGACCGGACTCATTGGCTGCGGCCCCTCGTCTACACCCGCCGGCCGGTGCTGTCGTTCAACATCCGCGAGCTTGAGTTTCCGCACACGCCCCCGCCCAACCTGCACTACGTCGGGCCGATGGTCGCGCGGGAGCGCCACGAGGTTGTCACCGACGAGGACTCGCTCCGCAAATGGGAGGCGTGGAAGGCTCGCCGAGACAACGCGGGGCGAATCCTCGTGTATTGCTCGTTGGGCAGCTATTGGTCGGCCGACTCGGCGCTTCTGAAACGGGTGATCGCCGCCTTCGCACGCGAGCCTGAGTGGGAGCTTGTGGTGGGCCTGGGGAGCAAGCTGACGCCTGACGACCTTGGCCCCACGCCGCCCAACGTGCTGCTGCTGCGATGGGCCCCGCAGCTGCAAGTGCTCGCCCGAGCCGACTGCTGCCTGACGCACGGCGGAAACACCACGTTCAACGAGTGCGCTACCTACGGCGTGCCTATGGTCATGTACAGCACGCGCCACGTCGACCAGAATGGCTGCTCCGCGCGCATGCACTGGCATCGGCTCGGCGTCCGGGCGAACAAGGACTCGGATACGCCCGACGACATTCGCGACAATATCCGGCACGTGCTCACCGATCCGGACATTCGCCACCGCGTCCGGGAAGTGCAGGAACGTTTGCGTCAAGTCGAATACGAGGACCCTGCGCTGGCAGCCGTCGAAGCGGCACTGCGCGGGCAACTGGGTGCAGGCGGTCACCGTGCCGAGGGCGAACGGTAAGCGGTTTTGCGGAGGCTCGACTGGCTGTCGTCCCATCTCGGCCAGTTGAGGAACGTGCCTTCTCAATGCATCGCGCTGTATATACCGTCAAGCACTGGCCAGTGCCCGGACAGCCGTGGTGGCACTGGCTGCCGACGCCCCTGCTTGGCGGGGAATGATATTCACCTGAGACGCTGATGCTGAAACGGTACAGCTACGTCAGTCGATTCTCGCGGCCCTTCACGCGAGACGAACTCGAGGCCCTCGCCAGTGATTCCGCCGCTCGCAATCAGGGCCTCGGTATCACCGGCATGCTCATGTCGAGTGGCGGCATCTTTTATCAGGTGCTCGAAGGCCCGTCCGCAGCAGTCAACGAACTCTTTCTCAAGATCTCACGTGACTCGCGTCACAAGGACGTGCTGGTGCTCACCGTGCAGGAGGAGGTGGAGAGTCGGCAGTTTCCCTCGTGGGCCATGAAAAAGGTGAGCCTCGACGAGGGCGCCATGTCCCGTCTGGATCCGATCAAGGCACTGCTCGAATCCATCGTGGTGCAGCTCGAATCGACCAAGCGACTGACCGGGGTGCTGACGCGCTCCATCTGGCAGGAGTTCATGGTGGACAGTCAGCCCGATCCCTGAGCGTGCCGTAACGTGCTGTCGCCGCGCATCCGCTCGGTGAGCAGGTCACGCAGCGCCGCAAGTTGGGCCTGTCGCTCCGGCTGATGCGCCGCGCGTGAGAGGGCCACCTCTACACACCGCTCCATTGACGCAACCGGTCGTTCCACCTGTGCCAGCAGTGCCGCCGCCTCCTGCGCGTATTGGTCGAACGCGCCCGGTGGACCGTTGGCCGCCAGTGCCAAACGGACAAGGCTCATCAGCAGACGGGACACGCGCGAGAGCGCGATCTCGGGGGCGCCGCTGAGCTCGTCGGCCCGCCGTTCGGCCTCTGTCCACGCGCCTTTTTGCAGGAGCAGCACAATGCGCGACAGGCTGGCGGTCTGCGCCAGCCGGCGAAAGCCGAGCTGTTCGAAGAGCTGAATCCCCGCGTCCAACGATTCCTCGGCTTCCGCGAGCGCGCCGTGTTCCCGCTGCACCTCGGCGAGGGCGTTGCACGCCGTCGCCTCAAGCCGGCTCAGCCCGTCGCGTCGCGCAAAGGCCAGCACCCGTCGGCACAACACCACTGCCTGCGTGCCATCGCCCAGGCGCGAGACGACGCGCGCCAGGTTGAGCTGGCTCTCCATCCAGGGCATGAACTGACCGGCGTCCTCGAAGATCCGCTGCGCCTCGTTCAGCGATTCCCACGCCTCCGTCACCAGCCCCAGCTCCAGCATCGAAGCCGCTTGCTCCGATAGGCACGCGCCGAGTTGTGGAACAGCATTGGAGTGTCGCAGTGTGCGCTCCGCATTCCGGAACGAACGCAAAGAGGCGTTGGACAGACCCTGCCGTTGTTGGACGCGCGCGAGAATGAGGTTGGCCACGCCGTAGGAGCGCGCCGTGTGCGCACGCTCCGGGATGGCGGCCACCTGTGTCGCCAGGCGACTGGCCTCCGTGAGTTCCTCGCGCAGGCACCGGATGTCGGCCTGCAGCAACACGCCGGACAGCCGCCGATCATCGCTGGCGGAGGCCCCGAGCGTGTCCAGCGCGCGGCTGTGCATCGACGCCAGCTCCAGCGCAATCGCGTAGTCCTCCGTCCGCCGGCGCTCCTTCGCGGCCGTGAGCAGGGGCCGCAGCGCCTTGGCGAATCGTTGCGCCGCGAATTGATGCCGACCAATGCGCTCGGGGTCGCCCCAATAGGGCACGGGTCGGAGCTCTTCCAGCATGTCCGCGCACATGCGATTGTGCGCAACCCAACGCCCTTCCGTGCGTGCCGTGGAGGCGATTGCATCGCGCAGCATCCGGTGCGCGAATGACCAGCTCCCCGGGCCCACGGTCGCCATGCGGGACGCGAGTAGTCGCTCCAGCACCGGACCGGGATCGGGAACACCAACCCGCGCACACACCAACCGCCATTCGGCGGTGTCGATGTTTCCACCCAACGCGGCCGCCAGCTCCAATGGAATCTGCAGCTGACTGCGCAGGATCGGTCCGACGGGGGAGGCGGACGCATCTGCTGTCGCGGTTTCTGCCGCGTCCTCTGCGCACTCGTCAAGCAGCCGCTGCACGCGCTGCGCCCACACGGCCTGCAGGTCGAGCGGAATGGCCGGCGCCTCCGTCCCCGACAATACAAAGCCGCTGGTGCCCGCGCGCAGGGTGCCCCGATTCACCCAGTCCCCCACGAGCTGTGTCGCGTACAGTGGATTCCCACCGGAGCGCACCGACACCCGCTCCGCCAGATCATCGTCGAGATAGAGCAGATTGCGCGCCAGGCGCCTGCTGTCCTGGACGGACAGCGGTTGCAGCGGCAGGTACGTGGTATGCTCCTGCCGGCGCAGTTCGTCCAGCAGCTCCGGCACGACCGGTGATTCCGCGGCCAGGTCTTCCCGCACGGTCACGATCGCCAACAGGGGCAACGCCGCCTCCATGGCAAACTGAACGAACCGCAGGGCATCCGGATCCGAGTGCGCGTCATCGAACCACACCACGACCGGTCGCTGGGCATACAGCGCGCGCAACACGTGCAGCAGGGCGCGATAGCGCGTGGCACGCGACGGGAATTCGTGAAACGTGCCCGGGACGTACTTGATCCCCAACGCGGCAGGCGCAAGGATCTCGGCAATGGCATCGTGCAGCGCGGGTGAGGCCACACCCGCGCGTGACAGGCCGGTCGCGATCCGCCGTCGCAGGTCCGGTCCGCTCATGTCGCGACACGACCACGCCCTGGCCAGCATGTAGCTGATCCCGGGGGCGCGAGGCTCTGGTCGGTGGTGATCGGCGATCAGGCTTTCCGCAGCGCCGAGTTCGTGCACGCGCTCACAGCACCATCGAGCCAACCGACTCTTGCCTACCCCCGCGGCCCCCTCCACCACAATGGTGCCTGGCCGCCCGCCCTCCGCGACCCCACGAAAGGCGCTCCAGAACAGTTCGCGCTCGGTCTCGCGGCCCACCAACGGCACGGTGCGCAGCCCAAACAGCTGCAGTCCAGCCCCGATCAGATTGAAGGGGCGCGCGGGTGGCGCTTTGCCCCGCCACGCCGGCTCCAACTCCCTTGCCCGGACACCCGCGTCGGGAGACGGGGCAACGGTGCTGGTCGCGGGCCGCGGCACCGGGTCTGCGGTCAACGCAACCAGCTCCATCGCGGCGTGTGCGCAGCGCCGGTGCCGTTTCTGCGGATCCTTCTCGAGCAGGCGCATCACCCAGGCTTCAAAACCGGCCGGATAGTCGGCTGGAGGGTTGAGCGGCGGCGGCGCCTCCCCGAGATGGGCGGCGCCGAGTCGCACCATGTCGCCCGACGCGAAGGGGAGGCGTCCAGCGCACAGTTCGTACGCCACGCACCCCAGGGCGTACAGATCCGTCCACGGCCCGAAGTCACGCCACTCACCAAAGAACTGCTCGGGCGCCATATAGGCGGGCGTGCCGGTGACCACCTCGTCATCCGACGGCAGATTGGCACGAAAGAGCGCGATGCCGAAGTCGGTCAGTCGAATGGGAAATCCGATCGGCTTGGCGGCCAGCAGGATGTTGCCGGGTTTGATATCGAGGTGCGTGAGGCCGCGGGCGTGCGCGTGGGCCAGGGCATCGAGGACACCAAGCAGGATCGCGCGGAGCTTGGTCCAGGGGATCGCGGCGTTCGCATCACCCAGCGATCCGCGCGCCACAAAGTCCATCACCAGATAGGGACTGTGTGCACTTACGCCACCCTGACTGGCTCGGGCGGCGGCGGGTGTGACTTCGCCAACATCAAAAATGGTGACGATTCCCGGGTGATCGAGCTGGGCCACCGCTCGCACTTCCCGTCGGAACAGCTCCAGGAACTGTTCGTTTCGCGTGCCCCTGGGCCGCAACACCTTGACGGCAACCGGTACCCCCTGCGCGGTGTGCGTACCACGCCATACGTCGCCCATGCCACCGCCGGCCACTCGCTGCTCAATTTCGAAGGCGCCGAGCCGAAACCGGGTCATGATGCATGAGGTTCACGGGGATGCGACGCCAAACGCCTGACCCATCCGCCGACGATTCCCGTCGGGATCGTCTGCGCGGCACTGAGCCCGCTCGCCAAAGATAACGTATGCCTCAGGAACACGGTTCAAGTCACCGTCACTGCTTCGCGCAGCGGATGTGGTCTGAACAATCGATAGAAGATGTAGAAATGGCTGATCACGTTCACCACACCAATTGTCGTGAACGCCCACCACATCGTTCCCAGATCATGGTTGTAGAACTCGATCGAAAACACCTGCGGAAAGGCAACAAGCAGATCCGTGAAGCCGAAAATGTTGAAGGCCCAGGTCAACGGAATGGCATGCTTCCATCTGTTCCTCAGGGCGAATGCGGTGATGATGGCCAGGATGCTCGTGCTGTAGTCCCACACACCCACCGAAAACGCCAGGTCGTCGGGAAACGCGGCATACACCTGGGTGTCCACCATGAACACCATGCCCAGGTACCGGAGACCGTGAATGAGCACCATCGGTACCAGTGCATCGTAGATACTGAGTTTGGCGAGCCGCGGGAACACGAACCACTTGAAAGCGCAATAGAACGTGAGCAGGCCGGCGGTGGCCTGCATCTGGAAAATGATGAAGTTGTTCATCGGGCAGGGCGTGGGCCGGGGTGTGGAGGCGCGATTGTTGCGCAGGGCTGGCGTTCACTCACTGGCTTGTCATTGGCAAGCATACAAGACTCACTTGCAATTCACAAGTACAAATGGCGGAATGCGTCTCATCGCCGTCCGTCGCGCGCGCTGGACGCCCGCCTCCGCGCGGTATCGAGGTCGCCCATGCCCCTTGGCCGCACCTGCCACCTGACAGATTCCCACAAACCTGATAGTTTCCAGACTGTGACTACGACTCTGCGATCCGGATGCCCCATCGCTGCGAGCCTCGACCTCCTCGGCGACCGCTGGACCCTTGTGGTCCTGCGCGATGTGCTGTTCGCCGGGCACAAGCGGTTCTCGGAGTTCGCCACCGAGGAGCGGATCGCCACCAACGTTCTCGCTGAGCGCCTCGAGCGTCTCGAGTGTGCGGGCCTGTTGCTGCGACGGCCGGATCCTGCGGACGGTCGCCGCTGGCTCTACCTCCCCACCAAGAAGAGCTACGCCCTGATTCCGATGTTGGTCGATCTTGCGGTGTGGGGGGTGGCGAACACGGACGCGACAGGTGGTCGGGAGTTGGCGAGCGCCGCCCGGAAGGACCGCGACGGTGTTGTCGCGCAGCTCACGGCGCGCGCGAAGGCGGCGGCCAAGGAGCGCTGAGCAGTACCGTCATCCCGCCACACGAGAAGCATGGGTTCGGCGTGCAGCGCCGACCACGCCCCGCCGTACCACCCAAGGCGATACAACGGGGCGGACATGTCATGCAGCGCGCCGCCGCCGCACGGCAACGAAGCCGATGAGCCCGACGCTCACCAGTGCCCACGGGGACGGCTCAGGAACAGTCACGTTCCTGTCATAGGCGACCAGATTGTAGGCAGCATCGGCGACAAGCTGATGAGCGGCCGTCGTCGGATGCAACCCGTCCGCGAAGAGCGACACGTCACACGACGACGCGCCTGGTGGCGCGAAGGCTGGCAGGCACGGTGAGGTGACATCCGTGAAGCCGTACCTGGCGCCGCCGGTGTTCGCGTCAGCCAGCACGTTCTGGAGCAAAAAGTCGAGGTGCAGATCATAGAACGTCGTGCTGCCGAACGCGACTCGCAGTCCTGAGAGCTCCTGCGCGAGCGTCTGGTTGAACAGGGTGGTGAGATCGCTCAGAATGGCAGATCGACCGGGGACGGCCCGTGATTCCGGGACAACTCCCAGATTGAGGGTGTACGGCATCAGGATGAACTGAGCGCCGTTCGCGGCGAGGAATCCGGCGCCGGCAGCGACACGTTGTGCAGCGCCGATGGCAATGGCGTTCCGGGTGTCCGCGTCAGCGATGCTGCCCGCATCCCGGATGTCGTTGGCGCCCGCGAAGATGGTGTAGAGTCCGGTCGGATCGATCGTGGCGCCGCCGGGCCGAGTGAACCACGCACCCAGCTGGGTTTGTGTACTCGGTGACGCACCCGGGAGGTCCTGTGTCCGGGCGCCGGCGATCGCGTAGTTGCCCGTGTTGCCCCTCGACGCGAAGGCTGGGTCCGCATCGGCGGGCACACCAAGCGCTTCCGCGAGGTAATCTGTCCACACGAACCCGTTGGAGACTCGCCCGTCGAAGTACACGGAAGGCGGCGGCTGCGTACCTCCCGTGAGCTGGAAAAGATTGCCGGTATCCGAAAACGAGTCGCCAAACGTGGTGTTTGAGGTAAAGGCGCGTTGGGCGGCGACGGGCTGCGCCACGGCGACAAAAAGCACCGCGACAAGTGCGAGCGGCCATGGCCGCCAGCGGGTGTTGGAACGAATCATCGGAACCTCACACGGGTGAGAAGGTGATCGAGGTCGGCCCTGCCGAACCCGATGGGTAAGACATCCACGGTCGCCTTTGAGCTGATGGATGTGAAACCGACCTTACGAGTCGCGTCTGGATTGTGCCATACGCCATGTGACGTAGGCACCATTGTCGCACCCTGTTCTTCGCGTGGGAAGCACACCGCTTCTAGACCGGGTAGGCGCAGGCGTCAGTGGCGCAGGCGTCACCGGCGCGGCGGCTTGGTGGGACGGATCTCGATGCGCGAGGGCAGGGAGCGGGACGGGAACGTCACCAGCTGCATCACCAAATCGGCGATGTCCTCGGGCTGGATTTTCCACGCATCCTGCTCGCTCGGCGTGTGATCGTTGAAGTGCGTGGCCACGCTGCCCGGCATGATGTAGTTCACGCGAATGCCATGCTGTCGCACGTCGAGCATGAGCGCCTCGCTGAAGCCCACGAGCGCGAACTTGGACGCGTTGTACGCGGCGCCGCCGGCAAACGGGTTCTTGCCGGCGAGCGACGCGATGTTGATGATCCAGCTGTCGTCGTGCGCGCGCAGGTGCGGAATGGCCTCGTGGCAGCAATAGTACACGCCGTCCACGTTGGTCTGCATCACCTGCTGCCAGTCGTCGGGCGTGAGTTCACCCATGGGGGCGAACTTGCCCACGCCAGCGTTGTTCACCAGCACGTGCAGCGCGCCGAAGCGCTCCACCGTGCCGGCGATCATGTGCCGTACCTCGTCGTGGCGGCGCACGTCGCAGGCCATGCCGATCACCGTACCGGGATTGCGGTCCGAGAGGGTGCGTGCAGCCTGCTGCACCTCGTTGTCGTTTCGCGCGGAGATCATCACGTTGCATCCCGCCGCGGCGAGTTTGTCGGCGATCGCGAAGCCGATGCCCTTGCTGCCGCCGGTAACAACGGCGGTTTTGTCTTTCAGCACGTTCGTCATGATTCTTTGGGTTGGGAATGGGGGGCCATGGTGCGCCCGGTTCCTTACGTGGGGGTGGTGCACACGACACCGCCTGCCGACTGCTTCTGCACGGCGCCAGCGCGCTCAGGTATCTGGATTCCCACCGCCCGCCCGTCTCCACTTACGGCGTCGCGACGATCTCCACCGCCACCCGAGTGCGATCGCTGCCGTACAGCGTGACGTAGGCGAGCTTGTCGGCGTCGGCCGGGGGCAGATGAATGGCGCCGATGAAGAGTTTCGTCGTCTCGCCGTCCTTGAAGCTGTGACGCGGGGCCGACGTGTAGCCGAGCGCCCGAATACCCTTGGTCTCGCAGCCCACGCCCGTGTCATCGTTCTCGGCGATGCGTCCGTCTGTGAGATAGCCCTTGGCACTCGGGCGGAAGCGCCCGCTGCTGCCCGATGTCGCGCCGTACGTGACTTCGAACAGGAGCGTCACGCAGCTGCCATCGGTGAACACCCGGCCCGTGCCGAGCGGTAGTTTGGCCATCCCCAGGTACTTCGCCTTGAACGCCGCGACCTCGTACACATCGCCCACGCGATACGTCACCGTGTCCTGGGATGCATCGCGTCGCTCCGGCATGGCGGACGCGGCCGGCATGCCGCCCTCCGCGGCCACCTGCGCCTCGTCCGCCTGGGCTGCGTCCCCGCACGCGGCCAGCAGCGAGATCATCAGCGAAGCCGCTGCCAACAGGCACGGCGGTACGTAGCGACGCGACGGCCGGGTGTCGGCAGCGAACTGGTGGGTGCGTATTGGCATCAGTCGTCTCCGGAGCACGGGGCGTCCGAACCTGCAGGCGACCGAACGGCTCGGCGCGCGGAACGGAGCAGTGCCCTGAACATGCAGCGTGGTTTGCAGGATGCGCAATGTGACAGTCCGCTGCGCGCGGCTGGTGGGACGATGGCCCGAGATTTCGCCGTCAATGACAGCCAGATCGTGACCACGCGAAAGTACGGCTGGCAAGCCAACCGCCGACAACGATCGAATGCCTATCCCGTGCACACCTCATCATTCTCGAGAGATGCCGAAGGGCGGCTTGGCGAGGCGCCGCGCGTCAATCATTCCGCGAATCGCCGCCGCTGCCGCCGTCGGCCGATCAGTGGAAATTATGGTTGCACCATTTCTGAGGAGGGCACGATAGATGCCGTCGTTTCCTGCGGCCGCGTCACGATCCATCCGTCCGAGCGTTCCCACCATGGTGAATGTTCGTGCATCGCGAAGCAGGTCGTACAGCGCCGGGTCTTCGGGCTCCTGACTCCCGGTGTGCGCGATGACATTCTCCAGCGGCACTCCCGCTTTTCGGAGCGCCGCCAAATCATCCGCACTCTTGATACTGGTCGACATCATGAGCTGAGGGTGCAGCCGGTACACCGTCAGTGCATCCGTCACGTTGTACGTCTGGATGAACACGCGAGACTCGGCGCCCGCCGCCACGATCTCCCTGATCACCCGTTCAAAGGTGAGCGGTGCCTTTACGTCAACGGCCAGAATTGTTCGTCCGCGGGACCACTCCAGCACCTCACGCAGCGAGTTGGTACGAAAGCTCGTGACCAAGCCTGCGCCGTCGCGCAGATTGAGGTTGCGGATTTCGTCGAGCGTGTAATCCACGACTTTCCCTGATCCCGTAGTTGTGCGGTCCAGAGTTTCATCGTGCATCATCACGACTTCGCCATCGCGGGTGAGCGTGAAGTCGGTCTCGATGATCGCGTGGGTGTGCCGGAGCACGTGGTCGAAGAGCGCCAGCGAGTTTTCCGGAAACTCCGCATTCCCTCGGCCACCACGGTGCGCCACGAGCAGCGGCGGCGACCCCTCGGCGTAGCGGAACAGCCCTCGTAGCTCCTCGAGATTGGAAGGGGCAATGGTGTAGACCTGGGCGGCGGCTGGCGCCGCCCAGGATACAAGCAGAACAACCACGAGTGCTGTCAGGCAGCGCGACAACGTGGCCGTAGCCGCCCTCGCGTTAGAACGCATAGCGTGCACCCAACTGGATCTGCCACACGTCGCCGCCCTTGGGAACCACACCCACATTCTCGTTGACGCGATACTGGAACTGCTGCGTAGGCTGATCGAATCCCGACACGTTCAAGAGGCTGCGATCGCCGAATCTCGTCTGCCCGCCCCAGTTGCTGTTGAGCAGATTTCCCACGTTGAAAACGTCGAGCGATAGCTCTACACGTTGACCGCGGAGGGTCGAGATATCGCGGGAGAGCTTCAGGTTCACCTGACCGGTGAACTCGCTGAGGATCGCGTTGCGCTCCGCGCGGCGACCCAGGTTGGCCCGCAAATACTCCGCCACGCGGGGATCAGCTTTCTCAATGGCCGCCTGCATGCCCGCGGCCAGTGCCGCCGGTGTTGCGGGATCATTCGGATCGAAGATGAAGGCGAGATCATTATTCCGGGAATCACCATTCACGTCCCGGTTCACGACCAGCGAGAATGGGTTTCCCGAGATACCGCTGTAGGTCGCACTTACCCGAAAGCCGAAAATTTCCGGTGCGGTGCCAAAGATCACGACTTTGTGTCGGAAGTCCGTGTTGGACGGGGCGAACGGCAGGTTACGCGGATCACCCGAGGTTGGGGTGCTTGCGGCCGTGTTCGCGACACAGCAGTTGAAAGAGGTGTTGTCCTCAGCCCGATTGTATGTGTACGAACCCACCAGACTCGCGCCACCAGGCAGTTGGTACGAGGCATCGAAAATCGCCGTCACACCCCGACCCCGGCCAAACGGCGTGAGCTCCAGCACGCGGTCCAACTGCGGCGACTGCAACGCGTCGGTGTAGCGAATATTCCCACGGCTGTCGATGTCGCTCGCCGACACGTAGACCGCTCGGCCGTCGGGCTCAGTGGTGAATTGGGCGCTGCCAATCAGGTTTCGGTCCAGATAGTGGTAGTTGTTGGTAACGTAGTTGAGCAGGAAGTTACCGCCGAGCCGCAGGCGATCGCTGACGATGCGGTTGTACGACAGATTCGCCTTCCACGTGCGCGGGAACTTGAAGTTTTCGTCCGTCATGTTGATGAACGCCGGCGGCAACACACTCGTCAACTCTACGCCGGGAATCTTGGACCGATCGCGCCGATAGGCCTCGAAGTCGGGGGTTGGAATCTGATCAGCTGGGGCCTGCAGCAGCAGTGTACCCGTTTCCGTACCCGAGTTGAACAGATGGTTGGAGAAGGCGATGTAGGGCGGCTGCGACGAGAAGGCGCCGACTCCGAAACGAATCACATCGCGCTGCCTGCCTCCCACGTCCCATGTCACCTGCAGGCGAGGCTGGATGTTGGTGAAGTCAGTTGGCGCGGTGTTCGTATTGAGCCCCAGTTCCTGCGCCACGATGTTGTTCAAGGCTGGTGGGTTGAAGAACGTGGAAACGTCCCACCGGAGTCCAAGTGACGTCCGCACGTTGTCACCCATGTCGAAGGCCACCTGCCCGAACAGCGATGCATCCAGGATGTACTGGTTCTTGGTAAGACGATTTCCAGCGATGGGCGCCAAACGGGAGTACCGGAACGGTGTCTTGTTCTCGAGATCCTCAATGCTCGCGAACTCAAACAGTCCGCCTTGCTCCACTGAGATGGTGGACTCCACGATGTTGAGCATGTTGTCGGTGCCCACCGTAAAGTCGAGATCGCCCAGCCGGAAGTATGAGCTGTTGGTGAACTGGAATCGATCCACGTTGTTGAGCTCGGGGGCGAAACGATGACCGCCGAACTGCACCTCGGTTTCACGGGTGGTACCGTCAGGAAGGGCGGATTCCACTCGCACAAATCCACGTGGGATGTCCGTGAGCTCAATGATTTCATTCCGAACGTACTCGTATTGAAGCTTCGCCTCGTTGGTGAAGTTCGGTGACAGGTTGGAGGTCAGCGACAGCAGGGCGCTGTTGCTCACGTCCTTGTAGTCTCGACGAGCCTCCCACAGCGTCAGCGTGCGATCGCCGCCGCCGTACTGCGGGTCGTTCCAGAGGTTCAGGTTGTTGCGCACGGTCATGCGGTGTACTGGATTGATCTGCCAATCCAGTCGGCTATACAGAGTGTTGGCGACGGTCTGCCGGTCGAAGGCGCCAAACTGGGGCTGGGTACGACTGGTCCCGTAACCGTCGCGGAGGATCTCGACCACCCGCTCCAGATTGCTTCGCGTGATTCCAAAATTGATCTCATCGGCTTCCGTCCGAACGTCCGATACAAAGAGGGGAAGCGCCTGATCCTGCCGGTCGAACGCGGTGAAGAAGTGCAAGCGATCCCGCAGGATGGGCCCACCCAGCGAGAAGCCCCACTGCGTGGTGCTGAACTCGCCCAGCTCACGTCCCTGAAAATCCTGACCGGCGCGGAACTGGTCGGATCGATGGTACGAGAAGACGGAGCCCGTCCAATTGTTTGTGCCGGCCTTCGTCGCGGCGTTGATGCCGCCGCCACCCTGTCGACCAATAGTGACATCATAGTTGTTCGTCACCACCTCAAACTCCTTGATGGCCTCCATCGAGACTGTAAACGGGCCGGAGCTGGTGCTGCCGCCTTTGAACTGATCCCGGGCGTTCATGCCATCAATCGTCAGGTTTGTGGACATCTGACGCTGCCCGGAAACATCCAGCCCTCGACCCACCAACGGCGTCAGGCTGGCCAGGTTCAAAAAATTGCGGTCGGCGGTTGGCAGCTTCTCAATCTCGGATGCAGAAAGGCTGGACGTGCTGCCCAAGCGGTCGGCTTGCTGATCAAAGCCGAAAGCAGTGACCACCACTCCCTGCAGTTCGGTGGCCAGCGCTGGCAGCGCAAAGTCCACCAGAATCACTGAACCCAAACTGAGAGTGATCCCGGTTTTCTGCTGCCGCTGCCGACCGATGTACGCGGCACTCACAGAATACGGTCCACCGATCGGAAGCTGTCGGAAGGAGAAGCGCCCGGCATTGTTGGTGACGCTACTGCTCTTGAATCCGGTCGCTGCGTTCACCAGTGTGATGCTGACATTGGCGAGAGGCTCGTTCGCGCCGCCAATCACCCGCCCGCTTATGGAAGCATCAGTAGCTTGGGCTTGCAGATGACCTGACCAGGCCAGAGTCGAAGCAGTGAGCAGCGACGCAACGAGCACGCCCCGGGCGTGACGGGAAGCAGCGGCGGCAAATCTGGCGCCTTGCAAGAAACGAATCAACGAACACTCCATCTGTTTGGAAGTGGAGGGCCGCTTTACTCTCTGCCGCGACCCGGATTCGTTGATGCTCGTTGGCTTTCACCTCGATCTTGCGATCATGGCGCCTGCAACGGGTAACGATCAGGGTTCTTTCGTTGTGACATTGACCGGCACCGACGTTGAATACTCTCGTCCAAATCGGTCCACGGCCACGACGCGCAGATCACCGTGGTCTGCGTCCACCGGCGCAAAAAAGAGGTGGCGCGTCGGGAAGGGCTCTACCCAAGGACGCTTCGCCGGAAGCTGCTCGGGTCCGTACAGTTCCACAGCCAGCGGGTCACGCTCAACCCGGCCCGCCATGGGCCCCCGTCTGTCTGCACCTTCATAGAGCAGCACCTGCCAGTCCGGATCCCAGTTCCAGACATTGGCCACGACTTCGTCCGGGGCGCCCGGCACCGCTCCGCGCGGGTATGCCCGAATCTGATGCGCATCATCGAAGCCCGTAGCTTTGTACCGCCACCGGATTTCTTCGCCCCGCGCCTCGTAGACACCGTAGCCGTTTGGGGTACCATCGCCGCAAATGGGTCCCGTCCACCACGCGCCGCACACCGTGCCGCTGACCTGCGCGTGCGTGTCGTGGAGAAATAGGTGCTCGGCATCGTGCGTGTGTCCGGAGAGAAAGTGGGTGGCGTACGGTTCCACCATGCGATACAAGAACTCCCGGTTGGACACGGAGCCAGCCAACACCGGACGCGCGGCACCCATGCGAATATCGCGTGTGCCTTCCACTGGGATGTGCAGCGAAATGACCACCGGGCGTCCCGCTTCTACGCGGCGCAGATCCTCTTGAAGCCAGGTCAACTGCTCGGCGTCCAAGTAGCCGAGGTAACCCGCCGAGTACCAGAACACAACCACCTGAAATGCGGGGATACCCATTTTCCGTACGGCCCGCTCGTACTCGGAGAAGAAAGTCAGGTCGTCAAAAACGATATCGCCGCACGCCATGGCGAAGGCCTGTTCGTCGCCCAGCGCACGCAGCGTCGCCTGGATATCCGGCACCGTTTGTCCGTGGAAGAGGGCCATCTCCTCCGCGGTCTGCGCCTGAATATCCGCCAGAAGCAGCATGGTGTGATTTTCGTCTCCGCCCTCTGAACGCTCCAGCGTGAACTCTGCGGCCATCTCATTGCCAAGCCCCGGCTCGATGGGCTGGTAAAAGCGGGCCGTGCCGGTGCCGTTGGTCGGAATTCGATATCCGGATGGGAGTGACAGGTACACATGCTCCCGACTTGTGCTCGAGATCAGCTCAAACGTGCCATCGGGCGCAGTGTCCACAATGCTGATTCCGTCGGTAACGGGCACGCCGGCCACGCCTCGACCTCCCGATCGAACAACACCTCGAATCCGCAGTGGCTCACCTTGGGGCCGCAGAAGTGCGTACGGCTGATACGGATCGGCTAACAGCCACTGCGGAAGGAAGGTCGCCGCCATTCCGTACAACGCGGAACGTCGAACAAACTGGCGCCGAGAAAGAGCGCTTGTGTGGATGCGCGGCTCTGGCTTGTGGTGCATGGTGCGTCTCCAGGGATTCGAGAAACAAACCCCCAAGCTCCCCGCCGACTTCCACCAACGCGTGATGTTCACGTAACGAACGGGCGACACCACCGATCACACGAATGCGTGACTACTTCCGCGGACCCGAGAAGCGCGGCGACCAGCGAGGACATTCCCGACGGAACAAGACCCGGATCGAGTTCAAGGAACCCGAGCCTCGCCCCCGTGGCACTGTGCAGCGTCTTCAGAATCCGCCGGGCAGTGACCGCACCGAACACGGTGATCTGTCTCGCTCCGTACCTTGGAGCAATCGCTGAAGATCGGCCTATCTCCCACTTCTCCATCGCGACATCGATGGCAACGAAACCCACTTCTCCCTGCGGTAGACGAGGCGCACGCCTGGCCACGAATACCCCAACGACGCGGGTCCCCACGAGCCGGGGGGCCTCACGCGTGCCGCGTGTCGCTGCCGCCCGTCTGTCGGTGCTCGCGCGGCCAGCGATCGCGCCGTATGCTCGACCGACCCCAATCGAATTACCTGTCCGGCCGAGCCACCAGCTTCCCAGGGAGAACTCACATGTCAGGACTCCAAGCGCCGGCACCTCGCCGCGCCCGACGTCACAGCGTCTGGCCGGCGCTCGCCCTGCTGGCCTCCGTTGTGGCCACCGCAGCCCACGCACAACTCGCCGAACTGACCGCGGGCACGAAGGTGCGCGTGCGCGCCCCCTCCGCCGTCGCGGGTCGGGTCACGGGCGTCGTGCTCTCGCGTGGCGCGGATTCCCTGATGATATCGCGCGAGAACGCCACGCCGGTCACGCTGACGCTGGCCGCGCTGACGTCACTCGAGATTTCGCGCGGCAACAGCCACGGGCGTGGCGCGGTGAAGGGTGCGCTCTGGGGGGGGCGGGGTGATGTTCGGGCTCGGGCTCGTCGTGCCCGTGGAGGAGTGCACCGGCGCTGGCGCCGCGCGCAGTTGCACGCCCGTTTCGCGCGGCGAGGCCGCGGCCTCCGCGGCCGTGGGCGGCGCCCTGATCGGCTCGGTCATCGGTGCGATCATCGGGAGCGAGCGCTGGGCACGGGCCGTGCTGCCCCTGCGTGTCGCGGTGCTGCCGTGGCCGCATGGTGGAGCGAGCGTGGCGCTTCGCTGGTCGAGGTGACGCGAGCACCCGCCGCTCCCCCAGCGCGCATGATGCCGACGCCCGTACGTGCACCTGTCCCGCCGGTAAGTCGCTCTATCGGAAGGGCGCGCGCAATGTCACCGGCGGCTACGTTGGCAAACATTTTCGCGACGCGAAACCCGACTGCGTCCCGTGTGCGCTGCGCGCGCAGTGCCTACGGACACCAGACATGACCGCCGTACGCAATGTCGCGTTCTTTCGCGGGCGCGGTCGGAGGGCCGAACGTCTGTTTCGTCGAGTGGTGAGTCAGCTGTTGCCACCCAGTGGCGCCCCGCCGATAGAGGTACACGTAGCGGACCGTGACACCGTGGAACTTGGGATCGTTGGACTCGGACAGGACATAGAGGCGTCCGGTCACCAGCGCGATGTCGCCGTACACCTCGACGTCGAGCGAGTCAACGCGCCGCTTGCAATAGCGTAGCACGCGTGCGGAATTCAGCCAGCTGCTCCGGGTTTGAAGGGCGCCCTCCGACCTTCCGCAGTTGCCCGCAGAGCGCACCGCCAGCGGTCCGCTCCCGGACTCCTGGGCGCTCACGCCGTGACGGTCGGCGGGGTGGGTCGTGGTCCAGCCGCCCGCAGCAGCGCGACGCCCGCCCACGCCACCACCGCCACCACGATCCAACGCAGCACGTCGATCGGCAGCGACTTGACCAGCAGCGCCGCCACCAGCACCGCCGGAATTCCGCCGAGTGCGAGCCCCAGCGCGGTGCGATGGTCGAGTCGCCCCGAGCGCAGGAACTCGAAACACCCCACCGGTCCGACGAGCCCGCCTGCGCCCATCATGATCGGGAAGGCCGCGCGTGGGTTCATGCCGAGCAGGCTGAGCAGGACCAGGCAGGGGCCGTAATGGCCGATGCCGACCATCAAGAACCCCCCCAGCAGAAAGAACATCGCCGCTGCGAACACGAGCGCCCCGCCATGCAGCCCGAGCGCCGTGCCGCCAGCCGGGATAAGTCCGAGCTGCCCGAACGCCATGAAGGTGCCGGCGATCAGGAGCCCAACTCCCATCGCCAGTTGCAACGGGCGTCGCGGCAGCCGCGAGACCACCCGCGCCCCGATTGCGCCGCCAGTCAGCATGGCGATGATCAGCGTGAGCAGCGTGGCGTTCTCGACCTCGACGATGGCCAGGAACAGGAACGCCTGCAGCACCACCGGCAACGTGTGCCCCACCATCAGCGTCCCCGGCACCCGCTCCGGGGGTACGAGCTTGAGCATCGTGAACGCCGTGGTCGTCGTGGCGAAGGAGCCGATACCCAAGGTGTCGAAGAAGTTGGTGCCCGCGCCAAGCCCAAGACGAAGGGCGTCGGGAAACCGGAAGTCGCCGGTGCCCGCGCGTTTGTCGCGAGCGGCGGCGCGCAGCCAGGTCACCACCACGGCGGCGCCGAAGCAGCCAAAGAGGACGAGCAGGACAGTACGGACCATCAGGCAGTGGTTGCTGGTGACGCGGGACTGCGATCGGAGAGGGTGGCGAACGGTCGAGCATACGGCGCGATGACCGACCTCGCCAGTGGAGTCAGCCCGCCCGATTCAGGTCGTACCGGATGATCCCCGCGTGCGGTGATGCCGGATCACGCTCGGCGTCGTACACATCGCCCGCCGGCATGGGCAGTGCCGCGATCGTCGCGGCGATCTGCGCCTGATCATCGGCCGTGAGTGCAAGCGTCAGCGTGGCCAGCGTGCGGCGCGCGCTCCCCTCGCCGCGGAAGCCCACGATGACGGCCCCGACGCCCGGCTGGTCGAGCAGCCAGCGCTGCGCGACGTTCGCGATCCCCACGCCGTGGCGCGCCGCGATGTCGCCGAGGGTGTCGAGGAGGCGCTGCAGCGCCGGCCACCCGCCGCAGTCGTCGATCACCAGGCGGTATTTGGTCAGCGACCGGTTCTCCAACGCCCCCGCCGGCGCCGCGACGCCACGCCACGCGTCGTCCAGAAAGCCCCCGGCCAGCGAGCCGTAGCAGAGCAGCGACACGCCGCGCTCGACGCCCAGCGGCGCGAGCGCCGCTGCGGCGCGCCGGTCGAGCAGGGAGTACTGCACCTGCGTGGCGATCAGCGGGATGTTCGCGTCGAGGAGGGCGCGCGTCTGGACCGTGTTGGTGTTGGTGAGCGCCAGATGACGGATCTTTCCGGCGCGCCGCATCTCGTCGAGCAGCCCCGCCACCTCCACCATCCCCGGTACCTCGTAGCGCCACCAATGGAACTGCACCAGGTCGAGCGTCTCCGCGCGCAGGCGCGCCAGCGAGCGGTCCACGATGCGGGTCACGTACGCGCGGTCCACCTGCGCCAGCGCGTCACGGTCGGGGACGAACTTGGTGTGTACCTGCACGCGACGCCCCGGGCGCGCGCTGCGATACTCGCCGATCAGCGACTCGACCCCCGTGTAGATGTCGGCGCAGTCGATGGTGTCGCACCCGTGTGCGGCGAGCAGGTCCCAAGCGGCGAAGAGCGACCGGCGGTCCACCGCCCGCGCGGAGTGCCCCTCGGACAGCTGCCAGGCACCGGCGATGACCGGCGGCACCGTGTAGTCCGGCGACAGGGTGTGCCGCATCGCGATCGTCATGCAGGCGGCAGCGGCGCGCCGCTCTCCTCGGCGTGCCGGAGCGTACGGGTGCCGGTGCGGGTGATGCGGAACACCGCGCCGCAGTGCACGTCCGGGCAGGCGATGTCGCTGTCGGTGGTCATCCAGTCGTTCGGATGGGTGGGTCGCTGCTTCGCGGGCAGCAGCGGCAGGAGTGCGGCCAAGGCGTACATCGGGAATCCCTGGCCCGCCGGCAGAAAGATCGTGCCCGACTTCACCTCGAAGTAGTCGCCGATCCGTTCATGACACATCAGGCGACCGCGGTTGGCCACCACCTCCACCCGGAGGTCGTGCAGGGTGAACGCGTCGCTCATGCGGTCTGCCGCCCCCGTACCTGCAGCTTCCGTGTTGTGCTCATGGGTGCCTCGTCGTCGGTTCAGTCCTCACACGTCACGAGCCATGTTACACCGTGCCGCTGAGGGCGAGCAATGGCGCGCACCGGACGCCAGCTTCGGCCGAGCGTTCGGATCTCGGTGCCTGGTGGCCGTCTTCCGGCAGTCTCTCGTCACGGGTTCCGCCACGCGATTCGCTGGGCGCCACAGTTCCCGTATGAAGGAGCGCCGCAATCGATAGGAGGGCAGTTCGCCATTGCTCCAGCGGCCATACCACTCCCAAAGATCCTCGAACGTCTTGAGGCTACCGAGGCTTGGCTCCTGTAGACGCATGCGAATCAGATCGCGGCGATTCGTGTAGTCGCCGTTCACCGTGTCGATTCGTGGGCCGCCGGGAGCGACCGACACCATGATGTCGCGTTGCCGCTCAACTTCAGATATCAGATTGCTCGCGGTGATGCGTTGCGTTTCGTGGAATCCCCTCAACCGTGCTGGTCGGGTAGGCAGAACGCCGCGTTCTGCTGCAAAGGCTCCCATCAATTAGCTGTGAATGGAGGAGCGCTGAGCGCTCCGCAGTTACACAGCGGACCGCCTTGCCTTTGTCTGCAGCAACGCTCGTTAGATAGCGTGCGCGCGAATCCCGGTTATGCGGCTCGGATTTCTGAGCAGAAGCCCCGGCAGCAGCAACGCAGGATTAGCGAGCGCGGCACGTGAACACGAACGACCCCCCGACGTGTGCGAACACGAGGCCGCCAATGAGTCCCGAGATGCCACCGAACAGGGTAGCCATCCCGATCAAAGGC
>JBBSPE010000061.1:0-23476 GCA_038259155.1 Gemmatimonadales bacterium
ACCAGTACCAGCGGTCGGGTACGAGCCCGTCCACCTCCACGTGCACGGAGTAGCCGAGGTCGCGAGTGGCGAGCGCGTTGCCGCGTCGCACGACAGACCGGAATCCGTCGTCCGTCGCAACTTCCCAAGACACGGCGATATTCGGTTCGGTCAGCCCCCCGAGGCCGTCTTGAGCCAAGGGCTCGGGCGCAAGCCGCGTCCACAACACGACCGCGTCCGCGAGCGGATCACCGGAGGCGATGCCGAGTGAGAAGGGGTTGGCCGCAAAACGCGGCCGCCACGAGACGAAGCGGGCGGTCGGCAGGTTGGCGAGGGCCAGTGAGCAGACGGAGAGGTCGAGCAAGAAACGGCGGCGATCCATAAATGCTCCGATGGGGGTCGAAGCACAAACGTGCCCGCTCCTTGCGCAGAGCGCGAGGGGAGCGGACACGTGGGCGCGTCACGGAGACGCAACAGTCCCAACCTGGTTCGCCGACCGGTCAGCAGGTAGGCGTACAGCTCCGTCAGTCTCGGCCCCGCACCAGCTGCCGATGGAGCACCGCGACCTCTGGCGAGTCCTGCAGCAACGCCTGGAACTCACGCTGGAAGCCCGATCCCTCGGCGTCCGGACGCAGCAGGCGCTCGGCCTCGGCGAGAAGCGCCATGGCCTCGTCGGCCGTCATGGGTGGCTGGCCGCGGTCAAGGAGCCGCGAATCGACCTCTGACACCAGACGCATCATGGGCCGGAGCCACGTGAACCACGGATCGTGCAGCGCCAACTGGAGGAAGGCGCCGTTGCCCGGGATGCGGCCAAACAGCTTCTCGTAGCGCACACGCTCGGCCTCGAGCAGCACACGGTGCAGCGAGAGCAGGTCGCTGCGGGCGGCATCCAGCTTGGGGAGCACGACGTCGAGCGAGGCATCAGCGGCGCCAGCGGTGGGCGCGTTGGTGCTGGACGTGTTCGGGGTATTCGAATCTGCGTTCATGCCATCATCCTGTCTGTGCGGGTCTCGGAAGCCGGTGCACCAGCCTCCCAGCAGCCTGTTCACACCCCAACCGAGGGGCGCGCGGCCGTACACCAAACGTAGGGGTGTGCGGCCCGCAGAGTTCCACTAACTGTCGTGGAACCGCGTGCCCTGTCAGCGGCGCGACATGCGACGAATGAGCCAGATGGCCAGCACGACCAGTGTCACGGGAATGACGAGTGCCACCACGAGTTTTACGGCGAAGACGGCCACCAACCCGATGGCGATGAGCGCGATCACGGGAACGCCCAGAATGGCCATGCCAAAGAACGGGCGGAGCGCGATGAGGCGAAGCAGCGACGAGAGCATGGGCAGCACCGGGTGAGGGGAATGCGTACCTTACGCACGGGGTCGCCGTGGGTTTCCACCCCGGTCACGTACGTCTCCCCCCGCCCCTTTCCCTCCAGGCAGGCCCTATGCGCGTCTCCGCCCCTCGTCGCCTCCGCATCGGACTCCCGGTCGCCATTGCCCTGCTGCTGTGGTCCGCCGCCCCGATCTCCGCTCAGCCCAAGGCGAGCAATGCCGCCGCGGCAGAAGATCCGATTACCGCCGAGCGCTACCTCACGCCACCGCCGCTGGTGGAGAAACTGGTGACCACGGAGCGGGACCGGAACTTCATGTTCACCGCGCCCAATCCCGGCAGCCGCGAGTGGTTTTCGCGTCCGGTGAGCGATGGGTTGCCAGCGCTGGCCCTCCTGGGGAAGCCGTACCACAATCTGGGTGGCTTCCAGGTGGATCGCGTGGCCAGCCGCTCCCGGTCGCTCACCACGCGCAGCAACGCGGGCATTGAGTTGCGCAACGCGCAGACGGGTGCGGTGGTGACGGTGGACGTACCGAAGGGTGCCCGCGTGGGCCCCAGCGCGTGGTCACCGGACGGCAGCACGCTCGCGTTCTACGCCCTGTTCGAGAACGCCACGCACATCTATCTGGCCGATCCCGCGACCGGCAAGTCGCGGGCGCTCACACGCACACCGGTGCTGGCCACGCACGTGACGAGCATCGAGTGGACGGCGGACAGCCGTGGCATCGTGACGGTGCTCATGCCCGCGGCGCGTGGTGCCGAGCCGGTGGAACCGCCGGTGGCGACGCAGCCAATGGTGCGCGTGAACGAACAGAACAAGTTGCGCACGCGAACCTACGCGAGCCTGCTGGCGACACCGCACGAGAAGGAACTGCTCCGATATTTCTCCATCGGTCAGCTGGCCGTGATTGACGCTCGGACGCGGGCGGTGCGCACCGTGGGTGCACCGGCCATGATCAAGTCGGTGAGTGTGTCTCCCGACGGTGCGCAGTTTCGCGTGATGGTGCTCGACGAACCGTTTTCGTATGTGCTGCCCGTGGGCAGCTTTGGGCAGACCGAGAACGTGCTTGACGCACAGGGCGTGCGCCTGGTGGAGCTGTCCACCCGCCCGCTGAACGAAGGGGAGAGCACGGATGACGACGCGCCTCCGGCACCCACCGGTGCCGCGGCGCGTGCGGCGGCGGACACCGGCAAGCGAAACATCCAGTGGCACCCGGCAGCGGCGGGCTTGCTGTACGCGCAGGTTGTTCCCGCGCCGACGCGCGGCGCTCGCGGTGACACCACGGCGGCACCACGCGCCGGTGCCGCCGGAGCAGCAGGCGCCGGAGCAGCAGGCGCCGGCGCGGGTGGCGCGGCCGCACGGCGCGGTGATCGTCTGATGCACTGGATGCCGCCGTACGACAGCAGCAGCGTGACGCAAGTCTATGAGACCACCAACCGCATCACGGCCAGCCGGTTCTCCGATGACGGGACCATCCTGTTCGTGACCGAGACGGGAACGGGCGGGGCAAGCGAGATCGCGATGCTGGTGGACAATCCCAGCCAGAAGTTCACGCTGCTCGCGCCCGATCGCGCCGCGCGAGACAGCGCGGCGCGGGCGGGCAACGCAACGCCGGCCGGCGGCGGACGCGAACGCAACAGCGGGCCCTCGCTGGTCACCAAGCCCGGTCGCCGCGGTGCGCCAGCCGTGGTGGTCTCAACCGACGGGCAGTACGCGTTCCTCGAAGGCACCACGCCCGATACGGCGAGCGATCGTTCGGCGCGCGTATGGATTGACCGCGTGGCCATTCGCACCGGTGAGCGCACGCGCATCTACGAGAGCAGCGGTGATGTCACCGAATCCATCAGCACCATGCTCGACGATGACGGCCAGCGACTCATCGTGACGCGCGAATCGCCCACGATGCCGCCGCAGTCCTTCTTGGTGACCGTGGCGGACAAGAACGCCAAGCAACTCACCACGAACACCGACCTCATGCCGGAAGTCTCGTCGGCAATCAAGCGCACAATCACGGCACGTCGGGCCGATGGATTCACGTTCAAGGTGAACGTCACGCTGCCGGCCGACTACAAAGAAGGTACACGGTTGCCGGCGATGTTCTGGTTCTATCCGCGCGAGTACGACGACCAGGAGGCGTACGATCGCGCCACCGAGGCCTCGTCGGCGACGTCGCGCCGTTTCCCGTCGTTCAGTCCGCGCAGCATGGCGTTCCTCACCACGCAGGGCTACGCGGTGATCGAGCCGGACGCGCCGATTTTTGCGGCCAACGGTCTGCCGTCGAACGACAACTACGTGGCCGACCTGCGCAACGATCTCGCGGCCACGATCGACGCGCTCGACACGCTGCAGATCATTGACCGTCAGCGCCTCGCCATTGGCGGCCACAGCTACGGCGCGTTCAGTGCCGTCAACGCAATGGTGCATACGCCGTATTTCAAGGCAGGGATCGCGGGCGACGGCAACTACAACCGGACGCTGACGCCCAACGGCTTCCAGTCGGAACGTCGCGATCTCTGGCAGGGACGCGAGACCTACCTGTCCATGTCCCCGTTCTTCTACGCCGACAAGCTCAACGGCGCGTTGCTCATGTACCACAGCACCGATGACCAGAACGTCGGTACCGCGCCCATCAATTCCGAGCGGTTGTACCACGCGCTGCAGGGATTGGGCAAGGACGTGTCCCTGTACATGTACCCGTACGAGGACCACGGACCAATCGCACGGGAAACGGTGTTGGATCAGTGGGCCCGCTGGGTGGCGTGGCTCGACAAATACGTGAAGGGGGCCGGAAAGCCCGGGAAGGGACCTGTCACCATGGAGGATGCACATTGAGTACACGCCGATATACGTGGGCCGCGATCGCTGCTGTTGCTGTCGCCGGAGCGCTGAACCTCTCTCCTTGGTCGCTCAATGCGGCGACCACCGCGTTCGTGTCGCGCCACGCGTCAGCTGACCAGCTCGTTCGTCGCTCCGTTGTCGGCCTCTTCGCTGACTCGCTGTCGCAGCCGGAGGTCGCCGTGCGGTACATCACCGTCGGTACCGGCAGCAAGGCGCGCTACAGGGTGCGCGAGCGCCTGCTCGGCAAAACGCTCGACAATGACGCCGTGGGCGAGACGTCGGAGATCATCGGGAGCATCGCGCTCGATGCGTCGGGCGCCATCGTGAAGAACTCCTCGTCCTTTACGGTCACGCTCACCGGCCTTGAGAGCGACAAGTCGCGCCGCGATCGATACGTACAGACGCGACTGCTCGAAACGGACGAGCACCCCACCTCCAAATTCGCGGTGACGTCGGTGCGCGGCCTGCCGTCTCCCCTGCCCACTACCGGTCGTGTGCAGTTCCAGCTTGTGGGCGACCTCACGGTCAAGGGTACCACGCGGCCGAGCATCTGGAACGTCACGGCCAATGTGTCGGGTGACAAGCTCACCGGTACGGCGGCCACCGCGTTCACGTTCGATGATTTCAAGATCAGCCAGCCCAAGGTGAGCGTCGTGCTGAGCGTGTCCGACACCATCCGGCTCGAGTACGACTTTGCCATGAAACGGCAGGCCCAGTAGCAGGCCGACTACCCGCCCCGCCGCCGGCGACCTGCCGATCAGGACCGCGACAGCAGGTCGCCGAGCATGGAGAAAAAACCCGAGGACAGCGTGGACTCGGTGCGCGATACGGAGAGTCCACCGCCTTGGTTGCCGCGCGATGATTCCATGGCCGTGCGCATGAGACGCTCGCGCTCGAGGCGGCGGCGCTCCTCAACGAGTGACGCCGTCTCGCGCTTTCGCGCCGCGTCCAGTCCGCCGCGACGCACAAAGTCCAGCACTGCCGGCAACTCCTGCGCGTCAAACCAGGTGCCGTGTGCCTTGCACACGTCCACTATGACGCCGGAGATTCGCGCGAAGTTCACGCGATTCATCACGGATGTGCAGCAGGGACAGCGCCGGTAGCGCACGGCAGATGCGTCACCAGTTGAGCGCGCCTCGCGGGCCGCAGTGGCCGCGACGCCCGGGACCAGCGAAAGCACCAGCGAATCGTCGACGTGGCTCGCCACCAGTCGTTCCACCGTGTCGCGCGACACCCACATGCCCTGGCAGTGCGCGCAGTCGGCGACGGCGAGCGTACCTCCCACGGTGCCGCTCGGCACCGCGACTGCGCGCTCAGCGAGCGATCCGTCGCCGCAGGGACACGCGAGCTCCGTGGGCGTACGCACCGGCGCAATTGTGCCATGTCCGCACCACGGACAGAAGGTCACGCCGGTGGCGACTCGGCTCTGACACGAGGAGCACGCGAGCGTGCCCAAGGGCGCCCGGCAGTAGTCGCAGAACGGAGCGCGCGGATCGGCGGAGGGGGCGCCACAACCGGCGCACGCCAACCGCTGCGGAGAGGCCACCATGCGTCAGGCGGCGGGCAGCGGCGGCGGCGAGAACTCGAACGAAAATTCCTCCTGATGGCCCGCTGGCTCCCACCCAACCATGCCGGGCGACCACACCAAACGTGTGCTCTCAATCGTCCCCTGCTGGATCGCCGATTGGAGGCGCGACATGGGCATCGGACCCTCGGCCGACGTTCCGGACGGACTCGAGGCCGATGGCGCGACGTACCACCACTGCCTCGGCGCGAGAATGCGAACGGAGGAGTCGGGTGGTGCCATCGGGATGGGCAGCCCGCTCCCACCAAGCGCCAGCGGCGCCGAGAATGGCGTCGTGGGCGTGAACGCGTGCGGGCGAGGGAAGCGTTCGTTGCGTGGTGTCGGCATGTATGGGCTCCAATCGGGATGCGGTGGCGTCATGGTGATTCACGCCACCGAACCCGGACGAGTTGGAGTCGCTTCGGGTTACGCAGCCATTGCCGTTCGTGTGCGAACTTACCGCCACCGCGGGCGGCCACCGCAGGCGGCCACCGCAGGCGGCCACCGCAGGCGGCCACCGCAGGCGGCCGCCGCAGCTAGTCCGATAGCGGCACGTCCAACACCACGACCACGGGTACGCCGAGCTCGTCGCTGGCGATCACGTAGATCCGATTGTTACGCACCACGCTGTGGGTACTCTCCAGCGGTGCGACCGGCGGGCCACGCGCGCCATCCACTCCCCATTGGTGTCGAAGACATGCATCGCGTCTCCGGCGCTGTCGCGGACGGTCATCCACAGCCGCCCGCGTTCGTCACGATCGAGCGACGTGAGCACCGGCTTCACGTCCGGGATCTGGTCAAAGTCCGGCGATGGCCCACCGGCCCTCAGCGCGAAGCTGTCCAGGCGGGCCACTTCCACCGCCCGCTCCTCTCCTGTCACCGGCATCGGATTCGCCAGGCTCTTCACCGAGTCGCGCGCGAGCGTGTCGCCAAACGGGAAGAAATATGCGTTTGCCGTGGCGCGGTCCGCGCACCAGGTGCCGCCGCCCTCCGCGTCAATCCAGATGTACTCACCGGCCGAAAACGGTACGCTCGCACTCCCCCGCTCGAACGCGTAGTACGGCGCGAGCGGTGCGCAGTTCGGCTGCGGGAGTGTGTCAATCACGCCGCTCCCAAGGTCCACGCGCCGGACATTCATCACACGCGACGTATCGACACGCCGGAGCTGCTGGTCGAGTAGACGTCCCTCGGTATCGATGCCGCCCTCCCACCGATATCCGTACGAGAAGATCGGAATGTTGGACATGTCGTCAAACGCACCAGTGGAGTCGAACACCACCACGCGTCGAGCCTGCGGATCGTACACGTAGGCACGCTCCTCCGGGCCGATCGCGACGCCCTGCGGTGTGTTGAACTCCCCGGGCCCCTGCCCCTGGCGTCCCATTGCGCGCAGAAAGGACCCGTCGGCCGCGAATACCTTCACCGATTTCTCGACGCCGTCGGCCACGTACACCCGACCGCCGGCGTCAACGGCAATGCCGCGAATCTGGCTGAGGCTGCTCGGCCCGTCCTCCTCGCCGCGGATCGTGTCCACCA
This sequence comes from Gemmatimonadales bacterium, assembly GCA_038259155.1. Classification (GTDB taxonomy): domain Bacteria; phylum Gemmatimonadota; class Gemmatimonadetes; order Gemmatimonadales; family Gemmatimonadaceae; genus JAABRT01. The sequence continues at coordinate 7,245 of JBBSPE010000061.1, forward strand.
CCACGGCCGTCACGCCGACCGGGCCCTTGGCTTCGAGGTCCTGCGTGGCGTCATCGCACGCGGTGGCTGCGAGCACAAACAGCGCAACGGCCGACAGTCGTCGCGTGGTGAACCTCCGTGGTGGTTGGCCGAGCACCGTTTACTCGTGCGTTGCGGGTACGTCTCTCACCGGCGCCGGCACTTGCCCGTCCGACGCGGTCGCCTCCATCGCGGCCGCGAGCTTGGCCGCCATTTCCGGCGACAGCTTGCCGAGGCCCGGCAGTTCAATGCCCGTCACGTGGCGAATGAGGTCCATGGCCGGCGGAACCGAGCGCACGAGATCATTCGTCACGCGGCTTACACCCCCACCCCCGCCCGTCCCGTTCCCGCTGTCCCACACGATCACCTTCTCCACCTTCACGCCCTTTACCGCCTCGGCGGCCTTCTCCACCAGCGTGGGGACCATGTCCACCAGCAGCAGCGCGAAGGCCTGCTCCGGGCTGCCAGCTGCTTCCACGAGCTCCTTGAGGCCGCGCGCCCGCTGCGACAGCAACGCATACTGGCCTTCGGCCTCGGCCTCCAAACGGGCTTTCACGGCCGTCGCTGCCGCTTCGGCGGCGATCGTGACCTGTCGCGCGTCGCCTTCGGCCGCCACGATGGCGGTGGCTGCGACCGCCTTGGCCGGCGCCTCCAGTCGCGCGCGCTCCGACGCCTCGATTTGCTTGGCTTCCGCCAGGGCCGCGGCTTCGCGAGCCTTGGCGGTTGCCTCGGCCACCTGTCCATCGGCCACTGCGCGCGCACTCTCCGAGCGCTTGCGCGCGTCGGCCGCCGTCACGGCCAGCGTGGCCTCCGATTCGGCCACCTGTGCCTTGGCCTGCGTCTCGCCCTTCACCGCGTCGGCGTTCGTCTCGGCAATACGTACACGTTTCTGCGCCTCGGCCACCGCCTCGCCCGCCACCGCCGATGCATTCGCCTCGGAAATCGCGACGCGGCGTTCGCGGTCGAGCGTGGCCACTTCGCGATCACGCTGGGCTTCCTGTGCGCGCGTCTGCACGTCCTGCTCGCGCGACATTTCGGCCAGCCGCATGGTCTGGGCGAGCTGCGCCTCCTGCACGCCGATGACCTGATCACGCCGCTGCGCTGCCACGATCACGTCCATATCCCGCTGCGCCTCGGCCACGCGAATGGCGCCGGTGCGTTCCGCCTCGGCCACGTCGCCCAGCGCGCGCTGTGTCGCCTCGCTGCCCGCCTTCTTGCCCAGTGCATCGAGGTAGCCCGACTCGTCGCGCAGGTCCTGAATGTTCACGTTCAGCAGTGCCAGTCCCAACTTCGTGAGTTCCGGCACGAGCGTGGCTTCGATGCGCCGCCGGAAGTCATCGCGATTGGAGTTGATCTCCTGAATGCTCATTACCGCGATCACCTGCCGCAGCGTGCCCACAATCGTCTCGGCCGCCAGTCCTTTGATTTCTTCCTCCGACTTGCCCACGAGTCGAGTGGCTGCGTTCTCCTTGAGCGGCGAGGCGTTGCCAACGGCCAGCGTGAAGGCGCTCGGCACCGCCACGCGGATGGTTTCGGCGGACAGCGCGTCCTGTAGCGCCACCTTGAGCGTGAACGGCGCGAGATCGAGGAAGTTGTACTGCTGCACGATGGGCCACACAAACGCGCCACCGCCAGCGATCACCTTGGGCTGCGGTTCGCCAAGCTCGTTGGTGTGCGACGTGGCGCCGGAGATCACGAGCAGCCGGTTGGTCGGGCACACCTTGTAGCGTGACGCGAAGAAGAGCCCGATGCCGATGAAGACACCGATCACGAGCACGATGCTGCCGCCGCCGAGCACCATGGAGAGGATCGAGTCCAGCGTCACGCCGGGATCGGTCGTCGTCTGGAGGAGCGCAAGTGTGAGGGGCATGAAAATCACTGGGCTGGGGGGAGGACGAGCAAGGGACTCGGTGCGACCACCACCGTGGAGGGCGATTCGATCCGGACGACGACCACCGGCGCCCCCTCGGGCAGGGACTGGTCGGCGTCGGGCAACGCGGTGTATTCCTGGGACATGCCGCCCAGGGTGACCTGCACGATGCCGGGTGCGGCAGCGCTGTGGGCGGCGACGGTGAGCACGCCTTCGCGTCCGACAAGGAGCTCGACCGATGGGCTGTGATCCCGGTCGAAGTAGCGAAGCTTGCGGAGGATTGACCGCCACGCCCGGTTGCCGAGCCAGGCGCCGAGGCCAGCCGCTGCGATCGAGACGGCAACCGGGAGGTGGAGCAGTCCGAGCGCCGCAGCGCCAAAGAGCCCCGCACCCGTCATGCCCGCAAGCATGCCGCGAATGGACAGGAAGGCAGCGGCGCCACCGAGTACGCCATCGGCCCCCTCGTCGATCGGCGCGTCGTCGGACGAGCCAAACCAGAGCAGTGCCAGCAGCGCCACGCCGCCGAACGCGAACATCCGCAGGAAGAGTACGAGCACGGTGCAGAGTCTAACCACCCGGCGCGATCCCGGTAACGGCTTCGGGGTAGTATTCCGGGTCACACGTCGACCGTGACACGCAACGTTTTGCCATCTCGGAGGCTCATTGCCGTCGTCTGCCCGTCTCGACCCGCCCGTTGCCAATGCCGTCGGCGCACCCGCGCTGGCGAGCGCGTCCGTGGCGGATTCGTGGGCGTCGGACGGGCCAATCGTGCTCTTTGACGGCGTCTGCAACCTCTGCAACGGCGCGGTTACGTGGCTTCTGGAGCACGACGCGCGCGGCGTGCTGCGCTTTGGTTCTTTGCAGTCGCCGGCGGCCGTCGCGCTTCTCGCGGTACGTGGTGCGCCCGCGGACCTGCCCGACAGTATCGTGCTCCTCGATGCCACCGGCGTGTACGTGCGGTCCGAGGCGGCCCTTCGGATTGCCGCGCAGCTGGGCGCGCCGTGGTCGTGGTTGACGGCGGCGCGCGTGCTGCCGCGCTCCCTGCGCGACGCGACCTATGCCGTGATTGCGCGCAATCGCTACCGGTGGTTTGGCAAGCGCGACCAGTGCATGCTGCCCGATCCCGCGGTGGCGCACCGCTTCCTTCCGTGAATCGGCTGCAGCGGCACCGCGCGAGCCAGCTGCTGGCGTTCGTGGGCATCTGCTGGCTGGTACTGGCGGTGGACCTGCTCACGCCGGGCCCGCTGGCGTTGTTCGGTGTTCATCCCCGAACCATGGCCGGCCTGTCAGGAATCCTGTTCGCGCCGTTGCTTCACGGCGGGGTCGCACACCTGATGGCCAACAGTGTGCCGCTCTTGGTCCTCGGTGGCCTGATCATTCTGGCCGACGAACGCCGGTTCCTGGCGGCCGTGCTCTGGTCGTCGCTCGGCGCGGGGCTCGGCGCCTGGCTGCTCGGGCCGACGAACAGCGTGCACGTGGGGGCGAGCGGCATCGTGTTTGGCTTTCTGGGCTTCCTGCTCACACGCGGATTTTTCGCTCGACGGGTGTGGCTTATCCTGCTGAGCCTCGCGGTGGCCGCCCTCTGGGGCGGGCTTGTGTTCGGTGTTCTGCCGGGGCAGGCGGGCGTGAGCTGGCAGTCGCACGCCGGCGGATTTCTCGGTGGCGTGCTGGCAGCTCGTGGAGCGGCAGGCGCGCGGCGGTCCGGTGGGCGTCTCTCCGGCGGCCAGGGCGGGTGGTTCCGCCCGCGTCCAGCGAAGCAGCGCACGCGGGCGTAGCTTCTGAAAGCCGGGGCTTCTCCGCCCCATCCGGTTGCCTCCCTCCCGCACCGAATCGCCATGCCGGCTGTCCTCCTTGTCCTGTCCATCGTCCTGTTCACCATCGCGTACCGGGTCTACGGCCTGTGGATGTCACGCCAGTTCGGATTGAGCGACGATCATCGAGTTCCCTCAGACGCTCAGTACGATGGCACAGACTTCGTGCCAGCCCCCATGCCGGTGTTGTTCGGACATCACTTCTCTTCCATCGCCGGCGCGGGTCCCATCGTGGGACCCATTCTCGCCGGCTTGTTCTTTGGGTGGGTGCCGGCGGTGATCTGGATCATCGTGGGCTCCATCTTCGTGGGCGGCGTGCACGACTTCGGCTCCATGATCGCGTCGGTACGGCACAAGGCACGCTCGGTGGCGGAACTGGCGCGCGACTACATCACGCCTCTGTCTTTCAAACTGTTCCTCGCGTTCATCTGGCTGGCGCTCATCTACGTGATCGTGGTGTTCATGGACCTCACGGCCGCGTCGTTCGTGGACACGTTCGACACTGCGGGCGCTGAATCCGCGCAGGGCACGGGCGTCGCGGTTGCCTCCGGCATCTTCGTGGTGCTGGCGCTCGCGCTGGGCGTGCTCAACCATCGCACCAAGCTGCCGCTGTGGGTGAGCACGGTGGTGTTTGTGCCGGCGCTGCTCGTTGCGATTGCGTGGGCGTCGGGTATTCACTCCACGGGCGAGTACATCCCGGCCATGTTCTCCGATCCCAAGCATTTCTGGATCGTGCTGCTGCTCATCTACTGCGTGATCGCGTCGGTCACACCGGTGTGGGTGTTGCTGCATCCGCGTGACTACCTGTCCAGCTTTCTGCTGTACGCGGTCATGCTCGGAGGCGGCATTGGCGTGGTCGTGGGCGCGTTCACGGGTGACCTCGTCACCACGTGGCCCGCGTTCGTGAGTTCGTCCAACCCGGTGTTTGGCGAGATCGCGCATCTCGGGCCGCTGTTCCCCATCCTGTTCATCACCATCGCGTGCGGCGCCTGCTCGGGTTTCCACTCGGTGGTGGCCTCGGGCACCACGGCCAAGCAGGTGGAGTGCGAGACGGACACGCGCCGCATCGGCTACGGTGGTATGCTCGTGGAAGGCGTGGTCGCGGTGCTCGCGCTGGCCACCATCATGGGGCTCACCTTTGGCGCGGACGCGTTGCGCGGCAACCCGGTGGTGCTGTTCTCCGCGGGCATCGGCCGCTTCATGAACGTGCTGGGCATTCCACTGCAGTTCGGCAGTATGCTCGGCCTGCTCGCACTGTCCACGTTCCTGCTCACCACGCTCGACACCTGCACGCGCCTGGGTCGATACGTCCTGCAGGAGTTGTTCAGCTGGGACAACTCCAACGCTGCCGTGCGCTGGTTTGCCACGGTGCTCACGCTCCTCGTGCCGGCTGGTCTGGCGTTTGTCACGTATGTCACTCCGAGCGGCGAAGTGATCCCGGTGTGGCGCGCCATCTGGCCGGTGTTCGGCGGCACCAATCAGCTGCTCGCCGGTCTCGCACTGCTTGCGCTCACCATGTGGATGCGTCGCACGGGGCGTCGCTGGATCTTCGTGGCAGTCCCGATGGTGTTCATGGTGGTGATGACGGTGTCAGCACTCATCCTGCTCGTGTCCAATCCGGACACCGTGCCGCCGGTGCGATACATCGCGGCGTTCCTGCTGGCGCTCGCGGTGGTAATGCTCTTTGAGGCGGCGCGCGCATTCCGCATGCCGCGCGTGTCGCCCGAGAACATCTCCCTCAAGACGGGCGAGGTACGGCCGGCAACGGTGTGATCAGGTGCTACCGGCGCCGCACGGGATAGTCAGTGCGGCAGCCGGTGCTGGACGAGCGCGTACGTCCAGGTGCCTGCCATGGCCGCGACGATGGCCACGAGCAGCACGCCCAGTCCGCTGCCAACGAGCGCGAACATCGGGCCCGGGCACGCGCCGGTGAGCGCCCAGCCCAGCCCGAACAGGGTGCCGCCCATCCAGTAGCGCGCACCCTTGACCGGGCTCGCCCCCCACTGCTTGGGCGCCACCACAATGGGCTCACCGTGGAGTGTGCGGAGGCCGAGGCGCCTGATCAGCCACAACGACGCCGCCGCCACCACCACGGCACTGCCGATGATGCCGTACATGTGCACGCTCTGGAAACGGAACATCTCCTGGATGCGGTACCACGAGACGACCTCGCTCATCACGAACAGCACACCCAGCAGCATGCCCAGCGCAAGGTAGACGGCGAGCATGAACGGGCGGTTGCCGGCCTCGAGCGCCTGCTCGCGCAGCGGCGCCGGCACCTGTTCTACGTCAAGGCATTCGAGGTCCGGTGGCGACACGGCTCCCGACGTCATCGGAGCACCAGCGGCAGCAGCACGGGAAACAGCACGTGCGTGGCGAGCAGGCCGCCCGCAAAGAAGCCGACCACGGCCACCAGCGAGGGCAATTGGAGTGCTGCCAAGCCGGAAACTGCGTGTCCACTCGTGCAGCCGCCGGCCCATCGCGTTCCGAATCCCACGAGAAAGCCGCCCAGTACGATGAAGACCACACCGGCCCATGATCCCAAACCGGCCACGGAGAAAATCTGCGCCGGCGCCAAGCCGGCAAAGTCGCGAACGCCGAGCGCCGAGAGATCAGCCCGGGTGGCCGCCGAGATCATCGCGCCAGAGTTCGGCTCGCCAAACAAGAACACGGCGAGCGCAGCGCCCAGCACGATGCCGAGCGCGAACGACAGGTTCCAGCCGCCGGCGCGCTTCCAGTCGTAGCGAAGGAAGGCGGGCTTCGCCGCGTCCGGCGCCGGAATCGCGGCGCACAGGTGCCGCAGGTTGGAGGACATCCCGAACACCTTGCCCCCCACCACGAGCAGCACTGGCACCACCAAGCCGATGAGCGGTCCGGCCACGTACCACGGCCATGGGGACGACAAAGACTCCATCAAGTGATCGTCCCGATCACCGAGCAACGCCCGTTCAGCGGACGCGCACCGCAGAGAACGTGGCGCCACCCATGCCACCAAAGTCCACGAGACCACGCAGGCTGTCGGTGCCGACCACGACGCCGCGGAAGGCGAGCGCGATGCCCTCCGGGCCATTGGCTTCGAGTGTGAGCATGATGGAATCGCCCTTCATCGAGCCGCCGAAGGCACGCTGGCCCATCATGCGCGATTCGTAAGTGCCCGTGACCTTGTCGCCGGTCTGCTTGAGCGTGACGGCCGGTGTGCCGGTCCCGTTTTCCGTGACGACGGAGAAAGTCCAGTTGCCCGTGACGTCGTGCAGGAGCGCCTGCGCCAACGCCACACCTGAGGAGAGAACGAGCAGGGTCGCGACGACGCTGGTCGTGAAACGCATTCTGGTCATGACTCGAGGAGAGCTGGAGTGGTCCGGCGACCGCACACCACGTGCGGCCGACACCGGCATCTGATGCTTCAAGTTAATGAACCGCCGCTCAGGGCGAGTCGGCGACCGAAGCCGGCGCGAAGAGGCGTGCGAGCTCGGTCAGCGTCCGCGGTGCCGATCCCTCGGCCTTGTTGTTCGCGATGACGATCGTTTTCACTTTGGTCTCCGCGAGCCCCTGCAGCAGCGTCGCCACTTCGCCCCGGGTGGCCAGATCGGGGGCCGCGAGCTTGTGGAAGGGCGCCCACGCCGCCCGGGCGGACTCATAGTCCTGATCCGGGCGCAGCATCCAGCGCACGGCCACCGGGCCCGCTCCGTCCACCTGTGAGCCGAGCTTTTCGCGCTGCCGCAGCACGCCGGGCATGGACGGATGCACGGAATAGCAGTGCGTCGCGGCACCGGCTCGCAGCGCGTGTGCGTACGCCGACGCCACATCATCAGCGAGCAGGCCACGATTGCGGACTTCCACCGCGTACGGCACGCCACGCGGCAGCGCCTCCAGAAATCGGGCGAGCGCCTCCGGAAACGCCGCCAGTCGCGCTCCGGACCACGACAGCGGGGGGAACTGGAACAGCAGCACACCGAGGCGGTCTCCGAGACCGGTGACCGCAGGTTCCACCACGTGCCGAATCGCGTGCGCACTGTTGAGGAAGAGGTCGTGCGTGTCGGACAATGCCCCACCGCGCCCGCGGCGCAGCCCGCCGGGCGTGGTGAGCTCGGCATGCGCCTTTACCAGAAAGCGGAAGTCCGGCGGTACCTGCCCAGCGTACACTTCGAACTCCGGCGCGGCGATGGGCGCGTAGAACGTGCGATCAACGCCAACCGTCCGCAGCAGCGGATGCTGCGCGTAGGCGCGCAACCCGTCGCGCGAGAGACGACTGTTCGACTCGGCGCGGTCGTACACCAACCCCGCCCAGCCGGGAAACGACCAACTCGACGTACCGAATCGCACCTCGTGAGGCACGCGTGCTGCGAGCGCAACGTGTTCTGCGAGTGGCTCGGCCGGGCGTACCGCGAAGCCCGTCCGCGTGTGCCGCGCATCGTCTGCGTCCGCATCGTCCGCAACGGCATCCTCCGCGCTCGTTCCGGTCGGTTGCGGCGCTCCAAACAGCTCCGTTTGGGTGGCTCGCGTGCGCTTCACCGCTTGACCCCGACGACCCCCACCATGGTGGGCGTGACCAGATACGCGGCGGGGTCGGCGCTGCGCTCCTGCCACACGGCTTCGAATGCCGAACGCTCGTTGGCCGTGATGAGCCCCTGCCCCTCGAGCACCGGCAGGTAGTTCGCAAAGAAGGTCGCCGGCCACTGCCAGAGCGCGCTGTCCGGTCGCGCCACGCGACTGATCGGCTCCAGATGCGTTACTTCGAGGCCGGCATCGAGCATGAGGCGCGGGAGGCGGCGACCAGTATCAAAGTCGCCTCCGTGGTTGCGAATGGACTGCCCGGTGGCCACGAGCACGCGATCCACCGCGTCGCTCGCCGGCGCCATGGTGAAGGCCTGGTAGTTCGCGTAATCGAGAATCGCGACGCGTCCGCCCGGCGCCAGCACACGCGCGATCTCGTGCATCACGGCGGCGGGGTCGGGCGTGAAGGAGAGCACCCAACGCGCGAACACGCCATCCACGCTGGCCGTCGGCGCGGAGAGCGCGGCGGCATCCTCCTCGCGCCACGTCACGTTGTGCAGGCCACGCGCCTGCATCACGGCATCCAGTGCGATGAGAAATCGGCGAGACACGTCCACGCCGAGTACGGTGCCGGCGGGACCCACGAGTTGCGCGAGGTCTGCCGTGGCGTAGCCCGGTCCGCAACCGAGATCCAGCAACCGCTCGCCCGGTGCGAAACGTGCCACGTCCCACAGACGGGCGGTGGGTTCCGCCCACACGGAGTGCTGAAAGCCGAGCCGACGCAGTTCGTCGTCCTGCGTACCCAGCACATACTCCGTTTCGGCCGGTACGGTCATGCCGACTGCTCCGGCCGCGCGATGCCATTGGCCGCATCGAGCAGCTGGATTGGGTCACCGGCCTGCACGTCACCCTCCGTGAGCACACGCGCATAGACGCGGGCGCAGCCGGGGTTCGTATTCTGCGAGATGCGATTGAAGTTGCCATCGTGGAACGCGGCCCGGATGGTGCGACACGGCGCGGTGTAGCTCACGATTTCCAGAACGGCATGCTCGCCGAGCTGTAGACGCGCGCCCGGCACCACGCGCGACCAGTCCACACCGGCCATGGTGATGTTCTCACCCACCGCTCCGGGCACGATGGGGTGCCCCTCGTTGCGGAGCGTCTCGATCAACTCGAGCGGGAAAAGGCAGACCGCGCGATCGGGGCCACCGTGGTGTTCACGGTTGGTCTGCCAGTCATCGGCGAGTCCGCCAACATGAATACGTCCCGCGTGAATCGCGCGCTTGGGCACGCCGCCGGGCGAGCAGGACAGTTGATGAATGTGTGCTGACATCGAGCGCCGGGAGGTTGCCAAGGCGCCGGATCGCGCCCTGATTTCGTGGAGACAGTCGGGGTGCGTCGAGGCTGATGCACGCCGAGCGATGGTGGAAAGATACCTCAACGGGGAGTCTCATATGTCGCCTGATTCCGCGGCACCTGCCGCATCCCGATACGTGACCGTGCCGTGCCAGTTCTGCGGCACGCGCAACAAGGTGAACATGGACCGCGTGGCAGACCGTCCAAAGTGTCGGAATACGGACTGCGCGAAGCCCATTTTGCTGGACCGACCGCTGCGGCTCACGGACGAGACGTTCGCTGACGTGATCGCACGGGCCGGGGTGCCGGTGCTGGTGGACTTTTATGCCGACTGGTGCGGGCCCTGCAAAGTGATGGCGCCCGTACTCGATGCTGTCGCGACCGAGTACGCCGGTCGCGCGCTGGTGGCCAAGGTGGACACCGACCGCTCGCCGGCGGTGTCGCAGCAGTTCTCGATTCGCAGCATCCCGACGCTCATGGTCTTTCTGGGTGGCGTGTCCGTCGGGCAGCAGATGGGTGCCGTGCCGAAACCGGCCGTGGTGCAGTTGCTGGCGAAGGCGGGGGTGTAGCTGCGCAGGTGGAGGACATCGCAGCGAACGATGTTGCCGTTCTCAGGGGAAATTGTACGGTGAACGAACGTGAACCGGCCACGGCGCATCGCGTGCCGTGGCCGGTATTGTTTATATCGCACCACCATCAGGGACCAATCGCTACTGCCCCGCCCCCAGATCATTCCAGTTCAGAATGGCGTTGAAACCCATCATGAACGTGCCCTGCGTCTGCCAGCGCCAGAACGGGCGCGTGGTGAACATCACCACGCTTCCGTTGCCGATGGACTGCGTGATCACCGTGGGACGGTTGGACAGCTGCTCGCCACCCTCGAGCACGCCCGACAACAGCATGTCCCGCGAGCTGGCGGGGAACTGCACCACCACACGCGGCCGCATGCCGGGAAGCGCCGTCATCGTCGGGCCACCACCACCAAACCGGCCGAATGCAGGCGCGCCATCCGGCGCACGACCAATGGCACCCTCCGGCCACTGCTGCATTGGCGCCCACTGCGAATGTTCAACCCACGTGGCCATGGGCGTGGTGTTCTGGTAGACGCTGTTGCGTCCGCCACCACCAAAGCCACCACCACCACGCGCCGCACCCGAGAGTGCCGCTGAGCTGCCGGGACGCAGCGCATCCACCGTGCTGATCGGCTTTGCGTCCTCCACCACTGGCGCGCCAGCGTCGAGCAAGGTGCCGCCACTGAAGTAGACGGGCAGCTGATTCACATCATAGCCGTACACGACGGGGCTCTTCATGTCGGCGATCACGCCGCGCAGCAGCGTGCCACGGTTCACCAGACCCTCCGCCGTGGTGATGCGCAGGCCCGGCGTGAGGCTGTACGTCGGGAAGATGGCCGCCGTGTTGCCCTCGGTGATGAGCGTGCCGCCCGCCTGCACGAAATCCACGAGCTTCTGCAAGCCGTCCTGCCCAAGGCCACCGCGCGTATCCGTGGTGGAATCGGGGAAGCCGAGATCGGGATACTCCGTCGTGCGCATGTACGGAATCGGCTCGCCGCTCGTGGGGGCTTCCTGCCCCACCCCACCGCCGTGCGGCCAGAGAATCACGTCGAAGCGCTGACGGAGCGAGGCCATCTTGCGCACTTCGTTTTCGCCGAAGTACGTGTACGGTACGCCGTAATAATCAAGCGCCGCGCGCACCCAGCCTTCATCCTGCGTGTTGGTCCAGCTGTGCACGTACCCGATGCGGGGCACGTCGAGATTGTGCGTCTTCACCGTGGGTGCAGCACTCACCGCGTACCCCGACAGTCCGAACTCGGTGAGCAGCGGCTCCAGGCGTGCACGATTCGCGTTGCGAATGATGAATGCACCGGCACGGAACGAGCGGCCGGCGGCCGAGAAGCTGTCCTCGGCGGCCGCCATGGCCACGTCGGCCAGTCGGAAACGCAGGCGCATGAGGTTGTTGTCGCCGGAGTGATCAACAATGATCGTGCCACCGGTGCCCGCGATGCCACCCGCCGCCGTGACGTGCCCCGTGGTGGGCGTCATCGCGCTCGTGAACAGCTTCGCGTCCTTCACCTCGTGCAGGATGATGTTGCGCATCATCGGGTACGTCCATCCGGTGTCGTCATACGGCGACGGATTCGTGGTCGGGTAGTTCTGCACCGCGAAGTACATGTCGGCGATCGTGCGCAGCGGCTGGTCGCCGCGAATGATCCAGTCACCCTTCTTCACACGCACGCTGTCGAGCGTGAAGTCGCTGCTGGCGACATTGAACTCCAGCCCTTGATCCATGAGCTGATTCACCGCCTCGGCCGCGTTCTGCTTGTGCGTCTGCGACGCGGGAATGACCCACCCCTTGGTCTCACCCAGCTTCCCGCGATTGATCGCGTTCTTGTTCTTGATCCAGTAGTTCTCGAGGAAGCGCTCGCGCTCACGACCCGTGTTCCACAGGCCGAGCAGCAGCGCGGACTGCTGGATGTTGGTGTTGGCCCGCGATCCCCACTGGATGTCGTTGGGCGTGGGATTGGGGCGGAACCACTCGCGGCTCTGATTGTACGTCGTGCCACCAAGCACGCGCGTGAGATCGGCTGCGTTGGCCTGTGTGGGGGCACCCTGCGCACCGCCGCCGCGCGCGTTCTGCGCCGTGCCGTTGCAGCCGCCGCCAAAGCTCTGCACTTCGTAGAATCGCCCGACCGCGTTGGTGGTGTGCGCGAGGAAGAACATGTAGTTGGGGACCCAGCCGTCGTAAAAGCCATAGGTCCACACGCCCGGCACACCGCGCTTGGTCATTTCCATGACCTCGTTCTCGGCCATGAACCACCACTCGTTCACGGTGATCGGGTCGATCTGCTCGTTGTACGGACCCGTGCCGCTCGACACATACAGCAGTGTCTGCTGCTCGTGCAGATCATGCATGATGATCGGGCGCCACTCGAGGTTGAGCTTGCGCACGTTCTTGGTGAGGTCGAGGAACTGGCCCATGCCGTCGCGGTTGTTGTCGTGCGCGACATACTTGCCCCAGTACGGCGTTGGCAATGCCTTGCCGGTGTTCACGCGATAGCACACACCGTCCACAATCTTCTCGCGTCCGTCCACTTCGATCACCGGCGTGATGATCGTGATCAGGTTCTTGCGAATGCTCGCGATCTTGTCGGAGTTGTCCACCGTGAGGCGGTAGGCCAGCTCCATGAGCATCTCCGGACCGCCGGTCTCGGTGGAGTGCATCCCGCTCGTGATGTAGTAAATCGGCTTGGCGGTCTTCAAGAGCTCCTGCGCACGCGTCTCCGACGTTTTGCGCGGGTCGGCCAGCTCATGCATGTACGCCTTGTATTTGTCCAGATCCGCGATGGTCTCCTCATCGCTCACCACGAACGCCACCATGTCGCGACCCTCTTCCGTCTTGCCCATCACCCAGAACTTGGCGCGAGTGGGAGCGGCCTTGGCCACGGCCTCGAGATAGCGATGAATGTCCTTGGCCTTGGTGAGGTAGCCCGGCATGCCGACCACCCGCTCGATTCCCGGAAACGTGAGTGTGGTGGGAACGGCATCGGACGCGGGCAGATAGTCCACCAGCTCCGTGGTAATGCGCGGATCGGTGAGGATCTCACGAATCTTGGCCGTATAGGCCTCGTCCACCTTCTGCGCGGCCTGCGCCTGCGCGCTGCTCACGGTCAGGGCGAGGGCGGCACACACTGCCGCACCAAGCGGTGCGAGCGTGCGAAGGGCACGTGATCCTGATGAGAAAGGTCGCAATGATGCGCTCGGGCGAGACATCCTGACTCCTGCGAGGGTGAGCAAGCACACCGCAAATCGCGGCTCCGTTGGCGGCGCGCGGCCGGCAGCACCTTCCCGGACCCGCTGCGCCTTCCAACATGTGGGCTACGCAGCGCGACGGCGAGACGCTGACTGCTCTCCGCGTGCGCGGATCCCGAATCCGCGCACGCGAAACGAGCCACGCGCCAGGAGAGGCGCGTGGCTCGGCAAACGCAGCGACCAGAGCTGCGGAACGTGCCTGCTACTGGCGCTTCGCGCTGAACGGCATCACGCCCATGCCCGTCACTTCCATCTGGCCGTTCATGTTGTCCTTGTCACTGAGCAGCGCCGACGCGTTGATGTCCAGCACCTGACCGCCCATGTCGAGTCCGAAGACGAACGACACGGTGTCTCCCTTCACCGCACCCCGAACGGCCGCTCGGCCGATCTCGGATTCGAGAGAGCCGGACAGCGAGTCGCCCTTCTGTTCCACAACGAGGAGTGAGCCCACCACTTGGTCGGGCGTCTGGACGCTCACGTTCCAGGTGCCCGACACATCCGCCACGAAACGCGACGCTGCGGACGAGAAGGCCGTGAGAGAGACGAGCAGCACGGCGGCGGTCAGGAAGGCGCGGGGCTTGGTCATGGCGCGGAGGGCTGGGAGGAGGGACATCAAGGAGGAAAAGGCCTATCTGAATGCCGTAATTTGCGCGAAAAGCCGGGTGGGGCAATGGATTCACCTGAAACACCGGGATGCGCTCCGTGTGCCACGCTAGAATGGGGTATCCGTCCACCAGGCCCCCAGCACCCCGCCAATGCACGCCACCGCACCGCGCACCGACCAACCCATCAGCCACAAGTCCCCCGTGCGACGGCTGCTCGGTTTTGCCTCGGCCTACCGCCGCGACGTGCGTTGGGCGACGACGTTCTCGGTGCTCAACAAGTTCTTTGACGTGCTGCCCGAACTGCTCATCGGCGTGGCCGTGGACGTGGTGGTCAACCAGAAGGACTCTTTTCTGGCGCGGCAGGGGCTCCCCGATCCCACCCAGCAGCTGTATGCGCTGGTGGCCCTCACCGTACTCGTGTGGGTGAGCGAATCGATCTGCGAGTACCAGTATGCCGTGCGCTGGCGGGGCCTTGCCCAGTCCCTGCAACACGACCTCCGACAGAGCGCGTACGCACACATCCAGCGGCTTCGGCCCGGGTACATCGAGCGCGAGCGCAGCGGCCGGCTCATGGCGGTGCTGAATGAGGACGTCAACCAGATCGAGCGCTTCCTCAATACCGGCGCCAACGACCTCATCCAGGTGTTCTGCTCGTCCCTGCTGGTGGGTGCGGTGTTCTTTGTGCTCACCGCCAAACTGGCCGTTCTGGCGCTGCTGCCGGTTCCGCTCATTCTCGCGGGAGCGTTCTGGTTCCAGCGCCGACTCGCTCCCCGCTATGCGGCCGTGCGTGAGGCGGCAGCCGCGCTGTCCGCCCGACTGAGCAACAACCTGTTCGGCATGGCCACGATTCAGGCGTATACCGCGGAATCGATGGAGGCGGAACACCTGCGGCAGGCGTCCGACAGCTTTCGGTCGCGCAACGAGGACGCCATCCGCTTCTCGGCCGCCATCACACCCGTGATCCGCATGGCCATTCTGGCGGGGTTCGTCGCCACGATGCTGTACGGCGGCCTGCTGACGTTGCGCGGCGAGCTCGGCGTAGGCAGCTACTCTGCGCTCGTCTACCTCACGCAGCGGTTGCTCTGGCCCTTCACGCGCCTGGCCGACATGACCGACCTGTACAACCGGGCGATGGCCAGCGTAGAGCGCGTCGCGCGACTGCTCGATACACCGCTCCCCGAACGCGCCACGGCCACTGTGCCCGCCGGTGCGGTGCCCGTGCTGGTATTCGAGGACATACGCCTGTCCTACGATGGCAAGCCCGCCTTGCAGGGGGTGACGCTCACCATACCAGCTGGACAGACCGTGGCGCTTGTGGGCGCCACCGGCGGCGGCAAGAGCTCGTTGCTCAAGCTGCTCATGCGCTTCCTGGACGCGGACAGTGGACGCATCCTGCTGGACGGCGTGGACATCGCGCGGTACGACCCGGGATCACTGCGTGCACGCATTGGCTACGTGGCGCAGGACCCCTTCCTCACCGATGGCACGATTGCGGAGAACATCGCCTATGGCGCGCGCGTGATTGACCGCGACCGCGTGCTGCAGGCCGCGCGTGCGGCCGAGGTGCACGCGTTCGTCGAGCAGTTGGAGAACGGCTATGACAGCCTGGTGGGAGAACGCGGCACGCGGCTGTCCGGCGGGCAGCGACAGCGTATCGCGCTCGCGCGCGCCTTCTACCGTGAACCGGACATTCTCGTGCTCGATGAGGCCACAAGCGCGGTGGACAACGAGACCGAGGCGTCAATCCAGCGTTCGCTGGCGGTGGCCGCACGCGACCGCACCACGCTCGTGGTGGCACACCGCCTCTCCACCGTGCGTCATGCCGACGCGATTCACGTGATGGAGCACGGACGCATTGTGGAGCACGGCACGCACGACGCACTGGTGGCGCAGAATGGTGTGTACGCTTCGCTGTGGCGCCTGCAGACGGGCGAGCTGTCCGCCGCGATCTTGTGAAGCTCGGCGCGCTCAGAACTCCCAGTTGAGCCCGATGGTGGGCAACAGGGCGGGCAGCTGTACGTCGAAAGCTCGCGGTCGCGTGGTGACGGTCTGCAACCGCACATCCACCGCCTGCATGCGCACCACCACTTCGGCCGGCTTCGCGGTCGACACGGCGATATCGCTCACGATCACCGGCGCGAAGCCGGGCGCGCGCACTTCAAGAGCGACAATGCCCGGGGCGAGGTCGCGCAACGTGAACCGGCCGGCAGAATCCGTCGGCGCGACACGTGCTGTTCCACGCACCTGCACG
>JBBSPE010000062.1:0-23166 GCA_038259155.1 Gemmatimonadales bacterium
GGTGGCGGCACGGTGGGCGTGATCCAGGCCTATGTGGCGGACGCGACGCGCCCCGATGACCGCGCACGCGCGCTTGGCTGGCTGAGCGCGGCCACGAACGCCGGCGTTGCGATCGGGCCGGCACTCGGCTCGTGGTTGCGGCCACTTGGCGCTGAATGGCCCGGACTCGTGGCGGCGGCGCTGTGTGTGGTGAACATGGCGTTCGTGTGGCGCTATCTCACCGAGGCGCGCACCATCAATACCGCCGATCGAAAGGCAGCCGCCAAGACTCGCGGGAGCTCGCGCACGGCGTTGTTGCAGGTAGTGTCGCACCCCAAGGAGCCCGCGTCGCGCCTCATTCTGATCTACGCAATCTCGATTGGCGCCTTCCAGGGTACCACGGCGGTGCTGGCACTGTTTCTCGGTTTCCGCTTTGGCGTCACCGAACTCACCATCGGCTACTTCTTCACCTATATCGGCGTGCTGTCCGTGGTCACGCGCGCGCTGTTTCTCGGGCCGCTGGTGGACCGCTGTGGTGAGGCGCGACTGGCGCGCATTGGTCTGGCGCTGCTCGCCCTCGGACTGTTGGGCCTGGGATTGTCGCCCAATCTGCTGTCGCTCGCCATTGCGGTGGGGCTGCTGCCGCTTGGTACGGCGTTCACGTTCCCGTGTGTGACAGCGCTGCTGTCGCGCGTGATCAGCAGCTCGGAGCGCGGGTTGTACATGGGTGTGCAGCAGACGTACGGCGGCATCTCGCGCGTGGCGTTCCCGATCATTTTCGGATTTGCGTACGACGCGGTGGGGCCCGCATCGCCGTTCTTCATCTCCGCGTCGATCGTGGCGATGACATTCGTGCTCGCGCGCGGCATTACCGCCTTCGCGCCGCGGCGGCGGACGGCCTGAGTTGCGTATGCGTGGGCCTTGGGGCGCCTACTCGCGTGCTCCGGGCGGTCAGGTCGCGTGCGCGCCCGGTTCGCTGTCGATCACGGTTTTTGCGATGTTCACCATGGGCACCGACTTGTCCTGACTGGTGCGCTGCATGATGCGGTAGGCTTCCTGCTCGGTGGTTCCGGTGCGCCGCATGAGGATGCCCTTGGCGCGCTCAATGAGCTTGCGCGCTTCCAGCTGTTCACGCGCCTGCAGGGCGTCACGACGCGCGGCCGCCAGCTCACGAGCGCGCTGCACGGCGAGTCGCACCGTGGCATCCAGCGCGCCGGAATCCGGGGCGCAGGTAAAGACGGCCATGGTGTTGGTGCGCTGCACCTCGTCCACGCTCAACCCGGGCAGGTTTGCGTCGGCCATCAGGATCACGGCGAGATCGGGCGCGTGCTCGGCCAACTGGTGTGCGACTTCCAGCCCGCCGCGGTCGCCCCCGAGGGCAAGCGCGACAATCGCGGCGTCGTGCAAGGCCACGGTGGCCGCCGTGGACGATTGGCTGGCCGGCTCACTGGATTCGGCCGTGGTGGCCGAGTGGCCGAGGGCGACCAGGCGATCAATCAGGATCGAGCTCACCGCGGCGTCATGATGCCGCACGAGCACACGGAGGGGGGCAGTGGAGTTTGGCATGGTGTTGGGTCTCGGCGTCGAGGTATTGGACGGCCCGGGGGAGGTGAACGGGCAATCCGACACGGTTGCCAAGGTCGCGCTCGCCACGAGATTTCGCGAGAGGGTTTTCCCCACACCCGGGGGGTGGCGTTTGGCGGGAGGCCCGTGGCAGGTTGTCCCCCATGAGTGTCTTTGAACTTCTGGCCGTCCTGACCACGCTCACGGCGGCCTTCGCCTGGGCCAACTACCGCTATGTGCGGCTACCCACCACCATCGGGCTGCTCGTGCTCGCGCTGTTGGGGTCGCTCGGGCTCGTGGTCGCCGGTCGGTTCGGTCTCGTGGACCTCACCGAGGTGGTGGTGTTCGTGGACGCGCTGGACTTCGACCAGGCGCTGCTCAATGGCATGCTGGGCGCGCTGCTCTTTGCCGGTGCGATGCACGTGAGTCTGGACAGCCTGCGCAAACCCGCGCTGCTGATCGGGGTGTTGTCAACGGTGGGGGTGGTGCTCTGCACACTGCTGGTGGCGGGCGGCAGTTGGGCGGTGTTCGGCGCCCTCGGCGTTCCGGTGCCGTTTGTGTGGTGTCTGGTGTTCGGGTCGTTGATCGCACCCACGGACCCCATCGCGGTGGGCGCCATCTTGGGGAATGTGGGTGTGCCCGACGAGCTTTCGGCGCTCATTTCCGGCGAGTCGCTGTTCAATGACGGCGTGGCCGTGGTGGTGTTCATCGTGCTGTTGGGCGTGGCCTCCGGAGGCGAGGCAACAGGCGTGGGCCACATTCTCGAGTTGTTCGGCGTGGAGGTGGTGGGCGGCGTGCTGTTTGGCGGTGCGCTGGGCTGGCTGGTGAACCGCATGATGGCGCGCGTGGACCAATATCAGCTCGAGATTCTGCTCACGCTGGCGCTGGTGACCGGCGGTTATGCGGCGGCGCAGCGTCTGCACATTTCCGGGGCGCTGGCCATGGTGGTCGCGGGACTGCTCATTGGCTCCAAGGGGCGCGCCGCCTCAATGAGCGATCAGACGCGGGCGCGACTCGATGACTTCTGGGAGCTTGTCGACGAGTTCATGAACGCGACGCTGTTCGTGCTCATTGGCATCGAGGTGGTGATCGTGCAGTTCACGGGGCGCTATCTGGTGGCCGGACTCATCGCGTTTCCGCTGGTGCTGCTGGCGCGGTGGATCAGCGTGGGGCTTCCGCTGGCGGCGCTGCGCCGCGTGCGTCCAACGGAGCCGGGCACGCTCACCATTCTCACGTGGGCGGGGCTGCGTGGCGGCATTTCGGTGGCGTTGGCGCTGAGCCTGCCCGCGAGTGATGCGCGGGCGCCCATTCTCACGGCGACGTACGTGGTGGTGTGTCTCAGTATTGTGGGCCAGGGGCTCACGGTGGCGCGTGTGGTGCGGCGGGTGATGCCTCCGGCGCCTCTGCCCGCGCACGAGTGACGATGCCAACTGACCAGTGCGTGAGTGCCCAACCGGTCACTGGTACGCCGCCCCCCACCACCAGCTCAACATGATCTGCGCGAGAGTTCGGCCGCTTTCTCACATTCCCTTTCGTTGCCTCGGCACGCGAGCCTTGGTGGCTGCGGTCGTGCTCATTGCGCTGTCGGGCTGCACCAAAGTGGCGATGCTGTCGGTCGCCGACGGTATGGGGCCCGAACCGGCGATTCCCGCGCCGCGCCGCTCAGTGATCCCGTCCATTCACGTCGTGGAGGCGCGCGCTTGGTCAGTGGGCGAACACCCTGTGGCGGCCGCCGGACTCACCGTGCAGGCGCTGGCGCAACAGTTGGACCACCCGCGCTGGTTGTACGTGCTGCCCAACGGTGATGTGCTCGTCGCCGAAACAAATGCCCCGGTCCGACCGAAAGACGCCACCGGCATTCGTGGTTGGTTCTTTCGCCGCTTCATGGCCCGCGCCGGTGGCAGCACTCCCTCGGCGAATCGTATCACGCTGTTGCGCGATGCGGACGGCGATGGAGTGGCGGAACTGCGCACGACGGTGCTGTCGGGACTTTCCTCTCCGTTTGGCATGGCGCTGATTGGCGAGACGCTTTATGTCGCGAACACGGATGCGCTGGTGCGCGTGCCCTACCAGTTGGGGGATACCGTCATTGTCGAAGCACCGGTGACGGTGCTCGCCCTCCCCGCCGGGCCGCGGAATCACCATTGGACCAAGAGTTTGCTTGCCTCGCCCGATGGGACGCACCTGTACGTGGGCGTGGGTTCAAACAGCAACGCGGGGGAGAATGGGCTCGCGGCTGAGGCTGAGCGTGCGGCCATTTGGGAAGTTGATCCGACCACGGGCAGTCACCGCCTGTACGCATCCGGTCTCCGGAACCCGGTTGGCATGGCGTGGCAGGGCGACCGACTGTGGGTCGCGGTGAACGAGCGAGATGAGCTGGGCCCAGACCTGGTACCGGACTACATGACGAGCGTGCGCGAGGGATCATTTTATGGTTGGCCGTTCAGCTACTGGGGCACGCATATTGACGAACGCGTGAAGCCGCGACGTCCCGACTTGGTGGCCACCGCGCTGATTCCGGACTACGCGTTGGGTCCCCATACAGCGTCTCTGGGCCTCGCGTCCGCCGAAGGCAATGCTTTGGGGCGCGATTTTGCGCAGGGCATGTTCGTGGGTCAGCACGGTTCGTGGAATCGCGTTCCCTTCAGCGGCTACAAGGTGATCTTTGTGCCCTTCCGCGATGGCGTCGCCGCGGGCGACGCCATCGATGTGCTTGCGGGCTTTCTCCGCGGCTCGGGAGAGGCGGGGGGCCGGCCCGTGGGTGTGGCGCTCGACGCGCGTGGCGCGTTGCTCGTTGCGGACGACGTGGGCAACACGGTGTGGCGGGTAACGAAGGCGCCGTAGTCGCTCAGGCCTGCTGCACGTGCGAAGCCGAGTGCCTCGCCCCACGTGCAGCGCGTGCCGTACCTTGCGATTTCGTAGCGCTTGACCTTCCTACGGCGTGATGCGCTCGTACGTCGCGAAACTCACGTTCGTGGTGCGGCCGCTGCCATCGTCCCGCATGTAGATCACGCCGAGCGTGTTGCCGTCGCGGGACAACACGTTGGTGAGCACCTGTGTGACCTTTCCGTCGCGCTTGTTGATGATCTCGTTGGTCCACGCGTCGAGCACGCGCACCGATGTATGCGATGTGCCGGCGGTGCCGGTGACCGGCATGTCCTGGCCATCGAACTCGGTGAGGTACCACCAGGTGGACTGCACGCCGCGCGCATTCACGGACTCGACGGTGACTTTCATGCCGCGCGCACCGTTCGCCTCATACGTCATGATGTTGCTGGACGGCGGCGGCGCGTCGGACTTGAGTTGCCAGCGTCCGAATCGTGGATTGGTGTGCTGGGCCTGCAGCGACGGAACGGCGGCGAACACGGCAATCAGGAGCGTCAGCACGCCGACAGTGGAGCGGGGTGATCGGAATTGTGGCATGCGAAGCGTACCGGTCGGGGGTGAGGTGGTGGAATGTCCGCGAGCAATGGCGCGTGCGCCAACGGGGGCACCGTCCGGGTGCTCGGTCGCTACGCGCGTTCCTGACCCGCAACCGCGCCTTCAGCGCCGCGGGAAAGCAGGGGCAGTCGGACCACGAATGTCGCGCCCGTTCCGGGCCCGTCGCTGTTCGCCGTCACACTCCCACCGTGCAGTTCGACCAGTCGTTGCACGAGCGTGAGGCCGATTCCCAGTCCCTGGCGCACCTGCCCCTTCGGGGTGTCGGCCTGCATGAACAGCTCGAAGATGCGCGGAACGTCCGTGGGCTCGATACCGATGCCGTGGTCGCGCACGGAGAGTACGGCGACGTCGCCGTCACGCGCAAGCGACACAATCACTCGCGCGTTGGCAGGGCTGAACTTTCGTGCGTTGCTCAACAGGTTCCACAGCACCTGCGCAAGGCGCACCGGGTCGCCGTCCATCATGAGCGCTTCGCCGGGGACCTCGACATCCAGCGGGATCTGTGTTTGCTGGAATGTGCTCAGTGCGGCCTCCACCCCTGATGACACCAGCTCCCGGAGGTCGATGGATTGGCGCCGCAGCTCGATGCGGTTCCGGCTCATACGGCTGATATCGAGCAGGTCATCCACCAAATGCACCAAATGCGAGACCTGGCGCCGCATGATCTGCGTGGCGCGCGTGGTCGTCTCCGCGGAGACGCCCGCCATGGACACCAGCTCGAGCGCGTTGCTGATGGGCGCCAGTGGATTGCGCAACTCGTGCGCCATCATCGCGAGAAACTCATCTCTTTGCTGATTGCTCTCCCGTAGCGTGTCCTCGGCTTCATGTCGGTCGGTGATGTCCACGGCGAAGACCACTCCCTCGGACTCACTCACGCGCGCGCCGGCGGCCAGCACCCACCAGACGCTCCCGTCCATTCGGCGCCACCGCAGTTCAACAGGTGCTGCGTGATCGTCCGCGCCGATGCGTTCGAGCAGGTCGCTCCAGCCGCTCAGGTGGCGCTCGAAGTCGAGCGAGCGCCAAAACTCCGCGCCATCACCGTTCGGCCCACCGAGCTGCCGGGAGAAGGCCGCATTGGTCTCGATGCTCCCTCCTTCCAGCACGGCAAAGGCGATACCGACGGTTTCGATCTCCGTCGCGTGTCGCAGGCGCAGCTCGGATGCGCGCAGGACGTCGGCCTGTTCGCGCACGTGGGAGATGTCCTTCGCGATCACACTGATGCCTGCGATCGCCCCCAGCGAGTCGAGGATGGGAGAGAGCGTGAGCGTGATATCGATGGCGGTGCCATCGTGACGCGTCACGGTCCATTCATGACGTGTTCCCGCGTGTCCCTCTCGGAGGCGATTGATCGCGGCATGTAGCTCCGGTTGGCGGTCCTCCGGCACCAGGAACGCCAGCGATCTTCCGGTCATCTCTGTCGCCGAGCGCCCGAAGATGTCCTCGGCGCCGGGATTCCAGGTGAGCACGGTGAGATCGAGCGAGGTGCTCACAATGGCGTCGGTGGATGCAACAACCACCGCGGCCAGCCAGCGTTCGGCGCGCTCCGCCTGTCGTCGTGCTGTGATGTCGATGAAGTTCACGACGACGCCGTCGCGCGACGTATCCGGCGCCGTGTACGGTGCCATGTGCACGAGGAAGGCACGGCCGTCTTGCGACTCAATTTCACGGTCCGGCGCGGGCTTCCCGGAGAGCACCAGCGACGCATCGTCCACCAGAGACGGATAGGTCAGGCGATGCGTGATATGCGCCACCGGTCGACCGACGTCCGCGGGAATGAGATTGAACAGTTCGCGCAGGCGTGCGGTGTAGCGTTTGAGATTCAGGTCGCGGTCGAGAAAGAGCGTGGCGATGTCGGTGGACGACATGAGATTCTGCAGGTCGGCATTGGAGCGCGACATTCCCTCGAGGCTGTCCTTGAGCTCGGAGTTCACCACCACAAGTTCTTCGTTCACCGACCGGAGTTCCTCGCGGCTCACCTCGAGTTCCTCGGTCGCGGACCGCAGTTCCTCGATGATCACCTGCAGCTCTTCATTGGAGGCCTTGAGCTCCTCCTCGGAGAGATCGTGCTCCTGACTGCTGGTCTGGAGACGATCGCGCGTGCGCCGCAAATCATCTTCGAGTCGCAGCACTACATGCTCCAGCGTCTCGTTCACATCGGACGTGCCATCGTGGGCGCGGTCCGGCGCTTGCATGTCGCCGGCGGGACCAGACAGCTCGTCCGCCTCTTCGAAGAGTACGAGATAGTATCGATCGTCGCCTGCCGGCGCGACCTCGTGCACGCGCAGCCGTACTGACACGCGCGCGCCGTCCAGGCGCACCACCGACTGACGGACGCCCACGCTCTCCCGTTCTGCGGTGTACAAGGCCGCCCGCAAATCGGCCACCAAATCTTCGTGCACAAGGCGCATGACATCGGCGGTCGGCTCGCCGCCGTGTATTCGCAGAAATCGGCCGGCGCTCGCGCTCATGTGGCGCACCGATCGCTCGGCGTCCACCAGCACCGACGGCGCCGCGAGGTGTTCAAGCAGGCGATAATGCAGTTCGGCGACCGGGAGTGTACGGGCCTTGGGCGGCATCTCCGCCACGGTCGGCACCCGGATGTCCCACGCTGCCTTGGACGGAAGGTCGGGCAATACGACGCCGGTGGTGGACCGTTTCCGGAACAGCCCATTCCCCTTCCCCATCTCGGAAAAGAGCATGCCGGCCGCCACTCCGGCTTCCGCACTGCCGAGGAACAGGACCCCGCCCGGACGGAGCGCAAAGTGCAGGGTCTTGAGCACCCGCTCCTGCGAGGCGCGGGTGAGGTAGATGAGCAGATTCCGACACACCACCAGATCTATACGTGAGAACGGCGGATCATTGAGAATGTCGTGGCGTGCGCACAGCAGCACGCTGCGCAGTTCCCGTCGCGCTCGGTAGCTGTCCCCCTCCCGCACGAAGAACCGTTCCAGGCGCTCCGCACTCATGCGCGACGTGATTGCGGCAGGATAGCGGTGCATGCGCGCCTGCTGCAGTGCGTCGTCGTCCACGTCGGTGGCAAAAACCTGGATCTTGGGAGGATCGGCGACCCGTGACGCGTACTCGAGCAGGAGCATCGCGATGGAGTAGGGTTCCTCTCCGGATGCGCAACCCACTGACCAGACGCGGATGACATCCTCGGCATCGCGATCGGCAAAGAGCAGGGGGACCACATCGCGCTCAAGCGTTTCGAAGGCCGCGTCGTCGCGGAAGAAATCCGTCACGTTGATGAAAAGATCCGTGAGCAACTCGGCCACTTCTTCGGGACGTTGCGTGAGCCGGTCGACGTATGCGGACAGGTCGGGCAGCTGCAACCGAGTGACGTTCCGCGCGATGCGCCGGATCAGCGTCTGCGACTTGTACTGCGACAAATTATGACCGGTGACCCGCCGCACGAGGCGGATCAGGTCTGGCAGGCGTGACACGTCCAGCAGGTCGGGCGAGTCCGTTTCGTCGGATGCCGGTTGCGCGGCCGTTCGCACGAGCTGCGGCAGCTGTTGAATGATCTGGTCGAGCGACAAAATCCAGTCGGCCTGCCCGGTGGCGATTGCCTGTTGGGGCATGCCGTCGAACTGTGCCTCGGCCGGATCCAGCACCACGACCGTGCCACCCAGACGCTTGAGCTCCTTCACACCGCGCGCGCCGTCGTCTCCTGACCCACTGAGCAGCACACCGATTGACCGCGAGCCGTGCGCCGATCCCATGGTACTGAACAGCAGATCGATGGCGCGACGGGCGCCGCCGGCCCGGGCGCGCTCCGTGAGGAGAATGGCGCCATCGGCGAACGCCAAATCGGCATTCGGGGGCACGATGGAGACCGTGTTCGGGTGCAGAGAGACGGTGGACGTGACGGTGGCCACCGGCATCTGCGTGCGATGCTGGATCAGCGCGTCCAGATTGGACTGATGATCGGGCGAGAGATGCAGGACCACCACAAAGGCGGCTCCGAGGTCCACGGGCAGCGAACCGAACAGGCGCAACAGATCGTCCACGCTGCCGGCGGAGCCCCCGATGCCGACGACGACGGGCCGGACGTCATCCGCCTCCGCAGGTACCGCGTCGTCGGACAAGTCGTGGGCGTTGCTCATGGGGCGCGGAGGTCAAGCGGTTGGTCACTCGACAATGCCCCGTCGTGACAAGCGGACCGCGCGGCCGTCGCGGCTCGTTCATGCGAGTTGCTCCCCACGGGGCTCATTGGCAAGGCGTTCGCGCTGCGCCCAAATTATCCTGAGGCGACCGCACTTCGGTTGATTGACGTGGCGATCGAAGTGAGTTTCTCATCGGCGGCTTCCTCCTCATCAATGGTCTGCTTGAGCAGCGCGAGCGCGTTGTCGTATCCAAGCAGGCGCGCCCACGTGCACAGCGTCCCATAGGTCGCGATCTCGTAGTGTTCCACCTTCTGCGCGCACGCGATCAGCAGAGCATCGTGCACCGCATCCTCCGCGTCGCGCTCCATTGCGCCTTCGGCTTCCTCGACGAGTCCCTTCATGGCCTCGCACGTTTTCGCTCGAGCGGCCTTACCGGTGTCCTCGAATGCCTGCTCAAGCCGTGCCACGTGCTCCTTGGTCTCCTCGAGATGCGAGGTAAATGCATCCTTGAGCTTCGGAGATACGGCCTCCTTCGCCATCTTGGGCAGCGCCTTCAGCAACTGCTTCTCCGCGTGGTAGATATCGCGAAGTTCATCGTAGAATGCATCGGCCAGCGTCTGCATGGGCATGGTTGACTACTCCCAGTAGTTGGGTGAAGAAGGGCGAGCGATATGGTCTGGTCGGTGCTGATCGCGTGTTGGCGCGGCCGGAGCCTCCGCGCGGGGTGCGCCGCCCGCCAGGGGGCGCGTGAGCACCGCGGCAGCGCCCGCGAGCGCCAGACTGGTGGAGATCAGCGCGAAGCGGACATCCATCCAGTACGAGAGCAGCAACACAGCGGCGATCACCAGCAGCACGAATGAGATGAAACAGCAGGCCGCCGCCGCGACCGTCCGGGCTGACCAGCGGAGTGGCCCGCTCTCCGTGGCACGTGGCGGGGCTGGCACGACGCTGTAGTATGTCGGATCTCTGGGACTTGTCGTCGAGTGCGGCGGTCGCTGCGGCCAGTGTTCGTCGAGCGCCGTCCGCTGCTGTGTCGGACGGGGCAAGCGATCGAAGTACAGGGCGTATCGATCTGGCGTCGTCATGCGCTCTCCCGTGTCGAATCCTGAACCCGCCGGTGTCTCCGGCACGCTGCACTTCGGAGTCTACGCCACACTGATCGGAACGCCCATTCGCGAGAGGGGCACATTTGTTCTGCCCAATTCGGAGGATGGCCGCGAAGCGCGAGTTTAGTCACCCACGCGGCAACGGCACGGAGCGGACACACCAATCTTCGCGATCGGTCCACAGCACATCCAAAACGCATGAAGGCCGACCCCCGCGCTAACCGGGGACCGGCCCATCATGTCACGCGCACCGCCTCACTCGATTCCCGCGTTCAGAACCGATGCGCAGTTGTCGCCGCGCCTTATCGACCGCGACTGATACCGAAGAGCAGACGGGATTCATTGAAGAAATTGATTCCCTGCAGCTGCACATCGATGCGCAGCGGCGACGAGGGGCGCACCACGAACGATGTGCCGAACGCGGTGTTCACGCCGAGTACGGTGGGCGAATAGATGCCGGCACCGAAGGTCAGGTAGGGTCGGACTGCACGCTCGCCAGCGAAATCGCCGAAGGCGTACTGCGCGTTGGCCATGGCCAGAATGGAGGTGTTGCCACCCAGGCCCACCGCCAGCTCCGGGACAAAGCGCAGGTTGCTGCCCGCACTCAGAGGCCCAAGATCTGCCCGCAGCCCGAGAATGAACTGCGTGTCACCGTCTTCCGAACCGAAACCGAGGTACGGAGCCAGATCCTTGCGGCTCGTGCTGCTGAGGCGACGGAACACGGGCATATTGACGCGCTCGCGATCGTCGGTGGCGGCAACGGGCGCACCGGCCTGAGGCGTGTTGACCGTTACATCTGGCGCCGGCGTGCGATTCAGTGCGTCGATGCGATCCACCAGGCGGCGCTCGATCTCGTCGAGACGCGCGTTGATATCGCTGTCCGTCACACGGCCCGACGAGTCACGCATGATGATGGTGTTGGGCATGCCCGTCGTGGCGGCGCCCGTTGCATCAGAGCGCGGCGGCAGACCGTAGCGGAGAATTACTTCTCCCTGATTGGGCACCGGGATCGTGATCCACTGACGACCGGTCGAGTCGCCCGACATGCGGTAGCGTCCGTCAGCGTCCGTGGCGTTGCCACGACGCATCTCGCGCATGCTGCGTTCTGCAGCGTCGAGACGCCGTTCGCGCTCTGCCACATCGCGCTCGCGTGCGCTCAACTCCGAATCATCTCGCTCGGTGCGATCATTCCGCTGATTGCGCATGTCGCGCTCGCGCGCAGCGGCTCGCTGGTCAGAAGCGGACGCGCCGCCAAAGCTGATGGTGAGTCCGGCGGTGAGCATCGTGTTGTGCACGAGGTCGCCAGTGGTGGCGACGTCGTTCAAGTCGCTCTCATCGGAGAGGATATAGTCTCGGACGGCCGCGTTGACCCGCAGGTGATCGGTGAGACGGAAGCTTGCTCCGCCGCCAACGATGAGCGCCGTGCGGTCACGCCGCGTGTTGCCCATGGAATCTTCGAAGTTCGGCTTGAAGTCAATGGTGCCAGCACCGGTGACAATGTACGGTGAGATGCCGGGACCGGTATTGAGATTGAACTGACCCTCACCGCCATAGCCGGACACTGGGAGCGGTCCATCCCGATCCTCGTTCACACCGCGCCAGTAGAAGCCACGCAGGCCGAACACCGGCGTGAAGTCAAAACCGGCACGGACGCCGGCGACCTCGAGGTCTTCCAGACCGATAGACGAATCAAACCGGAGCTGGCCAACGAAGGGCTCGATTGGAGCCGTTGCGCCCTGCAGCCCCGCACCCTGTGCCGAGGCACTCCCATTGGAGAGGGGAATGGTCACCGCGGCGCCGTAGACAAAGTTGCGCAGCGTAACAGGCTCGGTTCCTGAGCTGTCCGGCGCGAACAGTGAGGTGGGATTCATGCGAAATGCCATCTGCTCGGCAAAGATCTCGGCGTTGAGCCCGCCGATGCCAAAGCGAAGGCCACCACCCGCGCTGACGGTGATGCGATCCTGCCGGGCGGCCGAGTCGGGCTTGAGGCGCAGGATGCCAGCGCCGGCACGGATGAACGGTACGGCAGCTGCGTCACCCAGATTGAACTGGACGTTCGCTCCGTAATGGCGAAGGTCCAACCCTTTCCCGAGGGCGGAGTTGCCGAAAAGCGACGCGGCCTTGCTGGAATCGATCGCGTAGTTGTCGCGCGTGAAGTAGAACGGCTGGAGCTCGATGAGCGGCCCAAATCGGAGGGCCAGGCGTCCCCCGTACAGGTCATCTTCGTCGAACGCCAGCTTGTCATCCCAGCGAATGCGTTCGATGGATGGAACCAGCGAGACATCCACGCCCTGCGCGCGGAGAGGAGCGCCGAGGAAGGTCGCGAGGACCATGAGGCCGCCGAGAGCACGCGGTATCATCGCGGACGGCGACTTGGCCGTGTTGTGAAAACAGTCTTTAGTTGGCATCAGATAGACCCAGAAGTGGTGAAGGTGTAACCACGCGAGGCGACATGCGAATTGCTGCGTGCAAATGTCGACGCAACGCGCCCAGGGAGAAGCGGAGACGATGCGTGCGTGTACATCGTGCTCGCATTGCAGATCAACGCGCAACCGATGTTGGTCGACACTGCTTTTTAGTGTTACACCATTCCCGGCTCTTGGATACGGCGACAATCGCATATTTGCACGTATCCATTTCGGGATAGTGAAGGATGGCTCTCATGACAAATTGAGAGGCGACGGACTGAAGGTGAGACTGCAGTTGCGTCGCAAATCTCGCCACGCACCCCTGCCATTCTTCCTTCTTCGGAGGCACTCATGGTCCGACGCCATCGCAGACTCCCGGTCGCGCCATTGTTCGCGCGGCGCACGCTGTTGTGGGCGCCGATCACGCGCTGTCAGGCGGCACCCGAACTCCGCGAGCGGGTTCGGTGAACGACTGGCGCAGTGCGGCCGCGCATGGTGACAACGGGGCGCGTGTCGACTCAGTGATCTCGGGGCATCACGGTCCGCCGACGGCGGGCACCGCACCATCACTCACGTCGCCCACGGCGAACCCCCTCGAGGTTCGAACGGGAGGCGCCCCCTGGGGCGTTCCCGTACCCGATGTGCAGGAGTTCGCACGGCACGCGGCACCGGACCAGCCGTTGACCGCAGATGTGCTGGTGGTGGGCGCAGGAATCACCGGCGCCTTGATGGCGCAACGCCTTTCGGCCTCGGGGCTTCGCGTGGTGATCGTGGATCGCCAGCATCCGGCGTCAGGCAGTACTGCGGCGAGCACCGCACTGCTGCAGTTCGAGCTCGATCGTCCCCTGCACGAACTGCAGGAACGCCTCGGAACCGAGCACGCCAACCGCGCGTGGCAGCGATCCGCGCTGGCGGTGCAGTCGCTGGCGCGCCTGATTCGGGAGGAACGCTTTCATTGTGGCTATCGTCCGCGTACAAGCTTGTACCTGTCGGGCGATCTCTATGATGGCGCCGCGATGCGGCGAGAGATTGCGGCACGCCACTCTGCGGGCTTGCCCGGAGAGCTGCTCGACCGCTCAGCGATTCGCGAGGCCTACCAGCTTGATCGGGAGGCGGCGATTGCCACGGCGGGAGCCGCCGCGGTCAACCCGGTGAAGCTGACCAGCGCCGTGTTGGCATTGGCGCGGTCTGCCGGTGCGGAGCTGTGGTGCGGGATGGAGGTGCAGTCCATTCAGGAAGGGGAGGACGAGGTTCGTGCGGAGGTAGTCGACGCCCATGGCGAATCGCACGTCGTGGAGGCCAGCGCGGCGGTGTACTGCACCGGCTATCAGGTTCCTCCGCTCGTTGGCTGGAGCGATCATGATATTGTCTCGACCTGGTCCATCGCAGCCACCGCCGTACCGGCACCACCGGATTGGGTGCGCACGCATGTCGTCTGGGAGGGGTCGGACCCATATCTCTACATGCGCAGCCTGAGCCCCACGCAGGTGATCATTGGTGGAAGAGATGAACCGTCGGCAATTGTGTTTCGAGATCGCGACGTGCTGCAGTCAAAGGCGGCGGAACTCCTTGCGCAGTTGCGGGGATTGCTCCCTTCGCATCAGTTCCGACTGAGCCACGCGTGGGCCGGCGCGTTCGGCTCGTCGTCCACGGGTCTTCCGTTCATCGGCCGGCTGCCGGGGTACGAGCGTGTCTTCTCCGTGCATGGTTTTGGCGGCAACGGCATCACGCACAGCATGCTCGCCGCGGATCTGGTCACGGCGGAGTTGCAAGGCCGCCCAGATCCTGACGCTGCCCTCTTTAATGGCTCGGCAGCGGCCGATGTGCGCCGAGTACCTGCCCGTGTTCCGCTCGGCAATGCGGCCTTCGCGTAGCATCGCTGGAGAAGGCGAACCGCCGAGTGGCAGCCGTCGTCCGACGCAGCCACGGCCCTGCACACCCCGCCGCGACTCACCCGAAAGGGGTAGGCGCATTCTGGTCATTCCGTCACTGTCGGGTGGGGTGTTTTCAAGCGAGCTTTCAAGCACGTTGCCGCGCCGGTATTCCGATCCGCCCGCGTGAGCGGACTCTTGATACCTGTACTATTTTTTCTACCGTGCCGCATTCGGCGCAGGACGGAAACCGATGCTGATGACAATTGCGATTATTCTGCTCGTGCTGTGGGCGCTGGGTCTGGTGACCTCGTCCGCGATTGGTGGCTACATCCACATTTTGCTGGTGCTTGCGATCATCATTGTGATCGTGCGGGTGATTCAGGGCCGGCGACCTGTATGAGTTGCCGTGCTGGGTGGGCAATGCCAATCATGGCGGGTGAGTAATGAGTGGTGCGCGGCTCGTCGGCGTCATCCTCGTTGTGGGGGGAGTGTTGGCGCTCATTTACGGCGGCTTCACCTATACCAAGAGTTCGAGTGAAGCCGATCTCGGCCCGGTATCCATCGAGGTGAGCGATGAGGAGACCGTGAATATCCCGCTGTGGGCTGGCGTCGGTGCCGTGGTGATCGGCGCTGTTGCGCTGACGATGGGCGGAAAGCGCTGAGTGCTGGCTGCCGGATCATTAAGTTGTCAGCGACAACACAAACACAACGAGGCATCCTGCGGCGACGCGGGATGCCTCGCTTGTTTTTCGCCTGGTGCTGGATGCGACCGGATCGGGTCGTCGCGTCTTTCATCAGGACAGCAAGAGCCGGTGTTGTGCGTTCGCGAAAACGGCACGCACCGGCCGAGTGACGCGTCAGCTTCCCACGAGCGTACGGAACTCATGCAGCTGTTTCCGGACGCGCCCTTCCAACATGGCGCGCCTGACATCCGACTCGTTGGAGCTCGCCGATTCAGGCTGCGCGCACACCAGCGTGAGCTGCACGTCTGTGCTGGCGTGATTCGACTCCTCGCTGTGCGCAGCAGGATGAAACCACACCTCTCCATCAAATGAGCAGCCATCACTGCCGTTCGATCGCCACGCCAGAAAGCAGCATGGGATCTCGTCCGTGATGTGCACCAGTTGCTCCATGACGCTGTTCGCACGGAAGCCGCTCGCCGAGACAGCCGTCACGCCGAATGGTGGTGTCCACGTGCGCGGTGCGGGGCGCGTGGACAGCGCCTTCCATATCTGGAACAGCCGCGTCGGTTCACCGCGCACGCGCACCGTGCCGGTCGCCATCACGCGCGGGTGGTCAGCGAGGTCAGACGAACAGTCACCTTCGCGCTCTGCTTCATAGCGTTCGGACACCACGACCCCCTTGGAGACCATGAGCGGTGCAACAATCGCGTCCGGCTCGCGGCGACACGCCCAGAGCGTGCCGAGAACGAGGATTGCGATGATGTGCGCCTGCCGTGTGGACATGCGATTGCTCCGGCATTCAGCCATTCAGTGAATGTCGAACAATCGGGCCAGCACGCCTCGCGAACCATTGGCCAGAGGAGCAGTCTTCGCTCGCCTCCGCACCGTCAAGACCGGACTACCCATTTCGGGCAGGCAGCAGATCAGTGCTGGCCGAGTTCGAGCGTCACGCGCGCGAGAATTCGTCGAATGACGTCCATGGCGGCCGGTTTCGTGAGGTGGTAATCGAAACCGGCGTCTACCGAGCGGCGGCGGTGCTCTTCACTTCCCCAGCCGGTGAGCGCCACAAGCACCACGTGAGGATTGTGCAACGCGTCCCGCAGCGCGACCGCCAGCTCGTAGCCCGTCATGTCGGGCAGGCCGATGTCAGCGAACACGAGATCGGGTACGAACTCGGCGACCACCGTCATGGCTTGGTGGCCGCTGTGCGCACTACGCGACTCATGGCCGAGCAGCGTGAGCATGGTGACCATGCTGTCAACCGAGTCCTCGTTGTCGTCCACCACGAGCACGCGCAGCGGGCGTGCCTGTCCGGACGGCTCGCTGGGCACGGACACTGGCGTGTTGTGCGTCGGCGCTTCGGCGGGCAATCGAACGGTGAAGGTGCTGCCGCTGCCCAAGCCCGCACTCTCGGCCACTACCGTCCCCTTGTGCAGCTCCACCAGCTGACGCACGAGCGCCAGTCCGATGCCGAGCCCCGCCGTGGACGCGCCGCCCTGAGGGAGTTGTGCAAAGAGCTCGAACACATGCTCGAGCTTGTCCGGCTCGATGCCGACACCGTTGTCACGCACGCGAATGACCGCGTCGCCGGCCTCCATGCCCAAGCTGACGTGAATGCGCCCTCCTCGGGGGGTGTACTTGATCGCATTGTTCACCAGGTTGGAAACGACCTGCGTCACGCGATCCTCGTCGGCACAGATCGTGAGGGGGACATCCGACAGCGCGCGCACCATCTCGTGCCCTGCGTCCTGCAACGCGGCTTCGTTTGTGGCAAGCGCTTCTTCGACCACGCGGTGCAGGTCCACGCTCGCAACCCGCAGGGTGAGCTTGCCCAAGCGGATGCGCGACACGTCGAGCAGGTCGTCGATGAGCCGCGTCATATGCGCGACCTGCCGCTCCAGGAGGCGCTGGGTGGACGCAGCGTGCTCACCGTCTCCCAATGTAAGTCGCAGGATCTCGAGGCCGTTGCGCATGGGTGCGAGTGGATTGCGCAGCTCATGTGCCAGCGTCGCGAGGAACGCATCCTTGCGCCTGACGGCCTCCTCGAGCGCCTCAGCCGCGTTCACTTCGGCCGTTCGATCTCGCACCACGGCGAGAACGGCCTCCACGTTTCCTATGGGATCGAGTTCGGGTGTGAGCCAAGCGGCGAACGTGCGCAGACTCGCCGTGATGTTGCACGTGAACTCCAAGGGCTCAGCCTCCCCCGATGCGAAGACGCGACCCAAGGCCGCGTCCAGGCGTGCGCAGAGCCCCTCGGGCAGGCCGAGCTCACGACTGGTACGACCGATCACCGAAGATGACCGGTGCCCCGTCACGCGCTCCATTGCTGCGTTCACGAACACGTGCCGATGCTCCCGATCAAAGCGCGTGATGACGTCGGGCAGCGCGTCCGTGATGGCCTGCAGCTGACGCTCGTTTCGACGCAGCAGCTCCGTGCGCTCCCGTTCCTCACTGATGTCGGTGTTGGTGCCGAACCAGAGCCGGATCTCGCCGTGGTCGGCGCGCAGCGGATTCACACGGGTGATGAACGGGCGATACTGGCCATCCGCCCCGAGCAGGGGGAAGACCATGTCGAACGGCGTCCCCGCCTCGATGGACTGCTTCCAGCGCTCCACGACGACCGGCAGCATGTCCGGATCATGGAGTCGGGTCCAGCCCCTCCCCAAGAGCTCGGCCTCCATTGCTCCGGTGTATTCGTAGAACTGGCGGTTGTACCACAGAACATCACCGTCCGGACCGGCGATCCATGCCATCTGCGGGATCGCGTCCGCCATCTGGCGGAAGCGGGACTCTCCCTCCGCGACTTCCTGACGTGCCTGTAGGGTGTCGGTAAGATCGCGGACCTCGAACACCACACCGCGTGCAGCGAACCCGCCGGTCTCGTTCAGTGGTCGATCGTCGCGGTCGCTCTCCACGGCGCTGGCGCTCACGGCCACCGGAAGGGCCGCGCCGTTCCGCGCTATGAACACGCTCTCGAACTCGCGCAACACGAGCGCACCGGCGCAGGCGCGCGCGACCTCGCAGGATTCGCCCGGACAGCCCGTGCGCTCGACGTCGCCCGATGGATGCACGAGGTCGTGCAGCGGGGCGCCGAGCAGGTCCCGATCGGCAAATGCCAGCAATCGGATTGCCGCCGGATTTGTCATCGCGCACGCACCGGCGCCGTCGAGCAGCAGGATCGCCGTGCTCGCATTGACGGTAATGGCGCGGGTGAGCTCGTGCTGCTCGCGCAGTCGCTCCTCGGCGAGCACGCGATGCGTCACGTCCACCGCCGACGGCACCACGCAGATGACCTGCCCGTCGCGCCGCACGGGTTGCAGCATGAAATCGATGGTGATGCGCTCGTTGTTGTGTCCGACGATCTCGACGTCGTAGCGTACCGCTTCCCCGTCACGGGCGCGCAGAAACGCTTCCTTGGTTCGCTTCGATCCTGCAGCGCTGTGCGTCCAGAGCGCTGTCTCCCAGAAGGGTTGGCCTATCACGTCGGCTCGGGAAAGGCCGGTGACCTCCAGCGGCGCCTGGTTGATCTCGAGCAGGATGCCATCGAGGTCGAGCAAGCCAACGAATACGAACATTGCATCGATGACCTGCCGCAGCCGCGTGGTGCTCTCGTGCAGGTCACGCCGGATTTGATCGCGTTCGGTGACATCGGTGAACGTCAACACCATTCCTCGACGCTCCCCGGTCGCCGATTCGTACGGCTGTACACGACGAAGGTAGACGGTGCCATCGACCATGCGCACCGGGTCTTCGATGGGCTCGATCGATTCGTACACGTCGTCGGTATCGGGGAGCGGTGGCATGGCCACCGCGTTGTGCGTGAAGTGCCGGATCGGGCGACCGATGTCCTGCGCTGACACGTTGTAGACGTGCCCCACCGTGGGATTGATACGGCGCACCGTGCCATCATCGTCGAGAAACAGCGTCGGGATGCCGGTGCTTGCCAACAGGTTGGTGAGATCGGTGTTGGACTCCCCGAGCGCCGCGTTCACCCGTTCGAGTTCCTGCCGGGATGCTTCCAGTTCATCCATACCGGCCTGCAGCTCCTCGTTCATCGAGGTCAATTCCTCGTTGGCCGCCTTTAGCTCCTCGTTCACGGTGTCGGCGTTGTGCGAGACACGCAACAGTTCCCCCCGCACTGAGGCGAGGTCGGCCTCCAATCGCTCCACGATGGCGGTGGACGCCCAGCCGGCGCGAGCGTCAGCCGCTGTCACGTCCGCGCGATCAGGCGTCTGAACGTTGAGGCCATTCCGACGGAACACGAGCAGGAACAGGCCGCTCTCGGCATCGGCGCCCGGGAGTGGCGCGGCAACCACGGTCACACCTTCTTCCCCGGAGACGGTGCGCAATGTGCCGGCAGCGTGCTCAACGCGCTGTCCGAGCAACTGCGCCTCGCGCAATGCCGCACGCGTTTCCATGCGCAACCCTTCGTGCACGAGGTGGGAGAGACTGTTCACGAACGCGCCGTCGCGCACGGAGAGAATGGCCGACAGCTCACCCGATACCGCCACGATGTTCCCGTCGCTGGACACGACCAATGCGCGCGGCGCATGGTCCACCGCCAATGCGGTGCGCATCAGCTGCACGATCTCGTCTTGGTCGCGCACGGGGGCCCGTCGTTCAACGGACGGGCGACGAAACATCAGCGATTCGGACGCAGGTCGCGTGGGAACGTCAGCCCGAGTAAAGAGGCGGTGCGGGGCATCCAGCGCCCGGAACAGCGACTCGTGCCCGCCCAGGGATTCGGACGGACCGAGGAAGAGTGTGCCGCCTTGGCGCAGGCTCTGGTGAAAGCGCGGCAACAGCCGATCACGGATCATGTCATCGAAGTAGATGAGCACATTCCGGCAGACGATCAGATCGAGCTGGGAGAAGATGGGATCGCGAGTGAGATCGTGATGTGAGAACACCACCCGGTCGCGCAGCGACTGCCGCACCTGAAAGTGCTGACCCGTCCGTACGAAAAATCGGGCCAGGCGCTCCCTCGTGAGGTTCGCCACGCGAGATGCTGGATACCGACCCGCACGCGCGAAGCGCCGTGCCACATCGTCTACATCCGTGGCAAACAGCTGCACCCGGCGCATGGACGGCACCGTGGCCGCAAGCTCCTCCAGCATGATGAGCAAGGTGTACACTTCCTCACCGGTCGAGCATCCGGCCACCCACACCCGCGCGGGGGTAGAGGCATCAGATGTGGCGAGACGTTCCAACACCTGTGCCGACAGTGCCTCGAAGGCGTCGGGATCCCGGAAAAACGCGGTCACTCCGACCAGCAGATCGCGGAACAAGCGGCCAACCTCCACTCGCTCCTCGCGCAGCCGCTCCAAGTACGCCTCCGCCGTCCGTTCCCCTGACAGGTGCAGACGACGAATGGTGCGTCGTACCATCGTGGCCGTCTTGTAGTTGCTGAAGTCTTGACCTGTTACATCACGCACACGCTGGAGGATGGCCGGCAGGTGCGCCTCGACGTCGGTGAAACGCGGAGACACGATGGCCGGACGTGGCTCGGCAATGAGTGGCTCAGCGTGCTCAAGGAGCGTGTAGGTAAGCTCGGCTGGCTGCACCGCAACCTCCACGGGCGACTCATCGCCGAGGTTTGGTGACAACCGGATGAATGGTCCGCCTGGTTCGCGTTGCAGCAATACGAGGCCATCGTGTCTTCCGAGCATGTCGCGCAGCCGCGGGGACTCCGGCAACTGGTCGTGCGCGGCAGCGAACGCAAGTACACAACCACGCCGTCCAAGTGTGGAAGTCACGGCGCGCAGCGCAATCTCCCGCGGGTCGTCCGGATCGACCTGCGCGAGCTCTGCGCGAAGGGACACGAGGAGCTCGGAATCCACGTGGGAGACGCGGGCGCGAGGCGCGAAGGCAATACCGCTGCGTTCAAGCGGTCCTCCATCCACGGCTTCGCGAACTTGCAGGGAAGTTGCGCCGATCAGGCGGGATCGATGTTGCTGCCGTTGCCCCATGTCCTCCTGATCAGGCTCGAAGAGGAGGAACGCCAGATTCTGGTCGGGAGCGACGCCTTCGAGGAGGGCGCGCACGCCGGGAACATCCTCATCACCGTAGAGCACGGTAACGAGGATGGTCGAACGGGAGATCCTCAGGGGAACCATTCCGAAAGCTGTCGTGGTGTTGGGGACTCCCGCAACTGAGCCGTCGGCGCCCGGCCCCGCCCACGCGCCGGACACCGTGTTGCTCAGTCAGCGTGTCGCCCCCTGTCAGGCGTTCTGGCGGGCCTCAAAATCCTTGACCTCGCGCTCGGCTTCGTCGCGCGTCTTGCCGTAGGCCTGCTGCACCTTGCCAACCAGTTGCTCGCGCTTGCCGTTCACGACATCAAGGTCGTCGTCAGTGAGCTTGCCCCACTGCTCACGGGCTTTGCCCTTCATTTCCTTCCAGTTGCCTTTGAGTGTGTCTTCGTTCATGAGATTCCTCGGCGTTGAAGAGTTGTTCGAATGGCGCGAGCTGCTGCCCGCATCCATCTGTAAACTCGCAGTCGCGTCTCGCTGTCGCGTTCCCCAAAAGGGATAAATTTGTCTTGGGGAAGAGGGTCCTCATCGCAGTGATGTGCGCGCCATCACACACCCCACTGCCAAGTCGCTTTCCCCGAATCAATTGCGAGTTGAAGGTCCGCGCCTTCGGCGAGCGTGGTGGCCAGCTTCGTCCACTGGTCGTCCATCGATGGGCGATCGGTCCACGACAGTGTCGCCAGACCGCGCGAGTCCGAAGCGTCGAGCTGCAGCGCGATGGTCCGCACCGTGCGTCGGGCATCCGGCACCCCAACTTGCCGTTCGCGCAGGGCGCGGGCGAACGCGCACATGGAGAGCGTGAGCCGATGGCGGATTGCCGCACGCAGGTAGCCGTCGAGCGCTGTGGGCGAAATGCGATATCCGCGGCCCATGAGGTCACCGAGCACGGGCGACGATTCCTGATACCACTCCGAGGCGCTGACGGGTGCAATAGATGAGTCCGCCGGTCGTCTGATAGCCTGTAGCATCCGCAAGGTTGCGTTGATGCGTGCAAGTTCCGCGGCGGCGGATCGAATGCTCGCGTGGGCGGTTTCCGGCAGCGCTCCGAGATCGAGGGCATCACTGCGCATCTGGAGTGCGCCAGCGACGCCGCCCAGCTCGTGCTGCGCAACGGAGAGCACCTCCAGAAGGAGACTCGTCTCGTCAACGGTGGTCGGCATCGTGTGCGTCATTGTGGCAGTTCTCACACATCAGGACGTGAACGCCAGTCGCGGCGGGTGGCGAAATGGCAAAAGATGTGATACAAACGGTATAACACCCCTTCCGGACTTCGCGTTTCCTCCACAGGTTAGTTGGGCCAAGCACACGGCGTGGCCTCCGCGGGGTATGCGGGCGCGGGTCACTTCCCCGGGTGGGGTGTTGATCACGCGTGATTCCAGGGGAACGGGGGTTGTGCGTTGCAATGCTGCAACGACCTACGACGCCAACACTTTTTACACTCACGGGTAGACGAATGCCTCAGGTGCCAATCCGACTCCTGCTGGTTGACGACCACACCATCCTGCGGGAAGGGCTGGCCGCTGTACTCTCGGCACACGGGCTCGAGGTGATTGGGCAGGCCGCAGACGGCGAAACCGCGATTGCGCTGTTCGAGACGCACCGTCCTGATGTAAGCATTGTGGATCTTCGCATGACGCCGCTCGATGGGGCCGACCTCACGGCCGCATTCCGCGAGCGTGACCCCGAGGCCCGCGTCATTCTGCTCACCACGTACGACACCGACGATGAGATCTTTCGCGGATTGCGCGCCGGCGCCGCCAGCTATCTCCTCAAGGACGTGGATTCCACCACGCTCGTGGAAACCATTCGCACGGTGCACCTGGGCAAGAAAGTGATCACGCCCGGGATTGCCGCCAAGCTCGCCGAGCACGTGGCATCGGACGCGCTCACGCCACGCCAGACCGAAGTACTGGTGTGCCTGTCCAAAGGCCGCTCCAATTTGGAGATCGCGGAGACGCTCTTCATCAGCGAAGGCAC
>JBBSPE010000063.1:0-22912 GCA_038259155.1 Gemmatimonadales bacterium
ACGCTCGAGGGTGGCCCCGCGATCGTACACGCGGGACCGTTCGGCAACATCGCGACGGGCTGCAACAGTGTCGTCGCCACCCGCACGGGGCTCGCGCTTGGCGACGTCGTGGTGACTGAGGCGGGCTTCGGCTCTGACCTGGGCGCCGAGAAGTTCTTTGATATCGTGTGCCGCGCCGGGCAGTTCAATCCCGAGGCGGCGGTGCTCGTGGCCACGGTGCGCTCGCTCAAGATGCAGGGTGGCCTGCCCAAGTCCGCGCTCGACCAGGAAGATCTCGCGGCGCTCGAGCTCGGGTTGCCACACCTGCTGCATCACGTTGCCAATGTGCGGCAGTTTGGTGTGCCGTTGGTGGTGGCGCTCAATCGCCGAGCGACGGACACGCCGGCGGAACTCGATCGCGTGATGGCGTTCTGTACGGAACAGCGCATTGCGGTTGCGTTCACCGACGTGTTCGCCCGCGGTGGTGCTGGCGGCGAGGAACTTGCGCGCGAGGTACTCGCACTGCTCGACGCGAAGGGACACGAGTTTCGTCCTGTGTACGACACCGCGCGTCCGATTCGCGAAAAAATCGAGACCATCGCGCACAAGGTGTACGGCGCGAGCGGCGTGGACTTCACAGCGGCCGCCGAGCGCAGCATGGCGTGGCTCGAGGCCAACGGTATGGGCCACACACCGGTGTGCATGGCCAAAACGCAGTATTCGCTCACCGATCAACCCGCACGCGTGGGTCGCCCCACCGACTTTCGCCTCACGGTGACCGACCTCACGGGCTCATTTGGTGCAGGCTTCGTGGTGGCGCGCTGCGGCGACATCATGACCATGCCGGGCCTGCCGTCAGCCCCTGCCGCCAACCGCATGTCCATGGACAACGACGGCATCGTGCAGGGGCTGTCCTGACGGTCAGATAAAGGGCGTCTCGCCGGCAGGCTCGTCTTCCTCGTCCTCTTCCGCCTCGGCCTTCTCGTCCTCGGGCGTCTCGTGCTCGTTTGCCAGCACCTCACCCGTCATGGCATCCACGTGGATCTCCTCGATGCCTTCCTTGCCCGCAACGCGGATGTCGTAGGAGTACAGGAGTTTGCCGTCTTCCTCCTCGAGCTCCACACTCTCGATCGTGCCGCCCGGCACCAGTGCCAGTGCAATTTCTGCGGCCCGCGTTTCCAGAATCGTCGCCTTGGCGGCAAGGTCGGCGGGAACCTCACGCTTGTATGACGCACCGTCGGCCATCGCGACCATTGCGTCGGATTCTCCCATCTCGTTCGCGTCGCTGTCCGACGAGCAGGCGGGCAGTGCAAGCACAACAGCGGCGCCAAGCAGCGCGAGTCGGGCGTATGGTGCGATCATGATCAAGCCTCGTACATTGGGGAGATGGCGCAGGCGCCGACGTGGAATGTCCCATCAATATCCATGTCCTACCTGACAGCAAGCTGACATTCGACCGGTGTGGGCCGTGCCTCTCCACCTGCTGCTCGTTGAAGACGATCGGGACCTCAGCACCACGATCGCGGCGGGCCTCGGCGAACTCGGCTACCACGTGGACAGCGCCCGGGGCGTGCGTGAGGCGCGCGCTCGGCTGGCCGCCACACCGGTGGATCTCATCGTGTTGGATGTCGCGTTGCCGGACGGATCAGGGCTCCAGCTGTGCGAAGCACTGCGTGCGGACGGCGATGCCACGCCGATTCTCCTGCTCACGGCACGAGATGCCATCGCCGATCGTGTGGCCGGCCTCGACGTGGGAGCGGACGACTACATGGTCAAGCCGTTCGCGTTTGCCGAGTTGGACGCACGGTTGCGCGCACTTGCACGGCGTCGGCCACTCAGACTGCACCCCGAGGTCCGGGTGCACGATCTGGTGGTCAACCTCGCGGCGCGGACGGTGTCGCGGGCTGGTGATCGCATCACGCTCACCGCCAAGGAATACGCTCTGCTGGCCTGTCTCGCCGAGCATGCGGGCACCATCACGTCTCGCACCACGCTGTGCAACTACGTGTGGCAGCACGATGATCCGGCGACCGGCAACGTGCTGGAGGCGCTCGTCCGCCGCGTTCGCCGCAAGATCGATGAGGGGCACGCGATTCCACTCATTCATACCGTGCGCAGCATGGGCTACCGGCTCGGGGAATGATCGTGCCATCACCCGCCACGCGTCCCCATGACCTGCGGGCCGTGCGCCGCCAGCTTGCGGTGCTGTTCATCGCCACAATCCTCGTCATCGTGACCCTGCTCGGCGGCGGGCTGTTTCTTGTGCTCCGCCGCGGCGTTGACATGGAACTGGACCGATCAATGGTGAGTCTCACCGAAGCGGCGATTGCGAACGCTCGCGCGGACGTGCGCTCTTTTGGCGATGAAGTCGGCCTGCGCGTGGATAACGCGCCGGATCGACACACGCAGTTGTACGCCGCGTCCACCCTCGCACGGCTTGATGCCCGGTCGCTCACGTGGGAACAGGCGGCAGCGCGCGAGGCCGTCAGCGAGGGCGTGGTGCGCGCACGTATGGAAGATGCCAACGAGTTCGAACAGCGGCTGCTCGCCACGCGGTTCACTCAGGCCGGTGGTGCGGTGTTCGTCGCGGTGGTGGTGGCGGATCAGGTCGAGCTCGAGAATCGCTACGGCGCGCTCATTGCCGCGTTTGCCGGCGCTGCGCTCGGCGCGATCCTCCTCGTGTCACTCGGGGCCATGCTGCTCGTGCGCCGTGCCACTCGTCCGGCGGAGCAGGCGATGCAGCAACTGGAGCGTTTCACCACCGATGCGGCGCATGAGCTGCGGACGCCGCTTGCCGTGCTGCGCACGCGAACGGAGGTGGCGCTGCAGCAACCGCGCAGTGCAGACGAATACCATGGCACGCTGCGGGCCGTACATGCAGATGCGACGCGGGCCGGCCGTGTTGTGGATGACCTCCTCGCACTGGCGCGTGCCGATGCCGGCGAACAAATCCTGCGGACCGAACAGCTGTCGCTCGACGACCTGGTGCTTGATGCCGTGGAGTCCGTGCGCATTTTGGCCGATGAGAAACAGGTGCCCCTGTCCATCGCACAGTTCGATGAGGCGCCGGTGCGAGGAGATCCGGTCGCGCTGGGCCGACTGCTCACCATCTTGTTGGAGAACGCCATCCGGTACACCGACGCGGGCGGCCGCGTCACGGTCAATGTGGGCGTCGACAGCGGGAGCGCGCACTGCGTGATCACCGACACAGGCTGCGGCATCAGCCAGGAGGACCTGCCGCACATTTTCGATCGCTTCTACCGCGGATCAGGCGCGCCCGACACCGCCACGGCTGACGTGTCCCCGACGCCCGGTTCCGGCTTGGGCCTCGCCATCGCGCGCTGGATCGCCGAGGCTCACGAGGCGCGCATCACCGTGCAGTCCACACCGGGGACGGGTTCGCGCTTCACGGTCAGTTTTCCCCTGCCGGGATAGGCGGCCCTCCCACTTCCCCCTCCAGCAACCGCGTGAGCAACCGAATCTGTTCCTGTTGCATGAGCACGAGGTTGGCCCATTCCTGTTCACGCAGCACATCGAACTTCTCGTGCAGTCCGCGGATTTCGAGCTCCGCCTTGAGGTTGACTTCGTAATCGTTCGTGGCCTGCAACCGGTCGCTCGCCGCCTGGCGGTTCTGGCTCATCATGATGATGGGCGCCTGCAGCGCGGCCACCATGGACAGGAACA
Source organism: Gemmatimonadales bacterium (assembly GCA_038259155.1). Taxonomy (GTDB): domain Bacteria; phylum Gemmatimonadota; class Gemmatimonadetes; order Gemmatimonadales; family Gemmatimonadaceae; genus JAABRT01. Next base: position 3,664 of record JBBSPE010000063.1, read on the forward strand.
GATTCAGGAAGATGAACGGGTACGCGTCAAACGCCTGGTTGCGGGGACCGAGTACCAGCGTGTTGAGCACCACCCAGAGCGCCAGAAATCCAAGAAACAGCAGAATGAAGGTCCACGACCCACCAAAGCTGGCCACCCGATCGGCGAGTCGCTGACCAAGCGTGGCTTGCCCCGCGAATTCCCTGGCCACATTGCGGGCGACCGGACGACGCTTCCGAATGGCCTGCATGACGGCCTGTTCAAGCGCGGTGCGTGGCGACCACGCGGTGCCCGGGACCGCGGGAGCGGGCGGCACTTCAGCGGGATCGGGCGATGATTCGGGTGACCCGGCGGACGTCGACATGCTGTGGGCTCCTCCGGTGGGCACCGGGGGCTGGAGAAATCAGTGCGGATCCCGGCGGTCGTCAACCAGCGCGTTGCTCAGCCAGTACACGATCAGGTCGCAGCTGCCGAGGTCCGCGATCTGGCGGAAGTCTACCGGCACCTTTTGCCAACTGTCGTAGTACTCGATGCCGATCACGTCTTTGGCGGTCCACCATTGTCCGCCGAACGGTGGCCGGCCGTTCACCAGGGTCCGGAGGCAGCGGCTCGGTCGCACGTTCGGCACGAACCCTCGAAGCCCTCCGGGGCCACGACCCATGCCTTGGCGAATGCCCGGCAGGTCACGAAACAGGTCGTGCAGATGGATGGGTTTGAGCGCCGCCAGCTCCTGCGCATCGCGAAAGTATCCCACGCCCGCCTGACGGCGACACTCGAAACCCTGCACGGTGCGATTGTTGCAGCTGTGCTGCGACACGCGTGATCGCACCGTGTCGAGCACCGCTGCGCTCGATGCGAGTGCTAGTTCGACGGAGACGGACGTACCGGCGGTGATGGTGACGAGGGTCTGTGCGGGGACAAAGCCCACACGCCGCACCAGGAGCTGATACTCGCCGGCGGCGAGCTCGACCAACCGAAACCGCCCGGCTGCATCCGTGCGCGTCGTGGCAGTTGGCGCCGTGCCTCCTACAGGTGTCACGAGTACCGTGACGGACTCGATCGGGCGCCCTGAGCGATCGACAATCGTGCCGACGAGCGTACCGCCGTTGCCCTGCGCGCGCAGGGCCAGCGGTGGCGCGGTGATCAGCAGCATGAAGGCGAGCGCGCAGGAACGGTACATACGCAGTGTGAACTCCGGTTGGCGCGACCCGTGGCGCATCACGAACCGCAACGGGCAGGAGACGAGGCCGGCGCAGACGAGGTCAGCGCCGGCGCAGGATCACGGCTGGCTCCGGATCCTCCACCATCACCACTTCCGTGGCACCCCACACGTCGAGCAGACGTTCCGGGCCCTCGGTATGGCCGAGCACCCGACCGGTACTCGCGTCGAGCAGATAGCGCACACCAATGATCGTGGCGGTATCCCCGGCCGCCCCGGGCCACGCGATCTGCGTGACGACGGCGAGCGTATCCCCCGCAACGGGAAACACCCGTTCGGTACCGCTGTTTCCGTCGGGACGATAGGTGAATCGGCGCCCGCCCTTCTCTGTCGCTTCGATTTTGATCTGCCGGAACGCAGGCAACTCTGCCGTCCACAGTTGCCGACCTGCCAGGTCAAAGGCGCGCACCGTTGGGAAAAAGTGCGACGCCGCAACCACGAGATTGCGTCCCGGAAGGCAGCCGATCGCAGCGCGGAGATAGGCCTCTCGAAGCAGCGGCGGTCCGACACCAGCATCGATTCTGCCAAGATGGCCGGTGATGGTACCGTCGATCCCTGCTGTTGTCACCATGTCGCCCGTGGCCACATCAGGGAACGCCAGATACATCGTGTTCCCCAGCCGACACGCGTCCTCCACAAAGGGCGTGATGCGCACGCTCCCGGTCGTGAGAATCGTATCGCGCCGCACACGCACCATCGTGAGTCGGGCGTTGCGCCGGTCCACCACACCCAGCGTGGAATCGTCCATGCGGACCAGCCGTTCCGTGAGCAGGAACTCACCCGGCCCCGCACCCCGCCGGCCGGCGGTCGCGACAGTGCGTCCTCGCCCGTCCAGGTACCAGATGCGCTGGTCCTGTTCGTCCACCACCACCACGCGATCGGCGCTCATGATCTTCGCGTCGGCAATGCGTCCGAAGATGGGTGGGGCGCCAATGGTGGCCGCAACTTCCTGCGCGACAAGCGGCGTGCCAAATGTACCAAGCGAAACCGCGGCGAGCGCGACGGCGAGAGCCACGAGCGTGGACGTATCGTGTTGCATCGTACCTCCCGAAGATCCTGAGATTGCTGTCGAGCAGAGCATTTGGTCACCCCGATACGGAATTCTACGGAGTTGACCGCCTGCTCGCTCGGTCGTAAAATATTTGAACAATCGATTCCGTGGTCATTTGCTGCCGCTTGCCGCCACGTTAAACAAAGTGCTAAATCGCGAGACGCCCGGTGGCCACCCACCGGGCATTTTTTGTCTCTGACCGCCGACGCGACACGGCTGCACTCCACCGCCGAGGCCATCATGTCGGACCAGTCTGCGCGCCTGCCCATCGCGATTTTCCACGAACATCCGGAGTGGTTCAAGCCACTCTTCCGGATCTTCGACCAGCGCGGCACACCCTACGTGCGCCTCAACGCCGCCGCCCACGCCTTCAACCCGTCCGAGACGTCCGCGCCCTACGCCCTCGTGGTGAACCGCGCCTCGCCCTCGGCCTACCTGCGCGGCAACGTCAACGCCACCTGGTACACGCTCCACTTCCTGCGCCACCTCGAACGGCTCGGCGTTTCGGTGGTGAACGGCAGCGACGCATACGCGCTGGAGCTCTCCAAGGCCAACCAACTCGACCTGCTGCGCGAACTCGGCCTGCCCTTTCCCCGTTCGGTGGCGATCAATCATGCGTCGCAGGCGGTGTGGGCAGCAGAGAATCTGCGATTCCCCGTGCTCGTGAAAGCCAACGTGGGCGGCAGCGGTGCGGGCATCGTGAAATATGAGTCCATCGACGCACTGCGAAGCGCCGTCGAATCCAACGTGCTCGATCTTGGGGTGGACAGCACCGCACTCGTTCAGGAAGCCGCCCCACTCACCAACGGCCACATCACGCGCGTTGAAGCGCTCGGCGGCAAATACCTGTATGCGATCAACGTCTACCCGGCCACCGGATCGTTCGACCTCTGCCCAGCCGACGCCTGCCAGACCACCACCGGCGTGGAGCTCGTGCGCGGGGCCTGTGCGATTGATGCGCCCAAGACGGGCATGCGCGTTGAGGGCACCACCCCACCGGCGCACATCATCACGCAGGTCGAAGCCATCGCGCAGGCCGCGAACATCGACGTGGGAGGCATCGAGTATCTCGTGGACGAACGCGACGGCCAGCACTATTTCTACGACATCAACGCGCTCTCCAACTTCGTGGCCGACGCGCCCAACGTGGTGGGCTTCGATCCGTGGGAGCGGTTCGCCGATTGGCTCGAGGCGAGAGCCTATGACACAGGTGATGACGACGCGGCTCGCGACGCGGCTCGCCTCGCCAACGATGCCGCGCATACTGCCGGTGAACTCGCCGCCGGAGGCGTCCGCTGATGCGCTTCGGCTACTGGATGCCCGTGTTCGGCGGCTGGCTGCGCAACGTGCCCGACGAAGGCATGGAAGCTACGTGGGCCTACGTGAGCCGTCTGGCCCGTCGGAGCGAGGAGATCGGCTACGACCTCACGCTCATTGCCGAGCTGTTCCTCAACGACATCAAGGGCATTCGTGCCCCGGCGCTCGATGCGTGGTCCACCGCGGCGGCGCTGGCCGCCGTCACGCACCGGCTGGAGCTCATGGTGGCCGTGCGTCCCACGTTCCATGACCCGGCGCAGCTGGCCAAGCAGGCCGCCAACATTGACCACATCAGCAACGGTCGCCTCTCGCTCAACGTGGTGTCGAGCTGGTGGAAGGACGAGGCTCGGCGCTTTGGTGTCCGTTTCGATGAACATGATGACCGCTACGCGCGCACAGCCGAATGGCTCACCGTGCTCAACGGCGCGTGGAGCGAGCCGCAGTTTTCGTTCTCCGGCACGTACTACCAGGTGGAAGAGACCATCGTGGAGCCCAAGCCGGTGCGGCACCCACGCCCGGTGATCTACGCCGGCGGCGAAAGCGAGGCGGCCAAGACGCTCATCTCATCACGCTGCGACGCCTACGTGATGCACGGCGACTCCCCGGAGCGCACCGGTGCTCGCGTACGCGATCTCACTGAACGCCGCGAACGGCAGCAGGATGTGTTGGGACGGGAGCTGCCACCGTTGCAGTTCGGCGTCGCTGCTTACACCATTGTGCGCGACACCGAGCGCGAGGTGGAGCAGGAGCTCGCGCGCATCACCGATGTCTCGGCCGGCCACGCCGGATTGGCCAACTTTGACGACTGGGTGTCGCACACCCAGCTCGAGCAACAACTCAAGCTGCAGGACTACTCCGTGTCCAACCGGGGACTGCGCGCGGGGCTGGTGGGCACGCCGGAGCAGGTGGCCGAGCAGGTGCGTGCCTTCGAGCGCGAGGGGGTGAATCTCCTGCTGCTGCAGTGCTCGCCGCAGCTCGAGGAAATGGAGCGGTTTGCGGCGCAGGTCATGCCGTTGGTGCGCGAGACGCGGGTGTCGCTGGTGGCCTGATGAGTGACCGGAGGAGTGGCCGGACGCCGATCCGTGATGTGCCCGATCAGGGCCTTCGGTATCGGTTACACCTTGCGGTAGGGGCGGGGGCGCGCATTCTTGGAGCAGGCCACGCTGGCGCGACTCACGCCGGCCCTCGCCTGATTGGTTGCCTCACCGGTCACCTCATGGAGCCGCCTGGTGCTGAACATCATTGATCGACTGGACGATGCCCGCGGGACCACGGAGACGCGAAACCATCGCAACATCTACAGCGGCGGTCGCGAGAACCCGCGCCGCGACACGTCGCGCATCAACGGCATCATTCTGCACCACACGAACTTCGTGTCCAGTCGTATCGCCCGCTTTGACTTCGTGATCGCCAATTACGTGGTGATGCAGGACGGCACCGTGTTGTTTGTGCGCGCAATCTCGTCGGCGCTCAACAGCGTTGGCACTGACCGCCACGCCATCGACATCGAGTTCGTGGGCGTGTACAACCGGGCCGACACCCCGCCGCCGCCGGTGGCCCAGATCCGGGCCGGACGACAACTCGTGCGAATGCTCGTCGATGCGCATGGAATTTCGCGCATCTATGCTCACGCGCACTTCACCGCCAAGCCGTGCTGCGGCCCGCACCTGTGGTACAACGTGGGCGCGTGGGCCATGCGGAAGCACGGCCTTGAGAACGCGGGCGCGACGCGGGCCATTCCGGCCGACTGGACCGACCCCGCGCTGCAAATCCGGACCGGCACGGCAGACCCGCACGAGGCGGGCGCACCGGGCGCGACGCCGCCCGGTGTGCCCATCCCCTATCCGATGACCGCATCACTGCTCCGACGCTGAGCGTGCACGGACCGCACGCCGCGTGACCGCCGCATGATCAAGTACCTCGGCTCCAAACGACGACTCGTGGGACGCATCGTTGACGTCGCACGCGCCGTGCCCAACGCCACCAGCGCCGTGGATCTCTTTTCCGGCACGTCGCGCGTTGGTCATGCACTCAAGCGCGCCGGGCTTCGCGTGTTGTCGAACGACTGCATGGCCTACGCGCACGCCCTTGCCACCTGCTACGTGCAGGCCGATCGCGACCAGCACGAGGCGCTGGCGGTGCGAGTACTGGCCGAGCTGCAACGCGTATCGCCGGCGCCGGGCTATGTCACCCGCACCTTCTGCGAGGAGGCGCGGTTCTTCACGCCGGAGAACGGCGCGCACATTGACGCGATTCGCGACGCGATTGCCGCTCGCGAGCTTCCGCCCGAGTTGGAGGCCATCTGTCTGGTGTCGCTCATGGAGGCGGCCGACCGCGTGGACTCCACCACCGGTCTCCAGATGGCCTATCTCAAACAGTGGGCGCCGCGCGCCGCGCTGCCGCTCACCCTGCGTCTACCCGACCTGCTGCCGCGCGCTGCTGCGGGCCAAGGCGAGGCCTTCCAGCTTGACGCCGCCGACGCGGCCGTCCGGCTGTCAGGTGACATCGCCTATCTCGACCCGCCGTACAACCAGCATTCGTACCTCGGCAACTACCACATCTGGGAGACGCTGGTGCGCTGGGATGCGCCCGAAGCCTATGGCGTGGCGCGCAAGCGGATTGACGTACGCACGCGCCCGAGCCCGTTCAACCGGCGGCCGCAGTTTGCCGGCGCGCTGCAGCACGTCATCGACAGCGTCGACGCGCGTGTGCTGATCGTCTCGTTCAACAACGAGGGGTGGATTGCGCGCGACGCGCTCGTGGACATGCTTTCCAGCCGCGGCGAGGTGCTGGTGCTCGAACATGACTACAAGCGGTACGTGGGGGCGCAGATCGGCATCCACGATCCGGCGGGCCGCCGCGTGGGTGCCGTGTCCCACACGCGCAACGTGGAGTATTTGTTCGTGGCCGGTACAGCGGTAGACGTGCAGGCCGTGCGTGACGCCTGCGAAGAGGGTGTGGTCACCAGCTGACGCGAGGATCAGGGCACGCTATTCGCCCAGGATCTTGATGATCACCCGTTTACGCCGCTGCCCGTCCCACTCGCCGTAGAACACGCGCTGCCACGGGCCCAGATCGAGCACGCCAGCGGTCACGGGTACGATCACCTCGTGCCCGATGGTGAGGCTGCGCAGGTGTGCGGCGGCGTTGTCCTCACCCGTGTCGTTGTGCGCGTAGCGTGTCGGATCCCAGGGGGCGATCGTGCCCTCCAGCCACGTCAGGATATCCTGCCACAACCCCGACTCGTGGTCGTTCACGAACACCGAGGCGCTGATGTGCATGGCGGATACCAGCGCGTACCCCTCCTGGATGCCGCTCTCACGCAGCTGTTCGCTCACGGTGTCCGTGATGTCAACCAGCTCCTGCCGCTTGGCCGTGTTGAACCAGAGATAGTGCGTGTGACTTGTCATGCGTCTCCCGTTGGTCAGCCGCGCACGGCTGCTTTCCAGACCCACCAGATGAGCAGCGCCTGCAGGGGCAGTCGAACCCAGAGCGCCATGGTCCACCACCATGCGGCGTTGCTGGCGCGGGCCATCAACAGCATCTGCACGTTGGCCGGAAAGACCGCCACGAGCAACAGGATGAGTCCCCAGCCGGCGAGCGAACGTGTTGCCGGCAGCAGCAGCCCCGCGGCGCCGGCCAGCTCGGCCACACCACTCGCGTATACGAGCGTGCGCGCGTCGGGGAAGAACGCGGGAAGCCACGGCGGCACGATCGCGTCGAACGGCCTGGGCATCACGAAATGCAGCACACCGGCCACGCCGAAAATGAGCGCCAGAATGATCACGCCGCCAGCGGGCGCGCCGCTCATCTGGTCAACCGGCGTAGCGAAGGACGGCGAAAAAATGGCAGGCGCTGCCACCAAGCACAAAGCAGTGCCATACGGCGTGCATGTAGGCGGTCTTGCGCACGTAGAAGATCACGCCACTCGAGTAGAGCAACCCACCGGCTGCGAGCAGCCAGATCCCGGCGTCCGGCATCGCCAACGCCATGGGCCGCAGCGCCACCACAACGGCCCACCCCATCGCGAGATAAAACGCGGTGGACAGGCGCTTGAACCGATTGGTGAACAATACCTTGCAGACGATGCCGAGCACCGCCAGCGTCCAGATCGCGGCGAACAGGCTCCAGCCCCAGGCGCCGCGCAGCACGCCCAGCGTGAACGGCGTGTACGTGCCGGCGATGAGCAGGTAGATCGCCACGTGGTCAGCCACCCGCAGCCATTGCTTGGCCCGCGGGTGCGGCACGGCATGGTACAGCGTGGACGTGGTGTACACCGCGAGCAGCGACGCCGCGAATACGCTCACCCCCAGCACCAACAGCAGATCGCCGCGCGCGAGATAGGCGGCGATCAGAAACGGCACGCCGATGAGGCTTGCCAGCAATCCGGCGCCGTGCGTGAGCGCGTTCGCCAGCTCTTCACGCGGGCCGTAGAAGGGCGCGAACTCGGTTGGGGGGCTCTGTGACCGCGTCATACTGAAAGTTATCGCCTTCCGAGCGCCGGCGCACGCGCCAGACGCCACGGAGTGGTGGTCGGCCCGCGGCAGCGCAACACGCCACCGCCGTTTCCACGTCACAATCGTGCGATCAACGCACCGCTCGGCGTATCCGCCGTCGTGACACTGTCACCAACACGCACCAGCCCAGTGACGTCGGTTTCCCTCGCGGCCCGAAGCTGCGAGCGTCGTGGAACCTGTCGCACGACACGCTCAGCACCGCGGTTGTGCACGAGTGCGACGGGATCTCGGACGGATGCCCCGTCACAGGAGGATGCAATGGAAACAGTGGATCGCAGGGCGTTTCTGCGAAAGAGCGCGAGTGTCGCCGGTGCAGTAGTGGCCACATCGTCGCTGAGCGGGCTGATCGCCTGCAACGACGCCACGGTGGTGGCACCGGACGGCACGCCGTCGCTGGCCCGCGCACCGCGCGGCTCGGGTGGTTATGGACCGATCGCGATGGATCCGGGCGGCCTGCCCTTTCTGATTCCGGCCAGCTTCACACTGCGGGAGATCAGCACCGCGGGGAATCCGATGGCGGGCTCGGGCGCCGGCGCGCCGGTGCCGAACGCGCTCGACGGCATGGGCGCGTTCCAGATGCCCAACGGCAACATCCGGCTCGTGCGCAACCACGAGATTCGGGACAACGCCGCGAACTCGGTGCCGTTCGGCACGAAGCCGTGGGACGCCATGGCGGGCGGTGGCTGCACGTCGCTGGAAGTGAGCATCGATCCGGTGACCAACGAGCCCACGCTGCTCGACGAGTTCGTGTCCATCAGTGGCACGATGGTGAACTGCGCCGGTGGCATCACGCCGTGGGGCAGCTGGCTCACCTGCGAGGAGACCACAGAAAGCGCGTCGCCGACCGGTCGCACCAAAAATCATGGCTACGTGTTTGAGATTCCGGCCAGCGCCACCTCCGAAGTCGATCCCGTGTCGCTCAACGCGATGGGGCGCTTCTCCCATGAAGCCATCGCGGTGGATCCAACCTACGGTCACATTTATGAGACCGAGGACGCCGGCACCACGTCCGGATTCTATCGCTTCATCCCGAACCAGCAGGGCAACCTTCAGGCGGGTGGCAAGCTGCAGATGCTCAAGCTCGTGGGCCGTCCGGGCTTCAACACCACCAACGCCTCAGTGGGTGGCGTACCGGCGCTCGGCATGCCGGTGGGCATCGGTTTCCAGGCCGAGTGGGTGGACATCGACGATCCGGATCCGGCGTCGATCAACTCCACGACCTCCTGCTTTGGTCAGGGTTTCGCCAAGGGCGGTGCCCGATTCGCCCGCCTCGAAGGCTGCTGGTGGGGTGACAACAGCGTGTACTTCAACGCCACCAGCGGCGGTGCCATCGGCGCCGGGCAGGTGTTCCAGTACCGTCCCACATCCATGACGGGTGGCACGCTCACGCTGCTCTACGAATCGCCGAGCCGCACTGTGCTCGATGCGCCGGACAACATCTGCGTGAGTCCGCGCGGTGGCCTGGTCATTTGCGAAGACGGCGGTGGCGGCCAGTTCCTGCGGGGTCTCACGCGCGACGGTCGCATTTTCGACTTGCTGCGCTCTGAGAACGCCAGCAGCGCCACGGAGTTTGCCGGCGCCTGTTTCAGCCCCGACGGCCGTGTGCTGTTCTTCAACACGCAGGGATCTACGTCCAGCACCGGCACTGAGCGCGGTGGCACCTTCGTCCTGTGGGGCCCGTGGGCCTCGGGAGCACTCTGATGATCATCACGACTCTTCGTCGCGCCGCGCTCGTCGCGCTGGGCACCATCGCCCCGCTCACCCTCTCGGCGCAGGCCGAGACGTTCACGTTTGATGGTGTGCCGGTGGCGGCCAACGGACTGCAGAACAATTTCATGGAACTCGGTGCGTACCAGTTCTACAACTTCAACGTGGCCAACACCACGTTTGCGGGCACGACTGACAACGCCGTGTCCGGCAGCCAGTTCGCGCTCGGCCGTTTCGAACAAAGCGGGTTCTATCGCAACACCGGTTCGTTCACGTTCTCGAGCGCGTGGCTCTCGTTCCTGCAGTTTGACGCGGGCGAAGCGCCGGACAACTCGGCGGTGGACGTGACCGTGTTCGGCTATCGCGCAGGTGATCTCGATCCGTCGTTCACACGCACGATTGCACTCACCAGCTCGGCCCAGCAGTTCAACTTCAACTGGGCGGGCGTCGAGGAGGTCAGCTTTGACACGTTTCTGTTGACGGATGGTCGGAACGTTGCGCTCGCCATGGACAATGCCAGTGTCGTCCCGGAGCCGGCCTCGCTGATGCTGTTGGTGTTGGGCGTCACGGGTATGCTGCTGGTGCAGGTACGTCGGAAGAACGGCAACGCGTAAACCCGCGTCGCTCGTCGCTCGTCGCTCGTCGCTTGTCGCTTGTCGCTTGTCGCGGAATTGACCGGTGGAGCGTGTGATTCCGTAGCAACGCATCAGGCACAGTGGAGTGCCTGTCACGGCGGGACCTCAACGCCCCCGGGGTAGACGCCGCTCGGTCAACGCCGCGGGACATCGGAAATCGGTGTCCCGCGGCGTTTGTCACTTGTTGAGCGCGCAACTGCTGTACTGCTGCTGTACTGCAGTCACCGTGCTATACCCTCATCGGGATAGACGAGTATGCTCCAGCTGATCAATGGCCGCGTCCGTGACGCGGCAGCATTGTACAACGAGGCAAATATCGGTGTCGATGTCGGGTCTGCTCAGGAGGACCGACATCATCCTACCAGACGAGGGGATACATGACCAAACCAACACGCCAGGAAGCGATTGATAAGGTGGCGTCTCTTGTAAAGGACATAAAAGTGGCGTTGATCACCAGCGTGGACGCGGGCGGCATGCTGCGTGCGCGCCCCATGTGGACGCAGGACGCACCGTTTGACGGGACGCTCTGGTTTCTCACGTCGCACGATTCTTCTGCCGCGCGCGAAATCACCGGCAATCCGCGCGTGAACGTGGGCTATTCGTCCACCAGCAGCGAGGAATATCTCTCAGTGAGCGGCCAGGCGGAGATTCTCAATGACCGGGCGCGGATCGCCGAGTTCTGGAATCCCATGCTCAAGGCGTGGTACGAAGGGCCGGACGATCCCACCATCCGCTGCATCCGCATCGCCGTGGATGAGGCCGAGTACTGGGACGCGCCCGGCGGCAAGATCGGATCGCTGTTTTCCATTGCCAAAGGCGTGCTCACCGGCGACCACGACACGTCGGACAACGAACACGGAACGGTGAAGTTCTGATCGCTGTTCGATTGCGTTCAACCAGAGGCGTCAAGGCTGTAGCGGAACGTGTACCGGTGCTCCCCGTCCACCACCTCAATCTGCATGCTGCCGCTCAACCCCATGAGCTCCTCGGTGCCGGAGTCGGGCACCACCGTAAGGGTGAGCTGCCCGACGCCCCGCGTCATGGTGCCGCTGTGCTGCAGAATGAATGAGCCGCGCTTGCCATCAAGTGTACCGATGGGTCGCTCGATGGCGACGTAACCAGCCGAGCCTTTCACACCGCCCATGCCGGTGAGCATCTGGCCCTTGCTGGTGGCGGCAAGCGGGCCGCTGAATGTTTTGTCCAGCGTCATGCGGCCGAGCGTGGCGCCGTCGGCGAAGGCGTCGGCGGGCTGAGGCGTCATGCTGACGGTGAACGAGCCGGTGACAGTGACTGACATGGGACCTGGGCTGGAGAGTCCGGCACACGGACCGTGAGCATGGAAAGTCAGGCTCACGGCATTCCCTGCATTGCATAGAGCAGGTTTGTCCTGCACCCGCTGAACATAGCGCCGGCGAGTCGCGCTGGCTCCCTTCCTGCTGGCTCGCCACTCTTGGCGGAGGAGTTCTCCATGCTCATGACAATTGCTGCGATCCTGATCGTTCTCTGGCTGCTCGGCCTCGTGACGTCTGTTGCGATCGGTGGTTTCATTCATATTCTGCTGGTCATCGCCGTGGTCATGGTCATCATCCGCGTGATGCAGGGGCGGAAGCCGGTGTGAGGTCAGCCCACGGGCACGGCTCATGAGCGGCAAACTTGCTGCTGTTTCACCGCACGCGCTGCTGGCTGTGCTGGTGTCCGCGGTCGCCACCTACGCCGCGATTCTGGTGTTCACCCGCATCGTGGGCCTGCGCAGCTTCTCCAAGATGTCGGCAGCGGACTTTGCCATGACGGTCGCGGTGGGCTCGCTCTTCGCTTCAACGATTGCATCGCCCGATCCGAAACTGCTGTTGGGGCTCTATGCGCTGGCGCTCCTGTACATCGGCCAGTGGGGCGTGGCCACACTCCGACGCCTGTCAGGGCGATTCAGCGATATCGTCGACAACAAGCCGCTGTTGCTCATGCGCGGCTCCACCCTGATCACCGAGCACCTGCGGCTGGCGAATGTTACGACCGCTGACGTGTACGCCAAGCTTCGCGAAGCGAACGTGCTGCGATTTGAGCAGGTCCGGGCGGTGGTCTTCGAGACGACGGGAGACATCTCGGTGCTGCACACCGACACCCGACACACAACGATCGATGCAGAGCTGCTCTCTGACGTCGTGGGATGGCGGACTGACGAACGCGAGTCAGGCATGCCCTGAGAGCCGCGCCACCACCATGCGCTGCATGTTCACGAGTGACTGTTCGGCGAAATAGCGCTGCAGCCGACGACCGACCACGCGGAAGCCCAGTCGGTGGAACCAGTTGGCGATGTGTGCCGTCTGCGAGAAGGAATGAATGCGGAACACCACGTCACCGGACGATGCGCGCTTCACCACTTCGAACGTGATTTCTCCGCGCTCCATGTGGCCCTTGAGCGTGTGGTAGCTGTAGCCCCATACCCGCTCGCGAATTCCCTCGCGCTCGCGCTCGTCGTCGATCACTCGGTTCACCTTCACGCCGAGCTCGAACCGCATCCACAGGAATCGTGCGCGGAGCAGCATCGGGCGCTGTTCCAGCGGCGCGTTGGGGTCAAACGCTCCGCGAATGAGGCGCTGGGGCGTGAAGGTGTACGCCTTGAGAATCGCGACCGCGGCCGCGAATGAACCGTCGGAGGCGGGCGCCCCCGGCTCCTCTTGTGGGAGTGCGATCTCTCGTGCGTCGATGTTCCACCCGGCGGCCCGGGTATATTCGTCGCGCTTGATGAGGTCGACGGTGGACTCCAACGCATCGATGTCTGCCAGCCGCGCGCGCAGCGCGTCGCTGATCTCGTTTGCTCGATCCTCGGCCGTGCCGCCTTCAGCTCTGGCGTCCGCCGGTGTTGTCACGCGTCCACCCGCTCCGATCGAATGTGAACACGTGGCGTTCGAGTCACCCCCGCCATTTTTGCGATGCGGTGCAGGAACGTCACCCATACTTCTGCCTGCACCTGCTTGCCGATACCGAGCGCCCCATAGGCGAGGCCCACCATGCCATCACGTGCCCGCGCCCACGACTCGATCGTCACCTCAATCGGATGTCGACGGCTACGTCGCTCGCGAACGCGAAACGTAATCTGGCCGGCTTCCGGGTGCCCGCGCAGCGTTACGAGTGTGAAGGCGGTGTCGGAGACACGGGATACGCGCACGCGACCATTCCATGGACCCAGTATCCGGATGTGGTATTCGTCGCCCACCCGCATCGTGCTGCGGTGTCCGACACGTTTCTCGAACTCGGCGAGCGTCGCGGGAGACAATCGTTCGAGGCGACGGCCGATGGCCTGCAGCAGCTCCGACGCGCTCACGCCGATGGCCGGAAGATCCATGCCGTAGGTCCGGTGCATGAGCGGACCGGCACCGCCCCGCGCCTGCTGTACTCCCGGCGCTGGCGCCTTCTCGCGCGGCGGCGACCCGGTGAGGCCGCTGTCCGCACGGCTCACCTCCACTCGGGGCGCCATGCGACGGCGCACGCCAAACGCGCTGGCAACGGCGACCGACGTGAGCGCTACTGCCAAGGCGAGGGATGAGGACGGCCTCATGCGCCCAGCAGCGACCGCATGGCCCTTGCGAGCGACTGCTGAACACGCCAGTAGTCGGGCCATGCCGGGGGACGCTGCGCGCGCGCCATGGCAGTCTCAAGCGAGTAGACGTTGGCTGCAGTTGCTTCCATGAGCTCATCCCAGCTGACGGGCATGGCGACGGGTGCGCCCTCGCGCGCTCGGGTGGACCACGGTGTAACGGCGGTCGCGCCTCGTTCGTTCCGCAGATAGTCAATGAACAGGCGTCCACGGCGACGCGCCTTCGACATGGTGGCCACAAAGCGATCGGGTTCCTGCTCGGCGAGCACATGCGCGACCGCGCTGCTGAACGTTTTGGCATCCGACCAGGTGGCGTCCGGAAGAATGGGCACGATGACATGCACGCCTTTGCCGCCGGTCAGCATTGGGAAGCTGCGGAGACCGGCTCGCTCCAGCAGTTCGGCGATCGTGAGCGCGGCCAGACGCACGTGGTCGAACCCGAGTGCTTCGTCGGGGTCGAGGTCGAAGACCAGACGCTCTGGTCGCTCGACATCCGTCACGCACGCTCCCCACTGATGCCACTCCAGCACGTTCATCTGGGTGCCCGCGAGAAGCCCGTCAACGCTGTCCACATGGAAGTATTCATGCAACGTCCCGTCCTTCTCGGCAAACCGGCTTGTATGCATCTGCGGCGGAAAGCCTCCGCTGTCGTGCTTCTGAAAGAAACATGTGCGGGTGCGACCCTGCGGGCATCGCAGCAGACTGAGCGGTCGGCGAGCAATGAATGGCAGCATCTGCGCGCCCACCTCGGCGTAGTAGTCTGCCAGCGCGGACTTCGTGACCCCCTGACCGGGATAGACGACGCGATAGGGCGAAGTCAGCCTCACACCCGGCTCGAGTGACCGTTCGCGCACGACCTGTTTCGCTGGTTTGTCGGTGCGGAGAGAAACGAAGGCTGGATGGCGTAACAGCCCATCTCTCGTGAACTCCGTGAACGACACTTCGGCCACCTGATCGGGCGTAACCCACCGCGCCGTCCGCTCTACTGCGCGCGGTACCTTTGCGACCGGACTTCCCTCACGTTTACGGCCGTCGAGCAGCGCCTGGATCTGCTCCAACGTGCTTTCAGAAAACCCGGTGCCCACTCGGCCCCGATAGGTGAGGATTCCGCGCTCGTGTGTGGCGAGAAGCAATGACGCGAACGTGTTGCGTCGACTCGACGGCGACCAGCCTACGATCACGAACTCCTGGCGCCTGCTGCATTTCACCTTCAGCCAGTCGCGCGTTCGGCGACCGCGATACGGCGCATCAATACGCTTGGCGATCACACCCTCGAATCCGTCGTGGCAGAGCGCCTCCAGCACGTACTGCCCATTCGCGAACAGATGATTCGCGTAGCGCACGGCGCTGCCGGGGTGCTGCGCCGACAGCAGCTGTTCGAGGCGTTCCTTGCGCTGGAGCAGCGGTTCGCGTGTGAGATCGCGCCCATCGAGCTCCAGAAGATCGAACGCGATGTAGACGAGATCGCCTCCGGTGCTGAGGCGTTCGCGGAGCAGCGCGAAGTCGGACCGCCCGTTCTCGTCCAGTGCGCACACTTCGCCGTCAAGCAGCGCGGCCTCCGCAGGAAGTCCCAATACTTCGGCCGCTACGCGTCCAAACTGATCGGTCCAGTCCTTGCCGCTCCGCGTGTAGAGGCGCACGACTTTCCCGGCGACCGCCGCCAAACAGCGATAGCCATCGAACTTCATCTCGAAGAGCCAGTCGTCGCCGAGTGGGACGCTGTCGGTGAGCGTGGCGAGCTGCGGCGCGCGGAACGCTGGTGGTGCACGACGCACCACGTCAGCCCGCCTTCTTGCGAGTCGACGTGGCGGCTTTGCTCTTCCCCGCACGCTTGGAAGCGCTCGTGCTGGCGCTCTTGGTGGCCTTCTTTCCGGCCGCTGCAGACGTCGACGTGCCCTTGCCCCCGCGACCCGCCGCCAGGCTCTTTTTGAGCGCCTCCATCAAGTCGATGACGTTCGAGTCACCACTCCCCGATGCCTCCGCTTCCTGAGAGAAGGCGACACGCCCGCCCTCCGCTTTCAGCTTTTCGTCGATAAGCTCGCGCAGGGCCTGCTGGTAGTGATCCTTGAAGACCCCCGCGTCGAACGGCGCGGTCTTCTTTTCGATCAACGCCGTGGCGACTTCCAGCAGATCGGCGTCTGCCTTCGTTGCGGACATCTGCGCGAAGAACGCATCCGCCTTCCGGATTTCCGTCTCGTAGTGCAGCGTCTCCAGCAGCATGCCGGTACCGGTGGGCTTGAGCGCGACCAGATACTCCTTGCCGCGCAGCGCGAGTTGTCCGAGCCCCACACGTTCGGTCTCCCGCAATGCATCACGGATGACGCGAAACGCATCCTCCGCGAGCTCGTCGGCCGGCGTGACAAAATACGACTTGTCATAGTAGATCGGATCGATCTCGCACGCGCCGACAAACTGCGTCAGTTCGAGCGTGCGACGAGTCTCGAGCTTGACGGATTTGAGCTCGTCGTCGCTCAGCAGCACATAGTCGCCTTTCTCGTACTCGAATCCCTTCATGATCTCGTCTCGATCCACGGGTCCGACGCCCTTGACCACCTTCTCGTAGCTGATCGGTTTGCCTGTTGGCTCGTGGATCTGCCGAAAGGACGGCTTGCCGCCCGATTTCGTGGCGGTGTGCAGCTCCACGGCAATCGAGACGAGGGACAGCCGAAGCTGCCCCTTCCAGATGGGGCGGGTGGATGGCATGGTTTTCTCCTTGGTCGCTGCTGGCGCGGTGACGCCCGCGATTACGGCACCAGTGCGTCCCGAATCCAGAATGCTTCTGCCGAACCGGTCCGCGACGTGGTGAGCACGATCGTGTAGGCGCTGCCGCCCGATAGCTGCACCGCGTTCAGCGTCGCGAGCACCCGGCCGTCGTCCGTCCGAATTTCCAGATTGCCGGAGAACGGGTCCACCGACTCGTAGTCGGAGTCATCGGCCATTCCTACATCGTCAACCAATGCATCCTCGCGCGCCCCGGCGAAGAGAGTGACCTCATCAACTCCTTTCGCCGCATGAACAACGCGCACGAGCGCATGCTCCCGATCCTCGGGCACATCATCTCGCACGATGCGCGTGTCATAGCCGGTTCCGTCCTCTCCCGGAAGCACGAACATCGAATATCGGTGACCAGCGACAAGCATTTCGTTGTTCGCGTCGAGGATACCCCACTGATTGGTGGCGCCGTCCGAGGCTTCCATCTGCCGCCAGCCGTCCGGCAGCCGCTCGTACGCCGAGGCCGCCTTGTAGGACACGTTCGGCAGCATCGACACGGAGTCCGCGCGAATGCTCATGGACGCGACACCCGGTGCCGCGTTGACCACGCGCAACAGCGCCACATCCAGCGCGTCCGCGCTGTCGCCGGAAATGGACACGGACGCTTCGAGTCCTGCGCCGCTCGACTCGACAGCCGATTCGGACTGCTGGTCGCCCGCGCAGCCCGCGAGCATTCCAGCCAGCGCCACGGCACCCGCGATCGAAAAGGTCCTCTGGTATGAATACATGCATTGCTCCTGTCTGAAGAATTTTTGATGCCGGTCCTTTGCATCGTCCTCTAAAGGTGCCGGAACAGAAACGACGGGGCCATTTCGCATTGTGGAGGTTTTGCGCTACCCCAGAAGGAGAAGACATCCGTTCACCCAAGAAGTATTTTTGTGTGGTCGCGACCCCGGCAGATGTCCCCCCACGAGCCCGCACCATGGACAGTCCATCACCATCAGTGCTCGAGATCGTGCGAGGCGGTTTCGCGCTCATGCCGGCGGCGATCTTCGCCGGCCTGTTCCTCATTCTGTTGGGCATCGGCCTCTGGGCCAGCCGATCGGCGTGGCGCAGCGCGCGCATTCTGGCGCTTGTGGCCCGCACGCCGGCCGTGGACGTTGCCGCGGGCGGAGCCGGCGTGGTCAAAATAAGAGGCGAGGCTCAACCTGCCGACCCGGAGAACCACTATCCCGTGCTGTGGCAGGACAACAGGCGCAGCTGGGGCGGCGGCTTGCGAACCAGCACCACCATGTTCGTGCCCATTGCCGTGCACACACCCTCCGGCGACTGCATTGTGGACATGCGTCGCGCTGAGGTGATGCCCACCCGCGTTGAGATCGCGGAAGAGATGTTCAGCCGCGACCAGTACACCGTGGACAAGGAAATCCGGCGCGGCGATCCCGTATTTGCGATCGGAAGGCTCCGGCCACTGCGTGCGGCGCCCGGCGGGGCCGGCGGCACGTCGGTCGCCGCCTGCGAGTTGCGGCCAAGCTGGGGTCTCATGCTGCTCTCGGGCGCGGTCGAGCGGCACGTCTCCATCTACTACGGGATGTGGCTCGCCGTCCAGCTGCCGCTCGCCGTGGTTTGCCTGCTGCTCGCGATCTGGGGCGGCCGTATTCACTTGGGCATGTACCCTGCCACTCCGCCAGGTGTGCGCGCGAGCTTCCTCGAGGCGCTGCGCAACTTCCCGCTGGAGAACGATCCAGGCGGCGAGATCGAGATGCGGCGAGAGCAGAGCGAACAGTCCATCGTCCCATGAGGAATCGCGCCATGATCCAATCGTTCTGGACCCGCGTGCTGTCGGCCGCCCTTGCGGTCGCACCGCTGGGTGCGCAATCCCCGGCCACGGCTGCAGCGCACACGCCACCGACCGCCGCCGATGCCGTTCGGCGTTCGCTCCCGTTGCTCCAGTCGTCCGCCGAGACGTGGTTCGCGCGTCGGTCGTGTTCTTCATGCCATCATCAGGCACTCGGCACCATGGCGGTGGCCGTCGCCCGGGAGTCCGGGTTCGCCGTAGACTCGGCGCGCCTGCAGTTCCAGGCGCAGCGCAGTCTCGCCGCCTCCCCAGGGTGGCTCGAGCGCTATGTCACGCTCGAAGCCAGTATCAATGAGTCGATTGGGCAGAGCTATCGCGCCGTAGGCCTGGCGGCTGGTGGCTATCCGGCTTCGCCCGTGACTGACGCCGTTGTACATCTCGTGGCCGCGCAGCAGCACGTATCCGGCAAGTGGGGATCGGGCTCACACCGGCCACCGCATGAGGACAGCGAGTTTACCGGCACCGCGCTCTCCCTTCGCACGCTGCAGTTGTACACGCCGCCCGCGAGGCGCGAGGAAATGGCACAGCGCGTCGCCCGCGCACGCGCTTGGTTGCAACAGGCCACGCCTGACGACACGGAAGATCAAGTGATGCAGTTGCTCGGCCTGGCGTGGTCCGGGCAAGCAGACGCGCTCGAACCCTACGTGCAGGCGCTGCGC
>JBBSPE010000064.1:0-22876 GCA_038259155.1 Gemmatimonadales bacterium
AAGAAGGTCAGCAGCGACGACGACACGGCGGGTCCATCCCCGCGTGGGCGGGGGAGACGGCTACTGTGGTGGCGTGGCGTTCCTCAAGTCGGGTCCATCCCCGCGTGGGCGGGGGAGACTCTAATCTGTAACGCATTGTCAAACAGCGCACTACGGGATATCACGATTTCTCGGAGGTTGAGGGCGACGCGTTTACGCGTCGCCCTCAACCTCCGAAAACTGACGCACTACCAAACGAACACCGTCAACAGAAGCGAGCTGCACGGGCGGCATACCGAGGACCCGGACTCCCAGCCTTCCGGTAGAATTGCTATCAGGGTAGGCCAACACGATCGAGCCACCAGGTGCACTCTCCCACCAGTCTTCTACAACGAGCCACACACGCTCGCGAACTCCCTTGGTCATGTCGGTTGACACGTACACGCCGGGAGCGAGCTCTGCCATTACCGACGCCAGAAAGCCACGGTACCGGGCCGCCACGTCACGCGTGACTACCAACGTCAGGCTCATCGTCCCGTGCCTCCTGTAAGGCTGCCGGTTCGTCCACTTCACCCAATTCGACCCCCGTGTCTGAAGCGCGCGGGCGTTCAACGCCGGACTGCGAATCCGAGAGCAGCGCCTTGATGGCATCGATCATCGAAGGAATCAGTTTTTCCTTGCGCATCGCAGCGCCGGTCAGTTTGCGCACGGTCCGCTCGATGGATTCGTCCGGACGCCTACGAATCACCTCCATAGAGCGAAAAGCACACGGCAACGTGACACTGTCACGGTACAGATCGGCGATATCAAGCACCCAGCTTTGGCCCGAGTCCTCGTGTATGAAGCCGAGCTGGGGAATCGTGGCAGTCGCCGTCACGGCGATCGCTGCCGCGCCTTCAACGGCGCTGGCGGCGTGATTGATGGCTTGGTTGATATCGTCCGTCGCTGTCGGGTCGGATCGGTCATAATGCCGGCCCTTCCATTCGACGCCAAACTTCGCGGCAAGCTGACCGTACAGTGCACGCACGCGCGACCCCTCGATACCGCGCAACACCGCGATGTCGCGGTGCGGCATGATCACGCCAAGACGGCGCGCGTACATTCGCCGCGCTACCAGCATGCGTCCCCGACGCAGATCGGACCAGAGCGCAACTTGACGACGCGCCAAGGCCGACGAATCCGGCATGATCGGTGGCGCGGTGTAGCATCGAACGCCGTCATCGCCGACAGCGGCCATCGCGGTACCGTGGCGCGCGAGTAGACGAAGCGCATCATGACTAATCGTTGTTCCAGGTCCCAGAAGGACCAATGAAATGTTCTGGTGCGGAATCGAATACTCGCCGCGCTCCAACTGCCCGCCACCCGCGCAGCGAAATCTCAGACATCCATCCACGACCGTGAGCTGACCACGATCGAGATTGAGCAGACCATGCCGGTCCGCGTGCGGAATGCGAGCGGTCTCAAGCCCCAAGCGGCCAGCAAGCATCAGTGGGGTACGCTCGCGGCCGGAGTAAGCAGCAGCATGCCGAACCCGAACGCGCGAAATCGTCCGATACCACGCGCGAGCATCGTCGCAAACGCCTCGGCATCGGTGACGGAGAGCACGCCGCTCGCGAGCGCGTCGGGTCCCGTGGGTGAACTGCGGCGGGACTTGTCGCCACTTCGATCTCTCGTCATCAAACGCGTGAGCGTGAACGAATCGAGAGAACCCCGCTCCATGCGAGCCCCGCCCGCGAGCACGCGAGCCTCCAACCACTCGAGATAGCATGTCGATCGGCCATACTCGTGCTCCGAACCGGATGCGCCATCAATGTACGCATCGCGCTCCTTCCCTCCGGACCCATCGCGATTCCTGCCGGTTCGCAGCACTGGACGCAGTCGAACCCGGAAACCCAAGCGCGCGCCCGGCGAAAACGACTGCGGCATCGACTTCGTCCCTGCGGCGAGGAGGTCGAGCACAGAGACACACCCCGGTTGTCCGTATGACGACGCATGCGCCTGCAGCTCGACCATCGGAGTGTGCGAATAGCACAAAAGGCGACCACCAGTACCACCAGTCCGTGTTCCAGGCGCACACCAGACAAATGGCTTCGGTGCGAACTCGCCGAACGCACCCGCCAGCGTGCTGTGGAGCGCGTAGCCAACGTCTCCACCAGGAGGCAGCAGGCGTTCCCTTGAGGCGAACCGCATCAGCTGTGCCACATCCGGTTGAAAGGCATGCATGAAGAGGCTCATTCGACCGCCCTGCGCTCGAAGAAATCGACCTCGACAGCTCCTCGGAAGCATCGCTGCTCACCGGCATGCACACCGGCAGGCCAGTCGCGCTTTTCAGTCGAGTGTACCGTCTCGAATCCGTCCGGGCACGCTTCGTCGGGGGCCAGCGTGACTATGACCCGCGACGAGGGCGGATCAGACTGGGCGCCGTGATGCGAGGATTGTCCCCGCAGCGGGATATGTTTGAACGCTTGCAGCGCATCCGTGGCTTCCACAAAGCCGCCAAAGATCGGCGCCGACGGCAGGCAGCATTTTCGCCCGAAAAACAGTGGTCGGGCCGGCCACTGCACCGCCCGTGCGAGATCATCGAGCGTCGGTGCTTCTTCCGCCTGTCGCAATCGAATCGCGAGCACGATCTTAACGTCGCTGTCATAGTCACGTTCCCGAATATGCGGACTGTCGAACGTGTTGGAGCCGCCAGCCCGATCCTGAATCCGTCCCGCTGTTGTCCATCCTCGATCCTTGCCATTCAATTGCGCCGTCTGAAAATCGCGAAATTTCCCGCCGACCGCGTCCAGCCGGCAGGCAAGCACGATTCGGTCCTGCAGCCGAGCAAGCTTCGACGCTTCCTCCCGACGAACTCCGAGAGCATTGCAGAGCAACCCATTCACTGCGGAGAGCGATGGGGTCTCCCGAATTCGGCCGAGGCTATCGATCATGGTGTCTCCAAATGCCACCATTGGGGACTCCAATCGGAGCACAAGATAGCGAAATGCCATCACCCAATCTCAGCGGTGCGCACCCGCTCTGCGGCCCACGACGCGAGTTCGTCCATGGGGAGCGCCTCTCCCATTCCGTCCACCGTCTCGCGTGCAAGGGAGAGAAAGCGACGCGATCCCTCAGTGCCATACGAACGATCAACAGTACGCAGTCGTGCGAACAGCGCCGCTTCGGCTGCGTCGCTGACCGAACTCTCGTGGCTACCGCGCACGGGGCGCTCAAATGCGGCCGCCAGAGAGCGCGGCTGCCGTGCTCCGGCTTCCACCAAGAGCGTGCTCGCGAAAGCGTAGGGCGCGGTCGACCCTTTCTTTGCTCCGGGTGACACGGTCGCGATCAGGTGAACCAAGTGCTCCACCACCTTTGCCGGCAAGTCTCGGTCGACAGTTGCATCTGCCCAGACTTCCGGTTTCGCCCCCGTGATATTGGCCACCAGCAAGGGCACATCGATTACCACGTAGCCGTAGTACAAGCCAGAGGTGAGCTCGGTGTCAAAGATGCCGGCGGAACCGGAATCGGCGTCCTCGTCCCGCTGCTTCAGATCATCCACCACCGTGAAGTAGTCGGTCTCGGATTCCTGCTGGTGTACGGTGAATGCGTGTGCCACGTGCATGGCGGCGTCCGTATTCGCCGCTGGGTCTGACGTCACCATGCGCCCGAAGAGTGCCGCCTCCAAGCCCGCAGAAAGAGCGCCACCGGCCTCCCGCATCGTTGAGAGATTCGCTTTGGTGTCTTTCCCCTTGAACATCTGGGTAACGGTTTCCGCGGCCGAGGCCGCATCGGTTGCTTCCTTCACCGCCACAGCAAGCTGAGCCGTGAGATAGTCAATCTCGCGCCAGCCGAGCAGCAGAGCCTGCCGTTTCTTGGGGTCGTCGGCCTTTTCGCCGTACAAGCCGCGCGAAAGTGCCGCACCGACCGCCTCAATGACCTCTTCGCTCGCCCCGGCAGAAGCAGCGACAAGTTGATCGCGGATCGCGTATTTGAACACGTCGCGCGTTCTTGTGGAAAGGCTTGCGCCAGTTGCCGCCAGGCTCCATTCGTCAGCACTCGTACGCCAGTGGCGCTTGAGACATTGGGAGGAGACGCGTGTGCGCACGGTACCGCCATAGGTGAGTCGTTTGGCGAGACCGGCATCATCCCGGTTGAGTAGCGTCCCCGCGTACGAGGTGAGAAAATGGATCTGGAGAAAGCGAGGTGCAGTCATGTAGGGACTCGTTGAGGGAGAGAGAACCGGGTCAGCTACGCCGCCGGGTTTCCAGCGAGCGTGCGGTAGTAGGATCTGGCCAACGACAAACGAATCTCCTCGGCTCGCTCCGCGCGATGATCATCAGTCAGCGCCAGCTCACCGAGTTCCCTCCATCCCATTGAGAGATCTCTGCTATGTGCGAAGCGGGCCACGAGCAGCAACTGGTCGAAGAGGCCGTCGCCGTGCGAGGCAAGGAGTCGGGAAAAGCGGGATTCTGTGAGTCCCGCCATCGCGAGTGCACCCCCGTCACGCGCGTTGGACGACTCCGACACGCCTGTAATGGCCATGCACTGCACAACTGCGGCCCAGCGCTCTAACGACTGCGCGGACAGGCGCTCCTCCGGAACGTCTGCGAGCACGGCGAAGAATGCCGCCTGACGGGCGACGTCATGACGAGTGCCGCGACGAAGTGACGCGCGAGCGCCCGAAGACATTCGTGCGTCGCGGACTCTCCGGCCGACGGACGCGAGAAGCTGAGATCGTGATTGCGATGCAAGGGGCGTCGTCCCAGTGGGCGTCGTCATGGCTGCGGAAGAATGTCGGGGGGAAACACAGGAGGAGGCTCAGTTGAGGTCGAGACCCCCACGGGTGGGTGTAGCGGCACAGAAAGGCGCTCTCCAAAATGCTTTCGGAATGCGTACTCCAGCACGTCCTGAGCGCGTGCACGCGTTCGGTAGCCACGCATTGCAGCAGAGGGAGCAGCACGTGCGCACTCCTGCAGTGAGTTCCTCGCATGACCCATCAAGCGGGTGATCCAACGAGAGCGCACTGCACGCATGGCATCCTGGTCATCGAGTACCGTGAGCTCTTCGGCCAAGTCTTCAAAGAACGTTCGGTCGACACTCTCGTCGAACGCGTCCAGCACACGTCCCGCGCGCTTCTTGGCGCTGTCGTCGTCGCGCTTGCGCTCTCCAGCCATGGGCGCAGCGGTGAACACGGTGAGTGCTGCGGGATACAGGACCTTCCGCGCCATCGTCACTGCATCCTGCGTCCGGGCCGCAGCAGCTTCGGCAGCCGAATCGCTCGAACGTTCCACGAGGAAACGACGAAGCGATTTGGAGATCGGAATACGGCGTTCGTGATACCCCTCCGTTTTTCCCTGGCCGCGCACGATTCCGCGAGCAATGATTGACAATCCCGTGAGATCATCGCGATCGCCGACTAGCTGGAGCGGCGCTCGCGTCGCTGCACCGGGATCCGATATTCGGGGAAACAATAGCGCCGTAACCCGTTTATAGCCAAAGCTCCCACGGTCGATTGTAAGCGCCTTTCTGTCCTCACCATCCGCAATCAACGGAGTCCAGCCATCACCTGTTCGTCCCTTGAGGGCCTTCGCGTTGATGCGGGGCGCTTTCGTTCCCTTCGAAGCCGCCGAAAGGAGCCCGCTTGCGTCTGCCGTCAGCCGCACGCGTCGGCAGATATCCACGTAGAACAGATCAAGTTCGTTCACCGACAGTGACGACATGCCATCCCATGGCTGGAGCCACAACAGCCCGCGACCACCTTTTGCCGGGTAGGCATCGTATTCATCGAGCATATGCGCTCGAAGTTCATTCAATCGCTGGGCGTCGCGAACGAACCGACGGCCAACGCCTCCTGCGGGTGCCAATCCGATTCCTGGCCTGCTCGCAAACCCGCCATTCATGCGACTGATTCCATAGTTGCCAGCGCCGAGAAAGCCCTCCTGCGTTTGCAGGCTCAATAGAGCGAATACCCAGTGTTCAGGCTGCGCAGACCGGATGCATTCGCGCTTCACATCATGGTTCTTGGCGGTCACAAGCAGATCTAAATCATCCGCAGTATCGATGCGTTTGAACCCAGTGAGCGATCCCTCCGGAACCGGCGGCTGCAGAAATGCAGGTCGATCGGGCGGTGACACCAAGGCCCAGGCCGCACCGTCAGCATCATCGGGCGTCAGCGAGAGCAGCGCGGTCTGCCACTCCCCCTCCGAAGTCGGCAGCGCTGTCGATCCACTGCGATGTAGGTACAACGCGGCCACCTGCACCAGGAACGCGTGCCACACGTGTCGCTGATGGGGGCGTAGCGCAGGGAAATCATCGATCTCATCGCGAACGAGACCTGCGAAGACCGCCGGGAGCGTGAGCCGCTTTCGCTCGTGGGAGGCGCGGTCGATCACGCTGAATAAGGCTTCGTCGAGCAAGGGGTATTGCATCATACGGTTGCCACCAATGGGTGAAGTCCATACGCGCCGTACGTGAAGCTTCGATCACCGATACGCAACTCAAAATCCGCGCTGGTACCAAACTTGGCAACGGTCACGGCGGCCTCGACGTCCACGCCCCGTAGCATCCAGTCTGGGACGGAGATCTGTGTGACTCCGTTGCCAAAAGGCCCACTTGTGCCATCGGGCAACTGAATCAAGCGATCATTCGCACCGAGACGCGTGGTGATTCGTTCTGCATCATCAAGCGCCTGATCCATGAAGTCTCGATTCCTGCGGAGCACGTTTCCTGACGCCGTTCCGAGTTGAGCTAACTCATCTCCGTGCACTCGTTGCCGGCACAGCATCCACGCGTTCTGGTCCTCGGCTGGCATTCCTTCGATGAGAGCGTCCAGCGCCTGCTCGTGCACCCCGGATTCGACCAGCCAGCGATTCATTTCGGGAACGATCCAGACTGGCTTCTCTAGAATCAGGCGGCGCGTAGCCTCGAGAATGGAAACGTCAGGGTATACGCCGCGCACAACTCCATTTACCAACGAATGCCCAAGTCCATGTCGTTCTGCACCGCCCCCTCGTCGGCCCGCCAGGAACTCAGCGAGTCCATTCGGTGGCACAAGCACAACACACGACGAATCCACGAATGAGGGCGGCCGTAGACGAAGAGCACCACCTCCGTCCTCCGAGTGCCGGTGAAGCCTGCCCAGCCGCTGCAGCAGTACGTCAACAGGGCACAGGTCCGTGATGAGGTAGTCCGCGTCAATGTCGAGCGACTGCTCCAATGTCTGGGTACCAACGACAATCATCCCACCCGGCGGCCTATCGCGACCGATCGCGCGTTCAACCGCGCGATCCAACAATCCTCGGTCTTCTCGCGCGAATCGACCATGGTGCATTGACGGGGTTGTCTCCACCGCGAAGAGCAACGGTGAGTCTCTCGGTACCTCCCGTTCGATCGCGTGTTGAACCGCAAGCGCGCCCGACACTGTATTGCGCACGACGAGTACCTTTGCCCCCTCCCGCGCCGCGGCCAGAGCCATCGCAGCGATTCGCGCGGGCTCGTCGAGCAGCGGTTCGGTGCGCATGCGGATGGATTTCGCCCGTGAACCGCTCCCGCTGCCAGCAGGCAGTTGTCCATGCTGGTCAGTCGAAATGAGCGGGTACTCAACGGCTGCGGCCGTTTCAAGGTCCAAGGGCTCCACATCGCGCGGGCGACCTCCAGTCGCTGCTGCCATGAGCCTTTGTCTCGCCGAAGCACCAAGTGTCGCAGAGAGCAGCATTGTGTAGCCCCCGGCCGAAACGTGGTCGCGCAGTAGCTGCTCGAGCAGCCGCTGCATATAGGCGTCGGATGCATGCACTTCGTCTACCACAAGCAGGTGGCGCATGAGGCACGATGCCCGCAAGTGCGCGTGTTTCACTCGGAGCGCCGCCATCAATGCCTGATCGATCGTGCCGACGCTGATCATTGCGGAGAAAAAGCGCTTCGGGTGCTCTGCCGCCCATACGGATCGAGTTCGAGTGTCTGCCTCAGGATCATCCAGCTGATCTGCGGCGGGTGGGAGACCATCCCCGGCGTCGTCGCTGAGATAGCCAGGCACCGCCATCACAACCGGGGGAGCGTGTTCTCCCCAGAGCGTCCGTGCCATTTCCGAAATGCGTGCGTGCAGCTGCGCCGCCGCAGTTCGGGTGGGAAGCGCGAAGTACAGGCCATCGACTTGTCCCGCGAGAAAGAGACGTAGAAATCGCCACATGGCGGCCTCTGTCTTCCCCGATCCCGTTTCTGCTTCCAGAATCAGCAGTCTGTCAGGGCCTTCACCGCTCAACGATTGGTGCGGGTACGGGCTGCGTTTGAAGAGTTGCTCGAAGGTTACCGCCGTATCAAGCTTTGCTCGATATGGAGCTGGATCGAGACCAATCTCCTCCAATACCGACCGCGACCAGACTTCGGTCGGAAAACGGGTACGATCTCGCATCCAGCCGGAGGAGCCTATCCAGTCGGCAAGTTGAACCAATCCCGCCAGCGCGTGAACGAACGCATTGCTTGACGGAAGCGGAAGCACGTTGGTCGCATGCGCGGCAGGGAAAGCGGTGTCGGCGGCAGACCGAAGTGTGGCGAGCTCGACCATTGGATCATAGTCAGTCATCGCCTGCCAATACTTCGCCGTGAGGTGCCCGTCGTCGTCGCGCGGCCAAGGCTTCCCATGATGAGACAAAATCGCATCAAAGAGAGGGATAATTCCTTCTCCCCACCGCTCAAGCCGATCCGCCCCCAAGGCCGACAGGGCGCGATCGCTCAGGTATTGATCCACAGAGCGTCCACATATCGCGGCGAGGGGAGCGATATGACCGACGACTCGCGCCTTGGGATCAACGCGCGCCTGAAACCCCGTGTTGACCTTTCCGCAATCGTGAAGAAACACCAAGTAGGCGAGTCGATCTACGGTAACGTCGTCAAGCTGACCACCGGCGAGCGCACCAAGGCGTTTCCGAAGCCCCGGAAGACAAATCAGCTCACGAAAAACCATGGCTACGTCTCGGGAATGCTCCTCAAGTGACTGCCACCGCACGATCAGCCCAGACTCGTCACGCTCCAGCTTCGCCCACGGTTTCTGCGGAATGAGTTGCACGGCTCTTCTCGGCTCAGGAAGGACGCTACGTATGCACCGGCGAATGCCCGATACCAAGCGTATACCACCCATCTGACAGTCCGAGCAAGCTCCGTCCGGGCGGCCATCGCAACCGGGCTGGCCGCACCGGCGAAGGGCGGTTCGCGGGTTGAGCCATCCTACCTCTACGCAAGCACGCCGGTGGCAAGCGCGGAAAAGGCTAGTCGCCTGCGCCCGTGGTGGGGGGCGGCGACCCCGTCGCGCCTCCGGGCCTGACCGCTGCCCGCCCCGCCCGCCGCACGAGCACGATCCCCACAAGCGACACCACCGCGCCCACCGCAAACGGCCACGCCAACGTGCTCACCGTCGCCACACCGCTCGCGGCAAACGGTCCCAGCACACGACCAAACGACGCAGCACTCTGATAGGCCCCGAGCGCCGCGCCACGCTCGGTAGGGCCAGCGAGCCCGGCCACAAGATTGCCGAACGTGGGATTGAGGATCGCGGACCCCAGCCCGAACACGCCCAGCGCGGCGAGCAGCGGCCAGATGCTGTGGGTGAGTGGCACGGCCGCCATCCCCACAGCCACGAACCCGATGCCAAGCTGCGCCAGGCGATACGCGCCAAAGCGCTTGGTGAGCGGACCGCTGAGCGCCACCTGCACGATCACGCTCACGATGCCCACGAACATGTACACGAGGCCCAGCGTGCGCGGCCCCATGTTCAGGAACTCCGCCGCCCAGAGCGCGAGCGTGCTCTGCAGAATGGCCACGGCCGCAATCACCACCACGGTCGTGAGCAGGACCTCGCGCAGACCCACTCGCGTGAAGTACTCCCGCATGCGCACCCGTGGAGCGCTCCGCGTGGTGGCTCGGCTCTCCGCCGACAGCGATTCCTTGAGCCGCGCCCACGTGAGCAGGAAAGCCAAGAGCGACAGGCCGGCGGCGCCCCACGCCACGCGCACCAAGCCATCGCCGGCCGCGTCGTTGCCGGCCAGCAGACCACCGAGCGCGGGACCGGCGATGAAACCGAGACCAAACGCGCTGCCCAGCAGGCCGAGTGCCTTGGGGCGCGTGGCGTCGGTGGTGATATCGGTGGCGTAGGCGTAGGCCGTGGCGATGTTGCCGGCCGCCAGCCCTGCGGCCACGCGAGACAGCGCGAGGGTGAGCCCCGAGTCGGCAAAAGCGAGGAGGACGGACGCGCCCGCGTTCCCCAGCAGCGTGACCAGCAGCACCGGACGGCGTCCGACGCGATCGGACAACACACCCCACACCGGCGACCCCACCAGCTGCCCGAGCGAGTACAACCCCAGAAAGAAGATGACCGAGGCCGGGTCCACACCCGTGCGTTCCGCGTAGAACGGGAACACGGGAATGATCATCCCGAACCCGATCAGGTCGAGGAAGACAATGAGAAAGAGGGTCGGCATGCGACGCGAAGGGTAGCGACCGGCGTGCGGCAACGCGAGCTTCGATCAGGCGCGCCGCACTCGGCCGCAGCCCGTGCCTTCCGTCCTCTTACCTGCAGGAGTGTTTCCCGATGGTCCGTCGCGCCACCCGTTCACCAGGCGCCCGCCCGCGCACCCCACGCGCAGCGACGTCCACCGACCCGCTGCTCCTGTTGCGTGCGCTGGCGGAACAACGGGGGGCTCCGGGTGCCGATGACGCGCTGGACCGCTGGCTCAGCAGCATGTCCACCACTCCGGGCCTGTTCGAGGCGAGTGCGGACTTCCTGGCCACGCGTACGGAAACGCTGTTCTCCACGCCCGAACGCTGGTTCCTGCTCTCCATCCTGTCGGAGATGTACGTGGATCCCGTGCTCACCGAAGCGGTGGACGAGCTCGAAGCGCGCCTTGACGACGAGGAGCGATCGTGGCCTGGCAACGACGGGCAACTGATGTCCGAGGAGGCGCTCCGCGATGCATCCCCCGTCTACGCGGCACTGGGGGACGCGATGGGGGCGTTGCAGCACGCGATCAGCGTCTCTTTTCTCGGGAACATCGGCATGGCCGATGTCGCCCGCGCGATGACCAATGACGACGGCGTGTTTTCGCGCCTCGTGCGTGACGGCGAAGCGACGCTGCTGGGCGTTCCACGCATCGTGCTCGGCCCCGACGACGATCCGTTTGATATCTTGCAGGCATGACAGACTTCGACGCGCTCGCGACCACGCTGGCCACCCACGATGATTTTCGCGTGCTGCGGCGCCTGCGTCCGCAGGATCGCTTCGTGCCCGCGTCTCCCGACCACCAACTGCGCCACGCGCTCGTGGTGGACGTGGAGACCACCGGCATCGACAAGGCGTCAGACGTGATCATCGAGCTCGGCGTGGTGCGCTTCACGTACGATGCCGTGAGCGGCCAGCCGGTGGAGGTCATTGCCGCCGCGTCGTTTCTGGAAGATCCGGGGCGCCCGCTGACTGAGGAGATCATCGCCCTCACCGGCATCACCGACGACATGGTGCGCGGCCAGCGCATTCCCGATGCCGAGGTGCACGCGCTGCTTGACGGCGTGGGCATTGTGCTTGCGCACAACGCGAGCTTCGACCGGCCGTTTGTGGAGCGACGACTGCCCGCGTTTCGCGACGTGCACTGGGGCTGCACCCAGCGCGACATCGACTGGCGCGCACTCGGCGTTGGCTCACATGCGCTCGAGTTTCTGGTCTATCGCCACCTGAGCGCGTTCTTTGATGGCCATCGCGCTGTGGACGACTGCCGGGCCACGCTTGCGCTGCTCGCCACGTCCACCGCCGAAGGCGTGTTGCCCATGGCGCGGCTGCTCGAGACGTGCCGCACGCCGCGTGTGCGCGTGTGCGCGGTGGGCAGTGCGTTCGAAACCAAGGATGCGCTGCGCCTGCGCGGCTACCGCTGGAGCGGCAACGATGGTGTGCCCGCCAAGACGTGGTGCCGCGAGATTTCCGAGGCCTCGCTCAACGATGAGCAGCAGTGGCTGCGCGAGGCCGTTTACACGAACGGCCGCGGCGAGGCGAGCGTGGAGAAGGTGGACCTCAAGCGACGCTGGGCCTAGTCCTCGGTGAGGAACACGCTCAGCAGGCCGCTCACCACGCTCACGATCAGCGCGCCGAGCAGCGCGGGCACGAATCCGTCCACCGTGAAGGCGATGCCGAGTGACGTGGCCAGCCAACCCGTCAGCATGAGCAGCAGCGCATTGATCACGAACGTGAACAGGCCGAGCGTGAGGATCTGCACCGGCAGGGACAGTACCACCAACACCGGCTTGATGAACGTGTTGACCAGTCCGAACACCAGGGCCACGCCCACCAGTCCGGGCCAGGAGCCTGCGTATTCGATGCCCTGCAGCAGGTAGGACGCCACCCACAGGGCGGCGGCGTTTGCAATCAGTCGGCCAATCGTATTCATCGTGGACGCGCAGTGGGCTGGGGAGGGAGGCGGCGCAGGCTGAGGCAGGCTAGCGATAGATTCCGTCCACCGAAAGATGGCACCCCCGGAAACTCCCACCTCACCCAAGGCCCCAGTGGCCGATTCGTCCTCGGCGGCGCCCATGCGCCGCCCTCGCCGGCTCCGACCGGTGCAGAGTCCGCGCATGCCGCGCGAGCTGCAGGCCGACCGCGCCTGGCTGTTCGCGCGCGAGCTGCCGGAGGGCGTTCGGGGCGCCACCTTTCGCGCGCTGGTACGCGAAATCGACGGCTCCCCGTGGCATGCGTTCTCCGGTGTGCAGGTGTACGAGGACGGCGAAGATACCTTTGCCGCGATCGGCCAGGTGCTCGCCTCGGCGCGCATCGAGATTCTGGTGGAGACGTACATTCTGCGGGACGACCGGGTGGGTACGGAGCTGCGCCAGGCGCTCGAAGATGCGGTCGCCCGCGGCGTGCGTGTGTGCGTGCTTGCGGACGCGCTCGGGTCCATTGGTACCTCGCGCCGGTTCTGGCGCGAGCTCGAAGCGGCCGGTATCAGCGTGCGCCTGTTTCATCCGTGGTGGCATTCGCCCCTGCACATGTGGCGCCGTGACCACCGCAAGATCATCGTGGTGGACCGCGTGACTGCGTTCACTGGCGGCATGAACATCGGGAATGAATACGGGTCGTCCATCACGCGGTCAGACGCGGTGACACCCAAGGCATATCGCGACGTGTTTGTGCAGATCGATGGCGCGGTAGCCGAAGAACTCGCCTCCGTGTTTGCCGAAGGCTGGCGCCGTGCGGGTGGCGCGGCGTTGCCGGGCGTTCGTCCGGTGCAGCGCACGCCGCGAGCGCGTCGGTCGCGACCGGCGCCACCGGGCGCGCACGTGGAGTCGCCCGAGGTGGCCGAGCCGCCAACCGTCCTTATTCTCGATGGCGGACCTGGCCGCGGCCAACCGGAAACGATTGCCGTGCTTGCGGCGCTCGCTGGTGCAGCACGCGAACAGTTGTGGATCACCACGCCGTACTTCGCTCCTCCCGATGGTGGGCTGCACATTCTGATCGACGCTGCGAAACGTGGCGTGGACGTGCGCCTGCTGTTGCCCGCAGTGTGCGATGTGCCGTTGCTGCGACACGCGGCGCACGGCGCGTACGGCCGGCTGCTGCGTGCCGGCGTACGCGTGTTCGAGTACGAGCGCACGATCCTGCACGCCAAGACGATGGTGTGCGACGGACACATTTCCCTGGTGGGATCGGCGAACCTCGACTTTCGATCGCTGTGGTTCAACGCCGAATGCAACCTGCTCATTGCTGACGAGACAACGGCCGGGCAATTCGAGTCGTGGTTCCTGTCTGATCTCGCAGACTCGACCGAGATTACGTGGGCCGTCTGGCAAGCGCGCAGCCTGGGGCATCGGCTGCTCGACCGCGCGGCGCGCGCGCTGCGCGTGCTGCTGTAGGCCCCGGTCGCCTCACCGCGCGCATTGCGCCAGCCCGTCGGCAATTCCCCGACAAAGTCCCGGTGAAGGCCCGATAGGCCAACGACGGAAAACTGGCGACCGTTCGGGTCAATGCAGCGGCGACCGGACGTGCGGAATCGCCGAGCCTGCGGACCGCACGAGGGGGATGCGATGAACTGGCAGCTGCAGGATCCAACCGAGACCATTGGCCATGTGGATCACTCGGCCGGCGAGTCGACATCCACCGCCCCACGCCCGGGGCTGTCGCCGTCTGAAGGACCGGTGCTGGTGGCGACTGACGGTGTGGGACGGGTGGATACCCTGTGCGAAGCGGCGCGCGGCGTGGCGATGCAGTTGCACGCGCTCATCGAGGTGGTGGGCGTCTGTGAGCCGACGCCGCTCTCTCCGGGACTTGGTGGCGACGTGCTCGCGCCAGCCGAGCTCGACCTCGAGCGTCAGCGCGTCATGCAGCGCGATGTACAACGCGCGTTGTCGCTGGCGACACGCGGGGATCCCGCATGGCCGGTCAACGTGCGACTTGGCGCGCCCGCCGATGTACTCGCCTGCGAGGCGGAACAACGCCGCGCGAGCCTGCTGGTGATGGGAATCGGTCGCCACGATCTGCTGGATCGGCTACTGGGTACCGAGACCACGCTGGCCACGATTCGACGCGTTCGCGCACCCGTACTGGCCGTCGGGCCGAGCGTATCCGCGCCGCCGCGAGTCGCGGTGGTGGGACTGGACTTCTCCACCGCGAGCCTGCGGGCCGCCAGGTTGGCGCTGCGTCTCGTGGGCGAGCAGGGGCGGGTGGCCCTCGTGCATGTCCGTCCGCGCTTTGATCATCCGAGTGCCGACTGGCGCGCCTGGGATCAGGAGTATGGCCGCACCCTCGCGCGTCTGTTCACGAACGTGGTGGGCGAACTCGCGGCGCCGCGTGGCGTCACGATCGATACCGTCACGCTGCGTGGTGATCCCGCAACGGCGCTGTTGGCCTACGCACAGCAGGCAGGTGCAGACCTCCTCGGCATTGGCACACAGCGACAGAGCGTGCTCGAACGACTGCTCGTGGGATCCGTGGCGACGCGCGTGATACGGAATGCGCGCATCGCCACGCTCGTGGTGCCATCACCGGAGGTGGTGAGCGCGGCGCCACTGGACTGTGAACCCGCGCGACCCGGTGAGACGCCCACCTAACGTCCGCGCAGATCGGGTGCACGTCGCGCCGTATCCCGCGCGGATGACGTGGGGTGGATGCTGGAACGCACGGCGCGCGCCAATGCGTCCTGCGTGAACGGCTTCTCGAGAAAGGCCATGCCGGCACTGCGGCCGCCGCCGTGTCGCGCGAGCGCGTCCTCGGTGTGGCCGGACATGAACAGTACGGGCACACCCGGGTGTGAGGTGGCGAGCGATGCCGCCAACTCGCGCCCCGTGCCGCCCGGCATGATCATGTCGGTGATCACCAGATCGGGTGCCTGCTCGAGTTGCGACAACTCGAACAGTGCCTCAGGAACACTGTTCGCCAGCATCACGTCGTATCCGAGATTGCGCAGCAGACGACGCACGAGCGCCGCCATCACGGGCTCGTCTTCCACCACCAGAATGAGTTCGCCCGACATCCGGTCGGTGCGTGGTGTCGTCGTTTCGGTGGGCGGGGCGGCGGCGGTGCCCTCGGTGGAGGAGGGTGGCAGCTCCACGCGCAGCGTCGTGCCCACTCCGGGCTCGCTGTCCACGACGATGGTGCCGCCGCTCTGATGCACGATGCCGTGCACCGTGGAGAGCCCGAGCCCCGTGCCAGACCCGGACGGCTTGGTGGTGAAG
Source organism: Gemmatimonadales bacterium (assembly GCA_038259155.1). Classification (GTDB taxonomy): domain Bacteria; phylum Gemmatimonadota; class Gemmatimonadetes; order Gemmatimonadales; family Gemmatimonadaceae; genus JAABRT01. Next base: position 15,658 of record JBBSPE010000064.1, read on the forward strand.
AACGGCTCGAACATGCGAGTCTGCACGTCGGCGGGGATCCCGGTGCCCGTATCGCGCACCTCCAGGAACGCCCAACCCTGCGAGGTCTCGCCAAGCCGCAGCTGGATCGTTCCGCCGTGCGCCATCGCGTCGCGCGCGTTCACAGCGAGGTTGATGATCACCTGCTCCAGCTGTCCTGGATCGGCGAACACACGCGGCATGCTGGCGGGCAGGTGGAGTTCGAGCCGCAGGTCCTCGCCCAGCAGGCGCTCGAGCAGCGTGTACATGCCCTGCACGACGTCACGCACGTCGAGCAGCTGCGGGTGCACCACCTGGCGCCGGCTGAAGATCAGCAGTTGACGCGTAAGGCTGGTGGCCCGACGCACGGCGTGCAGCACCTCATCCAGCAACTCGAGACCCGGAGCCGACGCGCTGAACTCGTCACGCAGCAGCTCACCGTAGCCCTGGATCACACTCAACAGGTTGTTGAAATCGTGCGCGATGCCGCCGGCGAGCAGTTCCACCGCGTCCAGTTTCTGTGACTGCAGCAGCTGCGATTGCACGGCGTGCTGCTCTGTGACATCGCTGAACGACCCCACGATGGTGAGCGGCGCATCGCCGGTACTCGGCAACGGCCGACCCCTGTCCAGCCAGAACCGCATCGAGTCGCCGGTCCCGAGCACGCGGTATGTGAGTTGAAACGGCTCGCGCGCGGCAAGCGCCGCCGTGAGTGCGGCCTCAACATCCGGGCGATCGTCGGGGTGCAGCCGCGCCTGAAGTTCGGCACGCGTGTTCGGCAGCCGATCGAGCCCGAGCGCCTGCCCCGGGTGCGCGCTCGTTGCGTCGCCGAGCCACGTCAGGTCATCGCTGATTGTATCCCACGCGTACCCGTGGCTGTTGGTGCTCTCGAGCGCCAGTTGGAGCATGCGTTCGCGCTCCGCGCGCTGCACCGGATCCGGTGACGACGGACTCGAAGACGAGGTAGGCAACGGGCTCAGAAAATCCGGAGATTGAAATAGCGTCGCGGGTTGGTGCGAATATCCGTCAACAGCGCCCGAAGCTCAATCACGAGCGAGTCGCTGTTTGAGTAGAGCCGCGGATCGTTCACGAGCAGGCCGAGCGTGCCATTGCCGGTGTTCACTTTGGCGAACACGGAATCCGCGTTGGCCACGGCGCGTTCGAGCTGTATCTGCGTGCGCCCCACGTCGGCGGAAAGCCCGCGCAGCTGCTGTGACGTGGCGAGCAATTCCTGCGCTGCCTGCTGCACCGTGCTCACGATGGTGGTGATTTCGCCGCGGCTGGTACTGGCGTCCACGCGTCGCGCGACGGAATCGATCACTGCGGCAGCGGCCGAAAGGTCGCGCACGCCGCGTTGCACGTCGGTGCCCACCTGATCGAGGTTGCGGGACTGCCGGCTCACCGTGCGTTCGAGTTCGCTTGAAAGCGACGCGAGATTGCGAATTGTGGCGCGCATTTCCTGCGCTGCCTCGTCGTCGAACGCGGTGCGCACGCGATCGGCGACGGTGGCCACGTCACCAGCGATGCGTCCGGCCACCGCCGTGAGCTGCGCGATGTCGGGTAACAGGGCGCCCGGCAGCGTGTCTCGTGCGCCACGTGCCTCCTCCACGGCCTGCCGCAACTCACGGTCATTGGGTACACCTTCGGCATCAAGCACGGTGACCTGCCACTCACCAAACAGGCTGGACGACGCGAGGAGTACCACAGGATCCGTTGGCAGGCGCGCGTCTTCGTCGAGGGCGAGGCGCACCACCACCCAGCCGGAATCGCCCAGGGCGATCTGGTCCACGCGCCCACTCTGCACGCCGCGAATCACCACGGCGTTGCCCACGCCCACGCCACCCACATCGCGGGTGCGGGCGTACACCGAATCGGTGTTGCTGCCGAACGAGCTCTGGTTCACCCATAGAATGGTGGCCACCACCACGACGATGACCGCCAGCACCGTGCTGCCCACCACCGCGTCGTTCACCCGCTGTTTGCTTGTCATTGTATCGTCCTCCCGGTGAGCCAGACAATCGCCCAGAAGGCGTCCAGTACAAGAATCATCACGGCGCTGAGTACGACGGCGCGCGTGGCCGCACCCCCCACGCCCTGCGCACCACCGCGCGCGTGCAGCCCGCAATAGCACCCAATCAGCGACACGGCGGTGCCAAAGCTGGCCGACTTCACGAGGCCGTAGCGCACGTCGAATTCCGTGAAGAACAGGCGGACGCCCTTGAGGAACTGCACCGTGGGCACGTCCACCAGCCAGAGCGCGGCCAGCCAGCCACTGAACACCCCAACCAACATGGCGGCCGCCACCACCACGGGAAACATCACCGTGCCCGCGAGCACGCGTGGCACCACGAGGTACGCATAGGGATCGTACGCCAGGGTCTCGAGCGCGTCGATCTGCTCGGTGACCTTCATCGTGCCGAGCTCCGCGGCGATGTTCGCGCCCACCCGTCCCGCCAATGCAAGGCCGGTGAGCACGGGCGCCAGCTCCATGGTCACGGTCTTCTGCACGAGCGTGCCCACGAAGTACGGCGGCACGATGTCACCCACCGAATAGTCGGCCAGCATGGCCAGCACGATGCCGGTGAACAGCGCGATGAAAATGCCGATTGGCAGCGAGTCCACCCCGAGTACGCGGGCGTGCAGCGACGCGTGCGGCCACCAGGTGGCGGTGTCAGGAACGGCGCGCGCCGTCTCCCGCACGAAGCGGCTGCCGCGGCCGAGTGCCTCCATCCAGCCGCGGACGATCCGGCCCAGCCGGCTGACCGGTGACATGCCCGTTGAGGCCGTCATACAAAAGGGGTGGGCCGGCGGGTCATCACGCGCAGCGCGCCGGTCGGCGCATGGAGGGTGTGGTCATGGAAATGAAGACTAGCACCTACGAGCCGCCGAGCCATGCAGGGAGACCTCGGCCCAGCGCCAATCCGACGATGCTGGCCAGCGCGAGTGCGATCAGGCCGAGGCTCGCACGACGCTGGAACGCGGACGTGCCGAGCACCAACGTCACGGTCAGCTTGAGCACGGAGTTGGCGAGCAGGCCGACGGCGATGGCGGTGGCTGCGAGCTGCTGCATCGTGGGTTCCGCACCGAGGCGAGCCATCGACAGCGTGAGGGCGTCCATATCGGTGAGGCCAAGCACGCCGGCCGTCAGGAGGACGCCGGCCGAGCCGGTGACGGCCTGCAACCACGCGACCGCGAGCAGCACGACCTGGAACAGGATCGCCATGCGAATCGAGGACATGAGCCCAAGTGGATTGCTCGTTGGCAGCGCCACGGACGGCAGCCCATCGCTTGAGACGGTCGCGGTCTGGGAGTCCGGATGGTCCGGGCCGCGCCGTCGCGCGCGCCAGAGGACAAGCGCCACGAAACACACACCCACCAGAAACGGCGGGGCCAGGAACGGGAGCAGCGCGCGCGCCACTGGCGGCTCCAGCAGCGCCGAGACAATGGCCACACGCGGGACGAGCACCGTGCAGGCCGCGACAACCCCCAGCCCCAGCGGCTCCGCCAACGAGGGCTCGGCGCGACTCTGGCGACTGAACTGCAGCGTGACGGCCGTGCTCGACACGAGGCCGCCGAGCAGTCCGGTCACGCCGTAGCCGCGTGCCGCGCCCACGGACTGCCGCGCGATGTAGCCGGCGAAGTTGAGCCCCGAGAACAGCAGCACCACGATCCACAGCTCGCGCGGGCGCACCGCGCCGTACGGACCGTACGCGCCCGTGGGGATGAGGGGCAGCACCACCAACGCCAGCACAGCGAACTGCAGCGCGCCACGCAACTCTTGGTCGTCCAGCCGTCCGAGCCAGTATTGCACCCGCGATTTTTCGGCGAGCGCCACCGCGATGATGGCGGTCGCGCCGCTGGCGAGCGTGCGAAAACCGAGTCCCGCGAGCGTCCCGACGGCCAGCACCGCCAGCGCTGCCATTTCCGTGGTACCATCGGTGGTGCTGCCTGGCCGACGCATGGCCATGACGTAGGCAGTGACGGCAAGCGCGCCCGCGCCGGCCAGCAGCGCCGCTGCGGCCCACTCGTAGCCACTGCCCATCAGCAATCCGGCCACGCCGCCAACGCCGCCCAGCAACAGAAACGTCCGCGCGCCGGCAAACCGCGCGTCGGGTCCACGCGTGTGTCCCGACCATTCGCGCTCGATGCCCACAGCGAGGCCGGCCAACCCCGCCACCGCAAGATTCGACACCACGGAGACGTCCATGCCACAGCATCACGGCAACAGGGCGCGGCGGCAAGGGGTGCGCGACACCCAACCCAGCCCGTACTCTTCCCGCCATGCATCTCCACCCGGACGACATCACCACCTGCCTCGTGGACGACACGGCCGCCAGTGCCGGCGGCGGCGCGCCCACGTCCACGCCCATCGTCATGACGTCGCTGTTCAGCTTCCCCACGCTGGAAGCGCTGCAGCACGGGCTGGCCAACGAGTCCACCACGCACGTGTACACGCGCGGGCAGAACCCCACCGTCGAGGTGCTCGAACGCAAGCTGGCGCGTCTGGAGCGCGGCGAGGCGTGCAAGATGTTCGGCTCGGGCATGGCCGCCATCAGCGCGGTGATGCTGGGGCTGCTGCAGTCCGGCGACCATATCCTGTTCGTGAACCAGACGTATGGGCCCTCGCTGCAGTTGGCCGAGCGACTGCGTGCGTTCGGCGTGACGCACGATGTACTGCTGGATGTGGAGCCGGACGCGGTGGCGGCGGCGCTGCGTCCCAACACGCGGCTGGTGTGGTTGGAGAGTCCCGGCACCATGACGTTCCGCGTGCTCGACCTGGCGGCGATCGCCAGCGTGGCGCGCACGCACGGAGCGCTCACCTGCATTGACAACAGTTGGGCCACGCCGCTGTTGCAGAAGCCGCTCACGTTTGGCGTGGACATTGTGGTGCACACCTGCTCCAAATACATCAACGGACACAGCGACCTGATGGCCGGCGCTGTGATCACCACCACAGAGCGACTGCGGGACATCTTTTATAAGTCGTATCTGTTGAACGGCGGGGTGCAGTCGCCGCACGACGCGTGGCTGGTGTTGCGGGGACTGCGCACGTTGCCGGCGCGGCTCCGGCAGCACGAAACGGACGCCCTGCTGGTGGCGGAGGCGCTGCGTACACACGCGGCGGTCAAGGCGGTGTACCATCCGGCGTTCGCAAGCACACCAGCGCACGTGGCAGCGCAATTGCACGGCTTCACGGGGACGTTCGCGTTCGAACTCGTGCAGGACGACGTGCACGCGGTACGACGCGTGGTGAACGCGCTGCAGCACTTTCGCATTGGCGTGAGCTGGGGAGGCGTGGAGAGCTTGGTGATTGCACCGGCCAACGGGACGAATGACGAACGACTGGCCGCGCAGCGGATTCCGCGCGGTCTCATTCGGCTGTCCGTGGGGCTGGAGGGCGCGCCGGTGTTGATCGCCGATCTGCAGCAGGCGTTGACACACGCACAGGCGCACGCACAGGCGCCGGCACAGGCGCCCGCGTGATACGTCCGCCCGCGTCTGGCCCTCCGCTCGGCATCTCGCACTCGCGCGAAGTCCCGGCGCTTCCCAGGCGCCGGTCGCCGTCCATCGGCGCCGCCCTGCTCCCGATCGCCACCATGCTGGCCGTCCTGCTCGGCTGCCTGCCGTTCGTGGCGCTGAGCGGAGATCTCATCGTGGTGGCCATGTTGTGCGCGGCCACGGTGGCTGGTCTCGTGGCCGTGCGGGACGGCGCCACGTGGGCGGATATTCAGCGCGCCGCGGGTGAGAAGGTCGCCGGCGTGCTGCCGGCGCTGCTCATTCTGCTGTCCATTGGCATGCTCATCGCGCTGTGGATGCTCTCCGGCACGATTCCGTTTCTGGTCACGTGGGGCGTGCGGCTGGTGAGCCCACAGCATCTCGTGGTCACGGCCTTTCTGGCCACCGTGCTCATGTCGTCCTGCACGGGCACCTCGTGGGGTTCGGCGGGCACCATTGGCGTGGCCATGATGGGCACCGCCGCCGCGCTGGGGGCGCCGCTGCCCATGGTGGCCGGCGCGATCGTGTCGGGCGCGTACTTCGGCGACAAGATGTCGCCGCTCTCTGACTCCACCATTCTCGCGGCCGTCTCCGCCGACGTGGACCTGTACACGCACATTCGGCACATGCTGTACACGGCCGGTCCCTCGTTTCTGGTCTGTCTCGTGGTGTACAGCCTGGCCGGACGCGCCGCGGTGGCCGGAGCCAGCGGCGTGCCGGAGAGCGGGCAGATCATCGTGGCCGACCTCGGCGCCGTGTTTCGGCTGGGCTGGTACACGCTGCTGCCGCCGGTGGTGGTGGTGGCCTGCATTGTGCGGCGCGTGCCGTCGGCCATCGCCATTGTGCTCTCGTCAGCGGTGGCGGCGGGCGTGGCCGTGACCATGCAGCCGTTTGGCGTGGCCGATGTGGTGACCGCCGCCGTGTCTGGGTTCTCGTTGCCCATGATCGCCAACGCCGGAGTGGACGTAGGCACACTCAGTGAACCGTTTGGTCGGCTTGTCCAGCGCGGTGGTCTCAACTCCATGTCCAGCACGCTGGTGCTCGTGCTGGCCGCGTTCCTGCTCGCGGCCGCGATGGAAGTGTCCGGTGCGCTGGACGTGCTCATCACGCGCATGCTTGCGGCGGTGCGCTCCGTGTTCGGGCTTATTGCTGCCACCATGGCGGCGGGCCTCACCATGATCAGCCTCACCAGCCACGGCGGCGTGACCATGCTGGTGGTGGGCGGCCTGTTTCAGCAGGCGTATCGCGATCGCGACCTCGCGCCGCAGAACCTGTCGCGGTCGCTCGAGGACTCCGTCACCATCACGGAGGTGCTCATGCCGTGGACCGTGTCGGCCGTGTTCATGGCCACCACGTTGGGCGTGCCCACGGTGGCCTACGCGCCGTGGGCGATGTTCTGCTATCTCGGGCCGGTGTTTTCGCTCACGATTGCGGCGCTGTATGCGCGGACGGGGTTTGGGATCACGCGGTTGGAGCGGGGGGTGACGGAGGCAGGCGGGACGTTGGGGGAGGGGTTGGTGGGCGGTCCGCCGGTGGGGCAGTTGGGAGACGTGCTTCGGGACTGACCCAGCGGTCCATCCGGCAGCTGCCAGGAATTTGCAGTTCGATTGCAAGTTTCTGGACGCCAAGGGCGCTGCCGAGTGGGTGAGCACCTGAGCGATGTCTCCGGCTACCTTCCCGACATGCCCAGACTGCTCTCCCCACTCCTGGTCCTGCTGCTCAAGCT